>NZ_JBEYXW010000026.1:0-92207 GCF_040645195.1 Saccharomonospora sp. NPDC046836
CCGCCCGGTCCCATTCCGAACCCGGAAGCTAAGCCTGCCAGCGCCGATGGTACTGCACCCGTGGGGGTGTGGGAGAGTAGGACACCGCCGAACAATCTTTAAAAGGGGGCTCGCCACAGGCGAGCCCCCTTTTCTTATTGTCTGGACGGGTTGCTGACCACTCTGCCAGGGTGGCGACGTGGACGTTGTAGTGCACACCGACACCGGGACATTCGCAGCAGAGGCCGGGCCGTTCTACGCGGGCGATCCAGTTAGCCACACTGCCGCGCTCACAGCCCTTGGCAGCGTTCAGCGCAAAGGGCGGGCAGGCGCACTCGCCACCATGCTCGATGGTTCACAGGTGTGCGGCGCCTTCGTCTGGGATGCGCCGCTCACCGCGATCGTCAGCGGTGTAGCCGCGTCCGGTGCACCCCAGCTTGCGGCGCGGCTGGCGGAGTCGCACTCCTCCTTCGGTGGCGGCACGCCGTCGCCGGATGTCGCTCGGCTGCTCGCGGGCACACGCACATCGTCCTGTTCGCCGACAAGAAGAACCCGATTTCCAACCATATTTACGAGCGCATGGGATACCAGAGGCGAGGGTCGTATCCAGAGTTCGCCATCACCGGCCCTGCCGCCCGTACTCTTGCACGGTGAGTGCACCACGAATGCTGGTCATCCAGCCCGATTCCACGGACCCGCCCGGCCCGCTCGGTGAATGGTTGATCGAAGCCGGGGCCGAGCTCGACATGCGCCGGCTGCCAGATGACGCACTCCCGGCGGAGCTCGCCGACTATCAGGGCCTGGTGTGCCTCGGCGGCCAGATGAACGCCGAGGACGACACCCGCTACCCCTGGCTCGCGGACGTGCGACGGCTGCTGAGCCTGGCCGCGGGCGCAGGCCTGCCCACGCTGGGTATCTGTCTCGGCGCGCAGCTGCTGGCGGTGGCCACAGGTGGCCGCGTAGCCAGGGGCAGCGATGGTCCGGAGGCCGGCCCCGGTCTGGTGGCGAAGAAGGACGCAGCGTGGATCGACCCGCTCTTCGCGGAGCTGCCGCTGATGCAGGACGTGATGCAGTTCCATGCCGACGCCATCGAGCAGTTGCCGCCCGGTGCGGAACTGCTCGCCTCCGCGCCGCGTTACCCGCACCAGGCGTTCCGCCTCGGCCGGTGCGCCTACGGCCTGCAGTTCCACATCGAGACCACGACCGCCGTGGCCAAGCAGTGGGCAGCCGACGCACCCGAGGTCGCCGCGACGGCACGGGACAGCGCGTTCTCCGACGAGACGCTGGCGGAGGTGCACGCCGACATCGCAGAGACATGGCGGCCCTTCGCCCACCGGTTCGCTCGCCTCGCAGCGGGCGATCTGGAGCCGGCCGCCGACAAGCGCCGTACCCTGCCGCTCACCTAGCCGGGTTGGCAGGTGCCCATCCGCGGTTGCGGCTACGGTGAGAACCGATGGTAGACAGCGTTCGGCCGACGGCGTCCGCGGCGAGGTTCGGCTTCACCGATGATCGAGCCGAGTCGTACCTCCGTGCTGCGGGATGGTGGGACGACGCGGGACCCGTCAGAGGCAGCGATCACGTGCTGACTGCCTTCTCCCGCGCGGCCGACCCCGATCTGGCCCTCCGGGCACTGGACCGGCTCCGCGAGACCGCACACGCGGACTGGCCCGAGCTGGCCGAGGCGCTGCGAACCGACGCGACCCTGCGGGGACGGTTGATCGCCGTGCTCGGCGTCTCCAGCGCGATCGCCGACTTCCTTGCCGGCGCGCCGGGCGAGTGGCGTCGCCTCAGCAATGCGACGTGTACCCCCGTTGCCGACTACACCCAGGTTCTCTGCGAGGCGGTGCGGCCGGACGACGCTGAGCCGCTGACCGCCGCACCCGCCGAACAGGCGCTCCGCAAGGCTTACCGCGGCCTGCTGATGGAGATCGCCGCCATCGACGTCGGCCACCTCGTGGAGCCGGAGCTGGACCCGCCGTCGTTCGCGGAGACCACCGGGGCACTGACCGAGCTCGCCGATGCCGCACTGCGCGCCGGCCTCACCGTCGCTGAGCACGAGATCGGGCCAGCTGACACCGCATGGCTCGCCGTCATCGCCATGGGCAAGTGCGGTGGCCGGGAACTGAACTATGTCAGCGACGTCGACGTGATCTTCGTCGGCGATGGCGACCTCCAGGTCGCGACCCGCGTGGCGACGACGATGATGCGCGTGGTCGGCAAGGCCTGCTTCGAGGTCGACGCGGCACTTCGCCCCGAGGGCAAGGCAGGCGCACTCGTGCGCACACTGGACGGGCACGCGGCCTACTACAAGAAGTGGGCGCGCACCTGGGAGTTCCAGGCCCTGCTCAAGGCACGGCCAGCGGCCGGGGACGCCGAACTCGGGCAACGCTACGCCCAGCTCGTGCGGCCCATGGTGTGGTCGGCGGCGGAGCGCGAGAACTTCGTCGCCGACGTGCAGCAGATGCGGCGCCGGGTGGAGCGGCACATCCCCACCGACATCGCCGACCGCGAGCTCAAGCTCGGCCGCGGGGGGTTGCGTGACGTCGAGTTCGCGGTCCAGCTCCTGCAACTCGTGCACGGGCGCGCCGATCCGGAGCTTCGCTCGGCGTCCACTATGGAGGCTCTGGACGAGCTGGGCGCGCGGGGTTACGTCGGGCGTGCCGATGCTGCCGAACTGCGGCTGTCCTACGAGTTCCTGCGTACCCTCGAACATCGGCTTCAGCTGCGCGCGCTGCGCCGCACCCACCTCTTCCCGGAGTCCGGGGACACCGCCCAGCTGCGCTGGCTTGCGCGCGCGAGCGGGGTGGCCCCCCTGCGCGGCCGCTCGGAAAGCGACATCCTCGTCGCCGAGTTCCGCAGGCACGTCCAGCGCATCCGACGGCTGCACGAGAAGCTGTTCTACCGGCCGCTGCTGGACGCCGTCGCGAGGGTGCCGACCGCGGCGCTGCGCCTGACCACCACCCAGGCGAAGAGCAGGCTGGCGGCGCTCGGCTATGCGGCGCCCGACGGAGCGTTGCGGCACATCGAAGCGCTCACCTCAGGCGTGTCCCGGCGGGCCGCCATCCAGCAGACACTCCTGCCCGTGCTGCTCGATCTGATCGCGGACACCCCGGACCCCGATGGTGGCCTGCTTGCCTACCGGAAGGTCTCGGAGGCACTTGCCGAGACGCCCTGGTACCTGCGGGTGCTGCGGGACGAGGCGGCTGTCGTGGAACGGTTGGCGACTCTACTCGGCACCTCCCGTCTGGTGCCGGACCTGCTGGCGCGGGCGCCGGAAGTGCTGCAGCTGCTCGGCGAGCCCGAACGGCTCGCAGGCCGTTCCCCTGATGAGGTCGCCAAGTCCCTGCGAGCCGCCGCGCGCAGGCAACCCGGCCTCAAGGCCGCGGTCGCCACCGCGCGCTCGCTGCGACGGCACGAACTTCTCCGGGTCGCGTGCGCCGATCTGCTGGGGCTGCTGGATGTTCCCGCCGTGTGTGCGGCGCTGTCATCGGTGTGGGGAGCGGTGCTACAGAGCGCACTCGCCGCCGCGATCCGGCGACGCGCAGCGGAGGTCGGCGGGGAACCCGCGAAGCTCGCCGTGATCGGAATGGGCAGGCTGGGCGGGCAGGAGCTCGGCTATGGCTCCGACGCCGACGTGTTGTTCGTCTGCGAACGCAACGACGGGGCAAGCGATGCCGAAGCGCTGAAGTTCGCGACCTCCGTCGCCGAGACGGTGCGACAGGTGCTGGGTGCTCCGACCCAGGATCCGCCGCTAGAAGTGGACGCCAACCTGCGACCGGAGGGCCGCACCGGCCCACTGGTACGGACACTCGACTCCTACCGCGCCTACTACGCCAGGTGGGGCGAGGTGTGGGAGGCGCAGGCACTGCTGCGCGCCTGTTTCGTCGCGGGCGACTGCGATCTCGGCGACCGTTTCATCACCGACATCGACCCCGTGCGCTATCCCGAGGGTGGCCTTGACGCCGGGCGGGTCCGGGAGGTGCGGCGGATCAAGGCACGCGTGGACACCGAGCGCCTGCCGAGAGGTGCGGACCCCACCACGCATACCAAGCTCGGCAGGGGCGGCCTCGCCGATGTCGAGTGGACTGTGCAGCTCATGCAGCTCCGCCACGCACACGAGGTGCCGGGCCTACGCACGACGTCGACGCCGGAGGCGTTGCAGGCACTCGCGAAGGCCGGACTCGCCAGCTCTGACGATGTGGCCTCGCTGCTCGAGGCGTGGCAACTGGCGACGCGGGCGCGCAACGTGGCCATGTTGGTGCGTGGCAAGGCCGTCGACCAACTGCCGACATCCGGCCGCGAGCTGGCGGCCGTGGCCAGGGTCTTCGGGTACCCCGCTAACGAGGACCCGGGCGAGTTCCTCGACTTCTACCGGCGCACGACGCGGCGGGCTCACGCCATCGTGGAACGGCTCTTCTACGAGAGCTGACTTGCTCACCTTGTGCGGAATTCACGGCTGCGATGTACCTACAGTGGATCCGTGACTGAGCGCGAACCCTACCGAGTGCAGATCAAAGTGCGGCAGTACGAGCTGGACAGCCTTGGCCACGTCAACCATGCGGTGTACCACCAGTACGCCGAAGTCGCGCGGACCTCGCTGATCGAGGATGCAGGCGGCCGCAACGGCGAGCTGGAGAAGGCGCGGCTGGCCACCGTCATGCTCGAATCGCGCATCAGCTTCCGGCGCGAGCTGCGTTACGGGGACGTGGTCGACGTGACCTGCGAGGTGAAGTTCGGCGACGGCAAGACGTTCCGGATGGACACCAACATCTACAAGGCCGACGGCACGCTGTCCGCTGAGATCACCTCGACGCTCGGGATCATGGACCTCGACCGCCGCAGGCTGGTGGCCGAACCACGCGCTCGGTTCGAGGAAGCCGGGGTCGACACCGCCATGCTCGGCGGCTGATCAGCCGAGGAACAAAAACCGTAGCGTCTCCGTACCGCGCGCTGCCGACGCTGTCTCAGTTCAGCGTCGGCCTGCGGTTCCACGGGTTCCCGGCAGCAGGGGGAATGCACTCGGTGCGTTAGCAGGAATGTTCAGACTCTGGGG
Source organism: Saccharomonospora sp. NPDC046836 (assembly GCF_040645195.1). Taxonomy (NCBI): domain Bacteria; kingdom Bacillati; phylum Actinomycetota; class Actinomycetes; order Pseudonocardiales; family Pseudonocardiaceae; genus Saccharomonospora; species Saccharomonospora sp. NPDC046836. The sequence goes on from NZ_JBEYXW010000026.1 coordinate 5,033, forward strand.
CATCGTGGCCACCGTGCCCCACCAGCAGGGACGTTCCTATGACCGAGTCCGTTTTTGAAGTATCCAATGTAGATACCGACTACGACCCGACCCGCTCGCCGCACCGCGAGGACCCATTCGGCTTCTATGCCTGGTCCCAGCAGTACCAGCCGGTCGTGTGGAGCGATCTCGTGCAGGCATGGTTGGTGACGCGCTATGCCGATATCCAAAGGGTCGCCGAGGATACCGCCACGTTCTCGTCTAGTGTCGCGGCACCGCCGCTGGACAAGATGGTGCCCGCCGAGGTACTCGAGGTGCTCGCCGCGGCGGGACCACCGGGTAAGAGTGTCCTGCAGGCCGATCCGCCCGAGCATGCCACGATGCGCCGGATCGGCCAGAGCGTGGTGCAGGGGCCACGCATCAACGCGGCCATTCCGTACATGCGACAGGTCGCTCACGAGCTCGTTGATTCGGCGGAGGCTGACGGGGCACGTCAGATCGAGCTGGTCTCGCAGTTCTCACTGGAGTACGTGCACCGAGTGCTGTCCACATTGGTCGGTGTGCCAGCGGCGGACATGGAGCGTGTCCACGCCTGGAACAACGCCTTCCTTGGGCTCATGGCGCCGTCGAACAGTACGGCTGTGAAGCTGGAGCTGGCCCAGGCGTTCCTCGAGTACGAGACCTACCTGGCCGAGCTGATCGCCGCGCGCCGAGCCGACCCGCGGGACGACATGGTCAGTGCATTGATCGAGGTGTACGACGGTGACGGTATCGCAGCCGAGGAATCCTTACCGGACATGAGGATGTTCGTGCGCGGTCTGTACGCGGGCGGCATCCACACCACCAAAGACGCCATCACCAGCGCGGTTCACGTCATGTTGACCACTGACGGCGGCGCGCCGTGGCGGAAAGCCGGCCAGGACCCCGCATCGATCCCGCCGATGCTTGAGGAGGTCCTGCGGCTGGAAGCGCCGCATCGCGGGCTGACCCGGCTCGCGCTGCGCGACACCACCATCGGTGACGTGACGATTCGTGCGGGCGAGCAGGTGCTGTTGCTCTTCGGCGCGGGCAATCGTGATGCGACCAAGTTCCTCGAGCCGGATCTGTTCCAGCCTGGGCGGGACAACATCAAGCAGCACATGGCCTTCGGCCACGGCATTCACCAATGTCTCGGTCGTGCGCTTGCCCGCACCGAGGCTCGCGAAGCGCTCACCGTCCTGGCTCAGCGTCTTCCCGGTGCCTGCCTGGCGCCCGATTACAAGCCCGATTACTCACCCGAGTTCTACTTCCGCGGTCTGTCCCAATTGAACCTGACATGGTGAACAGGAGAACGTCAGGGCAACACCAGCGGAGCACCGGTCCGCGGATGGGTCGTGACCTCGATCTCGCGCCGGTACACCTCGCTGAGTAGCTCCGGGGTGAGGACCGCGGCCGGTGGGCCACACGCCGTCAGCCGGCCGTCGGCGATCACCGCCACCCGGTCGGCGTAGGCGGCCGCCAGGTTCAGGTCGTGCAGCACGGCGACCACCGCGCAGCCCGCACGCGCCCTGGCCGTGGCCACCCGGAGCACCAGATCCTGATGGCGCAGGTCCAGTGCGGCGGTGGGTTCGTCGAGCATCAGCAGGGGAGTGCGCTGGGCCAGCACCCGCGCGAGCGCCACGCGTGCCCGCTCTCCGCCGGAGAGCGTGGTGAACGTGCGCTCGGCGAAACCGGTGACCTCCGTGGCCGACATGGCCTCGGCGATGACGGCTTCGTCTTCGCCGGTCCGGTCCGTCCGCGCCCACGGCGCCCGGCCCATGGCCACCACCTGGGCAACAGTGAACGGGAAGGCGACTGTGGACTGTTGGGGGAGCACGGCGCGACGCAGCGCCAGCTCGCCTGGCTGCCATTGGCCGATGGGCCGTCCGAACACCGAGACCTGGCCGTCCTCCGCGGGGAGTTCGCCCGAGAGCAGTCCGATCGTCGTCGACTTGCCCGCGCCGTTCGGGCCGACCACGGCGAGCACCTCACCGGCCGCCACGGTCAGCGACACATCGCGCAGCACCTGCCGCAGGCCGCGGACGGCCGAGACGCCGGTGAGCTCGGCCAGCGTTTCGCCCGGGGTAACGGTTTCCGGTGGTGTGGCTCTGCGGAACAGCCTCATGCCCAGCCTCCCTGCCGTGCGCGGGTCCTGCGCAGCAGCCAGAAGAAGAACGGTCCACCGACCAGCGAGGTGAGCATGCCCAGTGGCAGCTCGGCGTGCTCCACGGCGGTGCGGGCCAGCAGATCGGCACCGACAAGGACCACGGCCCCGCCCAGCGCGCTGGCCAGGACCAGCCGGTGGTGCGCGGGGCCGGCGATCATCCGGATCAGATGCGGCACCACCAGGCCGACGAACCCGACGATGCCTGCGAACGCCACACCGGACCCGACGAGCAGCGCCACCGCGACCACCACGATCAGGCGGAGGCGTTCCACGTTCACCCCGAGGTGCTGGGCCGGGCCCTCGCCCAGCGCGAGCAGATCGAGGCGCCTGGCCATTGTCACCGCGATCACCAGGCCGGCGGCGGCCAGCGGTACCACGGCGCCGACGGCCGGGGCAGTGGCGCCGTTGAGGCTGCCCAGCTGCCAGAACACGATCTGTTCCCGCGCCTGCGGGTCGGCGACGAACGTGAGGAACGCGATCACGCCCATGGCGAAGGCGTTGACCGCGATTCCCGTCAGTACCAACGTGATCACCTCGGTGCGGCCGCCGGAGCGGGACAGCAGGTAGACCAGCATCGTGGTCAGCAGCCCGCCGAGGAAAGCAGCGGCGGCGACCGTGAAGTTCCCCAGCGCTGACACGCCCGCGACGATGACGGCGCACGCGCCGACCGCGGCGCCGGAGGACACCCCGATGACAGCCGGCTCAGCGAGCGGGTTGCCGAAGACGCCCTGCAGCAGCACGCCGGCAACAGCCAGGCTCGCACCGACCACCACCGCGAGTGCGATCCGGGGGAACCTGATCGTCCACAATGCGTTGTCGCCCTGCGGATGGCTTGGCATGGGGCCAAGTTCGATACCGAGCCGATGCAGGATCGAACCGAGCACTTCGGATGGTGGGACGGACAGCTGCCCGCTGCCCGCGGCGATGAGCACCAGCACAGCGAGGGTCACCGCGAGGACCGTCAGTAGCGGCCAGCCGGTGCGCTCGGTGCGCGACGCGCTCACTGCTCATCCGCCCGGTAGAGCACGGTCGCCAGCGCGGTGATCGTCTCGCCGACACGTGGGCCGAAACTCAGCAGATCGGTATCGGCGATGTCGATGATCCGGCGATGGTGCGCGGCCGGTGTCTGGCCGATCCCGGGAATCCTCAGTAGACCGTCGACGCCGCCGATCGACTGCAACCCCTTTGTCATCACCATGATCACGTCTGGTTGGGCGTTCAGCAACGCCTCGCTGGTGATCGGTACGAATGGCTTGTCCAGCCCGATGTCGGTGCCTACGTCCACCCCGCCGACCGCGGAGATGATCGAGTCGGCACCCGAACCGGGGCCCGCCAGCAGGTACACCCCGGCCGAGCCGCGGACGTAGAGAAAGGCGATTCGTGGCGCCGCGGTGCCGGCCGGAGCGAGGGCGCGTGCGGTCGTGATCTCCTCGTCGACCCGTTCGACCAGCTCCTCGCCCGCCGCCGGGACGCCGAGTGCGGTGGCCACGGCCATGATCTGAGCCTCGACGCCGTCCACCGTTCGCGACGGCTCGAAGAAGATCACCGGAATACCGGCTGAACGAAGTTGTTGCGGCACTTCGGGCGGTCCCACGCTCGTATCCGTGAGCACCACGTCGGGGTCAAGGTCCATGATGGACTCCGCGTTCAGGTCGTGACCACCCGAGGTGACCACGGGAACCTCAGCCGCACTCGGGAAACCGGTCGACGAGTCCCGACCCACCACGCGGTCGCCGAGGCCGAGGCTGAACACGATCTCGCCGAGCGTGCCGTACAGATCGACGGCAACGATACGGTCCACATGAGACACCGTCACCGTGGCGCCGTCGTTGGAACGGACGGTGACCGGCAGTACCGGTGCGCTGGTCGCGACCGGACGGACATCTTCGCTGGCCACCCGGGCGGTGGCCGGCCCGTTGAGCGCGAGTGCGCTGGGGTGGTCCGGAGTGTCCGATGTGCTCGTGGTGCCACCGCAGCCGGAGACCAGGATCGCGGCCACGGCGAGCAGCGTGCTCAGCCTTCGCATGACCGTCCACCGATGGCGAGCTCCCGCGCAAGGTCGTCGAAGACGGCGCGGTTGAGCCGGAAGGCCTCGTTGGCCTCGGCGAGAAGGTTGTCCTGCTCTGCCGCGGTCCACGGTGCGTCGTCGAGCCGTTGCCGATAGGTGTCCTTGAACAACTTCGGCCGCTCGATGTCGTCGAAGCTGTAGAACCGAAGCCCGTCCGATGTGAGGCCATATATCGACATCAGCTTTCTGCGGACGATCTGCCCACCGGACAGGTCCCCGAGGTAGCGCGTGTAGTGATGGGCGACGAACGCGCTGGGCGAGCTGGCGCAGACCGTACGGATCCGGTGCGCGTAGCGCTCGGTGGATCGCAGCAGGGCGAGCCCTGCGCGCCATCCTGGGCCGGTCAGCCACTCCAGATCGGCTTCCAGCGCCGCGGTCCGTTCCAGTGCCTTGCTGATGAACGGTCCGACGACCTCGTCGTCTCGCCAGGTCTTGCCGACGTCTTCGAGTGCGGTGTAGAAGAAGTAGCTCTGGCCGAGCAGCGCGTGGTACGCGGTCCGGTCCAGTTGCCCGGCCAGGAGCGCCGTGATGAACGGTGCCGACTCGGCGTGCTCGTGTTCTTCACGTGTCGCCTCGCGCAGCCGAGCGGACAACGGTCTCGCTCCGGTCACGGAGTTTGTCATAGCTCACCCACATTTTTCCGGATCTTTAGGTTAGGCTGCCCTTGTTTAGCCGAGGCTAACCTAAATACAAGACGAAGAATAGGGCGCTGATGGTCACTGAGCTCATGCCCCGAAGACGAACCCTCCTGTCCGCGGCGATCTTCGGCGTGCTGCTGGTGATCGCCGTTCCCTTGCCAGCCGCGGCGGCACCGCGCCTGAGCGTGTCGCAGACATCAGGACTGGACCCGGCCGGGGCGACCATCACGGTGCAGGGCAGCGGATTCGACGTCGGCAAGGGCATCTACGTCGCAGTATGTGTCGACAACGGTCCTGGCCAGCTGCCGACACCGTGTCTGGGTGGTATGGACACGAGCGGGGGCGGCGGTGGTTCGGCGTGGATCTCGTCCAACCCACCCAGCTACGGCGAGGGCCTCGCCACGCCCTACGGGCCCGGCGGCACCTTCAGCGTGACATTGACGGTGACGGCCCGTGATCCGGTGACCGGCACCGACTGCACGAAGGTCAGCTGTGCCGTGGTGACCAGGGCCGATCACACCAGGAGCAGCGACCGGTCGCAGGACGCGCGCGTACCGCTGCGCTTCGGTCTCGTCACGCCGACGCGCGTGGTGAGTACAACCACGACGCCGCCGCCCACAACCACGGCACCTCGTACCACCACCACGATGGAGACCACCACTCGTCCTCCGTCGACCAGCTCGACCGTGCCGGCGAACTCGCCTCCGGCAGCCACGAGCACCAGTTCGGCCGCAGTGGCCGAGACCGCCGGCTCCGACGGATTGCCGGCCGGTCTGGTCTGGTGGCTCGGCCTCGGCGCCGCCGGGTTACTGGCCGCGGTCGCCGTCGTGGTCCGGCGGAGCCGTCGTGCTCGCCGGGCCGACCGCACTGACTGACTCTTCCCACCACTGAGTGGTCGCGTTCCCCACCGATGAACAACAAGTAGGGAAGGTCAATGGCCACACATTCGAGACCGAGATGGCTTGCCGCCGTACTGGTCGTCATGCTCAGCACGCTGGGGTTCCTGGCGGGTGGTGTCACCGGCGCCCACGCGGCTCAGGCCACGGTGACCGGAGGCGAGCTGGACTGGGGCGTCAAGACGTCCTTCCGCAACTACATTTCCGGTCCCATCGCACACGGCACGATCACCACAACCGATGGTGCCGCAACGAATCCCGACGGTACCTTTCGGTTCACCGCGGGGCGCGGCACTGTGGACGTCGAGGCAGGCACGGCAGAACTGAGCTTCGACGGCAAGGTCGAGTTCACCGGCCACGAGACCGCGTCGGGCCCGCTGCTGGCACTCACCATCAGCGACCTGCGGCTGCGGCTCGATGGGGCTAGTGGCGTCCTGGTGGCCGATGTCGTGTCGAAGTCGCTGTCCTCGGGCGACTACGTGACCTACGACGATGTGGAGCTGGGCGACCTCGCTGGGGTCGATCTGGCAGGGACGGACGTCGTGTCGGCCGACGGCGTGGGCGTCACGCTCACCGAGGCCGGCGTGCCGGCGTTCGCCGACTTCTACTCGGCAGGTACCGAGCTCGACCCGGCGCGCTTCTCGGTGACCACCGAGCCGGAAACCCAATGGCAGCCGGGTATCGAGGTCGGCAAGACGACCGGTATCGACCCGGCCGGCGAGACGATCACGGTGTCCGGCTCCGGCTTCGATCCTGCTGCGAACGCCGGTACCCGCCCACCTCTTGCCGGGCAGCCCACCGGTGTGTACCTGGTGTTCGCCAAGCTCGCCGACCCGTGGCGGCCGTCCGAGGGTGCGCCGTCGGCAGCCCGCACCGTGCTGGACCAGAAGTGGGTGCTTCCCGCCGCCTCACGGGCGATCCTCGATCCGGCCGGGACCAATCCGGACTATGTGGAACTCGGTTCTGACGGCTCGTTCACCGGATCGCTCGATGTCGCAGCGGTGAGCGAAGGAGCCGACTGCACGGTCGAGACCTGTGCGGTGATCACCTACGCGGCTGGCGGTGCCGTGAACGCCGCCCACGAGATCGCGGTGCCGCTGACGTTTGCCACCGAATCCACTGAGACGACAGAACCCACTCAGCCCACTGAACCCACCGAGCCGACCGAGCCGACGCAGCCGACCACGCCGACCGATCCGGCTCAGTCACCGTCCGGAGTGGTCACCAGCGCCCGCTTGGACTGGGGCATCAAGGAGTCGTTCCGCAACTACGTGCGGGGGCCCATCGCACACGGTTCCTGGAGCCTGGACGGGGTCGGCGGAACGGGGCCATTCCACTGGACCGAACTGAACAACGCCACGTTCGACCAAACCGGACCCGACGGGCTGCTGGACTTCGCCGGGTCGATCCGCTTCACCGGACATGAACAGAACGGCGCACCGTTGCTCGATCTGACCGTGTCGCAACCACAGGTGCGGATCACCGATGGCAACGCCGAACTCCTGCTGGATGTCCGTAGCAAGGGCTTGGACACCCCGGACTACATCGAACTCGACGACGTGGTGTTCGCGACTCTCGATCTGTCGTCGGTGAGCCCGGACGTCCAGAATGGAGTCGTTACCTACAGTGCCGTGCCCGCAACGCTCACCGAGCAAGGGGCGCAGGGATTCGCCGGGTTCTACGAGGCAGGCACCGAGCTGGACACGGTGTCGTTCACGGTAGCGCTGGACGGTGCTTCGCTGCCGCCGGCGGCCTCGGGTGGTGACGCATCCGGCCCCGGCAACGGTGCGCCGTTGACGGGCGCGAGCAACGGCGGCGGACTCGCCTACACCGGCGGCAACGTATGGCCGCTGGCTGCCCTCGGCGGCGTGCTGGTCCTGGCCGGCACCGGGCTGCTCGTCGTGCGGCGGCGCGGTAGCCGGGCAGAGCTCGTGCGGGGCTGAGCCTCCATAACGGACAATGGGCGGCGGTCGGGTCTTCCGACCGCCGCCCACGGTTAACATCGGCCGTCGAGAACCCGTTGCACTGCCTCGATGAACACCGGCGACTTCGGCTCCTCGGCATGATCGACGCCGGGGAACTCGGCGACACACCAGGCCCCGTCCAGCCGGTCGGCACGCGATTCGTCCAGCGAGCTGAACAGCGTCGTGTACCGCACGTCGCCCGGCGTCTCGTCCCCGGAGTTCAGCTCCCGCAGAAACGCGCTGTCCGGGCACATCTGCCCGCCCGACTCGGGCGGCAGCAGGCAGGCGGGCGCATAGCCGTGCTGCGCCGTGCCCATCGAGACGTAGCTGAGCACACTTTCCGTGCCACCGAGGTGGGCGAGGTAGTAGCGTGTGGACAGACCGCCCATGCTGTGGCCGACGAGGCTGACCTTGGCACCACCGTGGTCGTCCCTGACCCGCTCGACCAGCTCGCCAATAGCCTCTGCGTTGGCCACGTTCTCCTGTCCCGGCAGGTCGATGGTGTAGGCCGGATGGCCTGCATCCTCGAGCGCGGACGCCATGGTGGCCATGTCCTCGCTGGAGCCGAGGAAGCCGTGAACCAGGATCACCGGTTCCCGCTCAGCGGCGTGCGCGGTGCCGCCGAACAGCAGTGTGGCCGCCAGCAGGCAGAGCGCCGTGACCGCGGCGCGAGGGCGGCGGCTCACAGCCGGGCCTCGCCGAGTACACGGCGGGACCTGTCGCGTAGCAGGGCGACCGCGAGGAAAACCCCCAGTCCCAGCAACGGAATCGTGCTGATCGACCAGCTCAGCACCATCGGCGGCCCCGGCTGCTCCAACACGACGAGGTCGCGTAGCTCGCCGGTACCGGGTCCTTCGGGTCCGTCGAGATCGAAGCGGAACGTCCACGAGCCTTCCTTTTCCAGCGCCTGAATGTCCAGACCCCAGGTGTCGCGTTGGCGGGGATGCCGCGCCAGCGGAGCGGTGAAGCCCTCCGCGCCGTCGGGACCGATGACCGTGAGAGTTCCGGACTTGCCGGTGATCCCACCGTCAGGGCTGAAGGTGAAGTCCAGTGACTGCATTGCCCGCACCGGCCACGTGCTGAATCCGACCGTCAGCTCGTACGGCCCGGCCTGCACGCGTTCGGTGTGCACGACATCCACGGGCTGGTACTCCTGTGCCGCAGCCGGCGCCGCGGAACCCACTGCCAGCGCGGCCATGACAAACGCCGCCAGTGCGGCGCTACGTCGCCGCCATCGGTTACCGAGTTGCCTCATGCCTGCTGCCACCTCGCTTCGGGGGAAAGGCGCGACAACAGTGCGCCGAACCGCCGCCCGGTCAGCGCGGCGAGCAGCCCCAGCCCGGCCGCCACCACACCGGTGGCGAGAAGCTCTGCCGCACCCGGCAGGGGGCCACCGTAGACAAGCTTGAGTTGTAAGGGAAACAGCGTCGCGGTCAACATTCCACCGACGACGCCCGCCACCGCCGTGGCGACCTTTGTGGACAGCATTCCCTTCCGGCCGGCCCACAGGATCGCCTCCACCAGCGCGGCGACCGGAATGACCGACATCGGGATGAGCGCGGGAACTGCCGGAACACCGTCCACATAGTCCCGAAGCGGAAGGTTCACCATGTCGGCGTAGACACGCGCGGCCCACGGTGAGAACCACCAGAGCAGCACCTGGCTGACGGTCAACCCCACCGCCGCGGCGAGCAGGGCCCCGCCGCGCCGGGTGAATCCGCCGAGCACGAACCAGATCAGCACCACCATGAACGCCATCCCGGCGAGGAACGCGTTGACGACTCCGTTCAGCATCTGCAGCCCGAGCACGGTCACCACGTTGAACGACAGCAGCACGACGGTGCTGAGCACCAGCCCCGGTGTGCTCCAGCGGTAGCGTTTCGCCGCCGCGAACACCATCACCGAGCCGACCATGGTCACGGTGATCGAGAGCATCAGCCCGATGTGCGGCGGCGACTCCAGCACCGCATCGAACCCGTACAGCGTGTGCCACCACTGGTCCCACAGGCCGTACAACAGGAACAGGGCCGCACCCGTGCCCGACACGAGGTAGCCCAGCGGCGCGGTGAACGTCTTGCCGAACACGCCGACCGAGCGGCCGCCGACCGCGGGATCGATGAGCTTGCCGGAGCGGCGGGCCGCCGTCGTGGCGAGGACCACGGCCAGGCTCGCCAGCCCGGACATCGCGCTGCCCGAGTACAGGAACAGGTGCGGCAGGGTGAAGAACGTGTCCGGGCCGACGTCGGCGTGCCACTGCGCGTCCCAGCTGAGGCCGATGAGCGAGACGACGGTGCCGGTGAGGACGAGCGCGGCGGGGACCCACGCCCGCGCGTTCGTCGGCGGTGCTGCGGGCTGCGCCTCGGGGCCCGCCCTCGGTGCGGTGACATCCATGAACCTTTGCCTTTCTATCCTTGTTGCGACTTTGCCGGCCGGGGCGCGCTCAGTGGACGCCTTGACTGCCGCTGCGTCATTTCGCAACAGCCCCTAACCGGTAACCAACAGTGGGAAGACGACGCGGTCCTCGGTGCCCAGGGCGGCGATCGTCACGGTGATCTCCCATTGGCCCCGCATGGGCAGCGTCACATCCCGCACGCGGAACCGGCCCGCGCCCTCGGCGGTGGCGGTCAATGGGGTGAGCGCGTGGCCCATCGAGGGCATCGCGGGTTCGACGAGCACGTGGTCCACAGCGGCGGGGTCGGTGCCATCGGTGGTGATTTCCAGCAGCCATTCACCGGACTCGATGCCCGTGTGCTCGATCGTCAGGCGCACTTGGTGCCGCTCGGTCGCGGCACTGTGCACAATGTCCTGGTCTGTTGTGGACGGTTGCAACCAGAACACCAGCAGTGCACCGATCGCGACGGCGGCGACAACGGCGCTCAACACGATGCGCGCCCGTGGAATCCGTTGTTGTGTTGTCATGGGGTTCCTTTCGTCGCGGGCACGTCCAGCACAGCCGGAATCGTCAGCACGGAGTAGTTGCGCTCGACCTGGACCCAGATCAGGTACCGGCCGGGCGTGCCGAAGGTGTGGGTGAACCGCACCTCGGGGCCGAACGCGGCCACGGTTTCGTCCGGCGGGTCGGTGACGGTGTTGCTCACCGGGGCCATCGCGTGGCCATGAGCCCAGGTGGTCGCGGCCGTGGCCGCCGCGCCGACGTCGGTGTCCTCGGGTATCGGGCCGACCATGATCAGGTGCCCCGTCATGCCAAGCCATGGCTGCAAATCGGCGTTCGTGCCGATCCGGGCGGTGATCGTGGTCGCGTCGCCGGTCGTCGTCACGCTCAGGTCGACCTCCGTGCCCTCGACCGTGCGCGTTCCCGGCCCCGGCGGCGCGGGTTGGGCCGTGCCCGTGCCGCCCACCTCGAAGCCGGATGGGGACCGGGCGAGTTGTACGCCGCCGCCGCGTCGCGACAGCTCCGCCGCGGCGGCGTGGGTTCCGGCCTGTGTCGGGACGAAGGTGGCCCGGTAGGAACCGGGCGCGACGCGAATGGGATGCAGGTGCCACAGCTGGCCCGATGGGCCGACCACGACCAGGTGCGCGAACGCGTTGTGGTGCACGAGCAGGTCGTCGACGGGGCGACCGGTGGATGCGTCGAGAAAGGACAGCTCCAGCTCCACCGGTTCACCGGCGACGGCCGCGGGCGCGTGCAGGGCCAGGTTCACGGGTGGCCTTGACAGCTCGGTCAGCGCGGCGGCCTGCCGTGCGGCGGCAAGCGGATCGGTGACGTTGCCGACCGTCGGGTCGAGCTGGCTGCCGGGCGCCGGCGGAGGGGGCACGCTCGGTGCGAGCAGCGCGGCGGTCACGCTCACCGACACGGCGGCGACGACACCCGCCGCCGGGACCAGCGGCAGCCAGGTCCGCCTGGAACGGACCGCGAGGACGAGCGCCAGCAGGAGGAACCCGCCCGCGGCGGCGAACCCGCCGTAGATCGCGTTCTCGCCCCACCCCTTCGCGGGCGCGGGCACGATGAACGGGATCAGTGCGGTGCGCTCGCCATCGTCCACCGCGAGCTCCCATGGGCCCGGCCGGTCCACGGTGAACGTGGCGCCGTAGAGGCCGGGCTGTTCGCCGAGCTCGATCGTGCCTGCACTGGTCACCGTGCCCGCGGGTGGTAGGTCGCTCGCGGGCTCGTCGGTTCCGGTCGCGCGTAGCCGCAGGTCCAGCGTGCCTCGCGGGGAGCCCGCGTGCGTGACGATCTCGATGCGGACCGGGCCGGGTGCCACGTCGATCCTGCGCACGATCACGGTCAGTTCACGTGCGCCCAGGGTTTGGGCGATCTGGAGGTCACCGCCGGAGCGCGCGCCGTCGGCCTGCGCCTGCCCTGCGGCCAGCACTGGAAGTACAAAAAGGACGAACAGTGCGAGCAGGAAGTGTCCGATCTTCATCACCGGCCACGCTATGGACGAGATCCGCCCACGTCGTCACGGCGAAGGGGGACTCGCCGTCCCCCGTGCGGGGGACGGGCCTCAGGGACCGACGAGCCCGTGCCGGTACGCGTAGACGGCCGCGTGCACCCTGTCCCGCAGCCCGAGCTTGGCCAGCACCCTCGACACGTGGGTCTTCACGGTCTCCTCGCCGACACACAGCTCGTCGGCGATCTCGGCGTTGCTGCGAGCTTCGGCGATGAGCAGGAGCACCTGCCGCTCCCGTGCCGTCAGCCTGCTCAGTTCGGGGGTGACCGGGGTCGGCTCGAGTCCGACCGTGAACTTCGCGATCAGCCGCCGGGTCACCGAAGGATCGATCAGGGCGTCGCCACGGGCGGCCACGCGGATCGCCGCCGTCAGCTCCTCCGGCGGCAGGCTCTTCAGCAGGAAGCCACTCGCACCGGCGCGCATCGCGCGGTAGACGTACTCGTCGGAGTCGTAGGTCGTCAGCACGAGAACCCGGGTCGCCACACCCGGTGCCGACATGATCGCCTCGGTGGCCGCGAGCCCGTCGAGCTTCGGCATCCTGACGTCGAGGACTGCCACGTCGGGCCGGAGCCGCTGGATCTCCGCGACGGCCGCACGCCCATCGGCCACATCGGACACGCATTCCAGGTCGGGTTGGGTGGCCAGCACGGCCTTGAGGCCAGAACGGAACATGCCGTGGTCATCGGCCAGCAGGATGCGGATCATTGCGGCCGGTCCACCGGGAGGCTCACCTCGAGGCGCCACCTGTTGCCACCGGGTTCGTGGCCGTACCGCACAGTGCCGCCGAGCAGGCTCACCCGTTGCCGGATGCCGGCGAGCCCCCGTGGTGTGCGGTTAATGTCCGTTTCGGACAGTGCCATTCCGTTGTCAGCCACCACCGTCACCTCGGTCTCCCCGTAGTGCAGCTCGATCTCGATGCCGCTGCCATCACCATGCCGCACCGCGTTGGTCAGTGCCTCCTGCACGACCCGGTAGACGGCGACGTCCACGGAGCCGGGCAGCGGACGTCCACGGCCTGCGGTTGTCAGCCGCACCGGCAGGCCAGTGGCCTGGACCCGGCGCAGCAGCTCGTCCAGTCCGGCGACACCCGGCTGTCCGGTCGTGCCGGAGCGCTCGCCGTGTAGCACGTCGAGCAGCCTGCGCAGGTCCACCAGCGCGGCCCGGCTGGCGCTCTCGATCGCCTCCAGCGACTGCCGCACCGCGGGTTCGGGCTCGGTGAGTGCGAGCCGAGCCGCCCCAGCGTGCACCCCGATCGTGCTGACGTGATGGGAGATGACGTCGTGCAGGTCCCGTGCGATCGTGCTGCGCTCGGCGGCTACGGCCCGTTCCACCGCGGCCTGCTCGTCCCTCGCGAGCTGTTCGGCACGCCGTTCCAGCTCGCCGATGTAGGTGCGGCGAGCCATCGTGATCCGGCCGATGATCCACGGCAGCAGGCAACTCGTGATCATCACGAGCCAGCGGATTCGCCACTCCTCGCCGTCGCTGGGGCCGAGCGCCCGGTTCACGGCGAGTCCGGCGACGAGGAAGGCGACTGCGGTCCATGCGGCCCGTGTGGACAGCCACGCGCCGGCGAAGAACGCGGCCCCGATGAGCCCCGCGTTGTTCACCTCCGCCCCGGGATAACCGGGTAGCAGCAGCGGTGTGGCGGCGGCCAGCGTCGCGTGCGCGACGGCGATCCACAGTGACCACCGGGGTGGGCAGGCCAGCAACAGGTCGACGGCCACCGCGCCGGTGAGCACGAGCCAGAACGCCCAGCCAGTGCCCTCAGTGGTGAGCACGAACCGGCTCGCGTCGAGAAAGACGCAGACACCGGCTACCAGCGCAGGTTGCAGCGCGCTGCTCAGCCGGTAGCCGGAACCACGTGCCATACCGCCTCCCCCAGTCGCGCCGAGCCTATTGCGCCGACGACGCATCCCGCCGGTTGGGGAGGGACCACTCAACTCCACAACGCGGCGATGGGGACGGCGGCGATGTCGTCGTCGAGCGGGAAGGCTCGCGGGCCAGTGTGCAGGACGGCGCCGCCGATGAAGCGGTCGTCCAATGTGGTGCGCAGCCACGCCAGGTGGTGAGCGTCGGCACGGCTGGGTGCGCTGCCCGCCTTGATTTCGAACGCGAACACGCGACCTCCACCGTATTCGACGATGATGTCGATCTCGTGTTGGCCTTTCTCCTGGCGGAGGTGATAGAGGCGCGGCTGGGTGTCGCAGCTGGCCAGCTGCGCACGTAGTTGGGCTACGACAAACGTGTCGATGATCCGGCCGAGCAGATTGCCGTCCTTCATCAGCCCCGGGACGTCGATACGCAGCGCGGCGAGTGCGAGGGCTGGGTCGACGATGTATCGCTTGGGCACGCGAGTCAGTCGTTTGATGCGGTTGGTCCACCACGCTGGCAAGGTGTCGATGATCAGTAGGTCCCGCAGCAACCGGTCGTAGGCTTCGCCGGTGGCCTTGGCCACCCCAGCCGCCTCGTAGATGGCGCGGTGATCGATGATACCCGCCGTGTTCAAGGCGAACGATTCCAGATATCTGCGCAGCAACTGCGGGTCTCGATGCGTCGCGAGCATCGCGACATCCTGCGTGAGCAGCTGATCAACGTAGCTTTCCAGCCAGGGGCCGTGTTCGATCGGGGGCAGTCGCAGCACAGGCTGGGGGAAGCCGCTGCTGGCGGCCAGTTGGGCGTAGTCACGCAGATCGAGTTGCTCGGTCGGGCTCGCCATCAGTGGCTCGATCCCGTGTTCGGCGAGCCGGTCGAAAAGTGGCACCTGGGGCAGCGACCCGCGTATCTCGCCGACGGTCAACCCGAACATTGCCACTCGAAGCAGACGACCAGTTCCAGGCCAGGTTGGCGAGTCGACGTCGCCGCGGACCGACCCGGTGATCAGAAACCGACCGGGTCTGGGATCGGTGTCGACCGATCGCTTCACCGCACCCAACACGTCCGGCACAATCTGCCATTCGTCGATCAGGATCGGTTCGGCCAGATCACGTAGCGCGGCATCGGGATCGGCCTCGACTGCGACTGCCTGCGCCCGTTCGTCCAGCCTCAGCTCGCTGCGCACCAGCCGCGCCGCAGTGGTGGTTTGCCGGTCGCTCGCGGCCCCACCAGCAGGACAGCAGGATGATGAGCAAGCCGGCGGGCCAGGAGATCATCGATCAGCCGTGGCAGGTAGGCCTGTGACATCTGGCCAGGATATCCACATCCGGAGGCGTTGCCTATCCACCTCCGGAGCCCCTGTCTATCCACATCCGGAAGCGTTGACTATCCACGTGCGGAAGCTCCGTACTGCGAGTCCCCTCGGCGGGGAACTCGGCCACCGGAGCGGGGGACTCGCGCGCGGGAGCGGGGGACTCGCGCTACCCAACCCGCCGGATCGTCTCGCCTGCCACCGTCCAGTTCGACCGAAGTCGGTCCAGATAGGACTGTGCCTGCGGGCCCGGCTCGGTACCGCGGGCGAACGCGCGCATGTTGCCCGCGCCGGTGTTGTAGCCGAGCGCGAGCAGCTCGTCGGTGGTCAGCTGACCGACCGGGTTGGCCGAAAGACCGGAGGCGAGGTCGTGCAGATGCCAGGCCGCGGCCTGGATGGCCAGTTCCGGATCGTCGGGCAGTTCCTGCCAGTCACGACCTGCGAACGGCCTGCCCCGTCTGGCCTCGTCGTAGGTGGCCTTGTGCATGTTGGCGATTCCGAAGGCCGCGTCGGGCTTCATCTTCTGCCACGCCCGCTGCAGCGCCGGATCATGCGGCTTGTACGACTCGTTGTACAGGATCGCCATCAGCAGCCGGGGTTCGATGCCGGCGGCATCGGCATACTTCACCACCAGTGCGGCGTAGCGCGCTGGATCAGGATTGGTCGTGCTGGAGGTGGATGGCGCAGGTGCCGTCACGCTGGGCGCGGACTTTGTGTCCTCGGTCGGTTGAGCATCACCACGGGTGACCACCCAGCCACCCGCTATCAACAGCGCGGCCAGCAGCGCCAGCCCCCGCCAGCGACCGCCCGATCCACGCGCACCACCCTCCACAACCCCCCACAGTAGCCCGGCGCGCGGCTCAACCAGCCAATATCGAGACCGCCGTGCCGAGGTACAGGCAACCGCCGGTCGCCACCGCGACCCCAGCGACCAGGGGCGTCCACCCGGCCAGCCGAGACAGCCGGGCCGACCGGCCGGCGCGGTCACCGAGCAGGCCGGCACCCTTCAGGGTCAGCACCCCCACCGTGGTCAACGTGATCGCCATCCCGATGCCGAACGCCAGCACCAGCACCACCGCGAGCAGCGCGCGACCGGTCAGCAGGCCGCTGACCAGCACAAGGAATGCCGAGGGCGAGGGCAGCAGGCCGCCGGAGAGGGCGAGCGCGGTCAGGCCACGCTTGGACCAGGGGTCGACCAGCTCCTCATGCCCATGGCCGTGTCCGTGTCCGTGCCCGTGTCCATGTCCATGTCCATGACCATGCCCCGCCGGTCGTCGTCGCAGGTGCCGGATCACCAGATGGACCCCGACCCCGATCACCACCAGGCCGGCGATCACCTGCAGCCACGCCGTGATGACCTCGGTGCCCAGACTCGCGACCCCGCTCACGCCCACCCAGGCCAGGGCAAGTACCAGTACCGAGAAGGTGTGCATCACCGCCACGATCACTCCCAAGCGTGCGGCATCCCGGTACCGCCCGCGGGTCCCCACCAGGTACGCCGCGGTCACGCTTTTGCCATGCCCGGGTGCCACGGCGTGTGCCGCGCCGACTCCCAGTGCGACGACCAGCGCCAGCCAGAACACCGTCCCGCTGTCGAACAGCGCGACCAACCGGTTTTCGAGCTCGCTCATTGCGTCCGTGTCTTCCGGTCGGTTCGCCGGACCAGCAGCAGTACAGTCAGCGCGATGGCCGCGGCAGTGCCGATCGCCACCGCGAGCAGTTGTCCGCTACCGCCCCCGCCGCCGGCGGAGAAGTCCAGCCGCTGAGTGGGCGTCGCGGTGGAGTACAGCACCTGCGCCGGGTTCGCCCCGGTCGAGGAGAGCACGGTCCGGTAGGCCTCGTTCAGTTCGTGCAACGCGGTAATCGTGACCTCGACCTCAGCCACCGGTTCCGGGCAGTCGAAGACCAGCCGGGCGCCGCGGGCGACCAGTTCGGTCAGCTCCTCCAGCTGTCCCTGACACGGCCGGCCCTGCTGCCGGACCGAGATCTCGCGAAGTAGGTAGTCGCGCACGGCCGGCGAGCGCTGCAGCTTCTGCTCACCGGTCAGCTCGGTGGACACCGGAGCATCGGCCGGATCCTCGAACGCGCCGAGCCAGCGGCCGAGCGCCACCCAGTCGTCCTCGGCCGGCTGCCAGGACAGGGCCAGCCGATCTCCCTCGGCGGTGAGTGTGGCGGTGGCGGGCGGGCCGAACGGGTGGGCGGCGGCGGGCACCGCGGCCAGAGCCATGAGCCCGGTCACCGCCACGATCAGCCCGATGCGAGTCCACAATGGAATACGCACGCGATCTCCAGTCTGCAAGTCTGTGCCGGGCGTGGCATGCCACGCCCGGCACAGCAATCGGCTTGCGCTACTTCACTACCTCGATCACCGGGCTGGTGATCTGCTGGTTGACGCTTTCCAGGTAGACGACGTAGTCGCCGGGCTCCTTGGCGTCCCGCGGCAGCTGCAGGACGTGCTCGACGCGGCCGAGCTCGTCAGCCCTGCGGTACCCACGGAACGCGTTGCGCGAACCCAGCTCCGCACCGGCCTGCTGGAAGTACACCGCGACCCGCTCGCCCGGGTCGTAACCGTAGGCCCGGACCGTGATGCTGTCCCTGCCCTCGACCTTGGTCTTGTCCACCGACACCTGCTCGCCGACCGTGTTCTCCGCGGTCCGCAGGTCGTTCACGGTGCGCTCGCCCTCGTCGTTCTTGCGGATGAGGAAGCCGTCGTGGTGCTGGCCGTTGGCGTAGCGCGCCTCGAACCGGATCTGGTCGGCCTCGACGTCGATCATCTGGTACAGCTGGATGTTGTCACCCTGGCTGCGGACCTCGGCACCGTTGTCCGTCCAGTTGCGACCGTCGTTGAGCGCGTACATCTTGCCGCCGGACACCGACACCACGTAGGCGACACCATTGTGGACGGACGTGGACTGACGATTGTCCACCTTGTTGCCCCGGCCGTAGGTGTGGTCATGCCCCTGCAGCACCAGGTCCACGCCGTACTTCTCGAACAACGGACCCCACTGGGCACGCACGTTCGGGTTGTTACGGGTTCCCGTCGTGGAGTAGACGGGGTGGTGGAAGGTCACCACGGTCCACTTGTTCGGGTTGTCCGCCAGGACCCGCTCCAGCCACTGCGTCTGCGCCGCCATCAGCGTGGCGTTGCTCTGGTAGTTGGAGTCCAGCGCGATGAAGCGAACCCCCTGGTAGTCCAGGTAGTAGACGGTCTGCTTCAGCTCCGCATTGCCCGGCCCGTTGTCCGGGTAGGGGAACTGCGGCCGCCAGAAGGTGGACAGGCCACCGCTGTACTCGTGGTTCCCGGGCACCGCGATGTTGTTGATCTGGCTGTTGACGAAGCCGTCAGCGTTGTGCCACTGGCCCCACTGCTCTTCGCTGTTGGCCGAGTCGATCAGGTCGCCGGCGTGAACGATCGCCTTGGCCTCCGGGCGGTCGGCGAAGGCCTGCCGGAACACGCGCGGCACCGCCGAGTCGATGTAGTTCTGCGCGTCGCCGTAGTAGAGGAAGGAGAACGGCTCGAACTTCTCGGCAGCGGTGGTGAAGTCGGTCCACTCGCTCCAGTTGACCCCGTCACCGACCCGGTAGGTGTAGCGGGTGTCCGGCTGCAGACCGGTGAACTCGACCGTGTGGTAGATCGAGGCGTACCCCAGCGACGTGTTCACGGGCGATGTGGACTGCGCGGGAACGGTGGTCACAGCGCCAGGTGCCGGCGTGACCGAACCAAGGGCACGCGGGGCCACCAGGATCTGCGCCTGCGCGAAGTCGGCGGTCGCCTGTGCGCGCCAGGTGACGCGCTGCGTGGTCGACGGGCTGGAGGTCGGGATCAGGGTGATCCGGTCGGGCATCGGCGACGGCTTGTGAATCTCGGCTGCGGGATACTTCGCAGGCGCCTCGCTGCCGGCGCCGAAAGCGACCGGCCCCAACGCGATGCCACCGGCGACCAGGACGGTCGCGCCGAGCGCGGCCACCACGGTTCGCTGGACCACGCTTCGGCCCGGTCTTCTGATGTCACTCAACTAGGTCCACTCCTTGGACAGCTCGGTTGCCCCGCCGGCGAGCGCACAGCGGTGCAGCTATTAAGGCAGTGGTAAAAAAACGGTAAGAATGTCAGTTCTGACAGGATGTTTGCCGACCGGTGAACGATCACCCCATCAGGTGACGCTAGACACGATCCAACGTGTCGGATGGGTGTCGGCGTTCACCGCTCGTTCGGTGGCCCGGCATCGGTCCGCCACCCGGTCGTCAACCACCGCTGGTTACCTTGCGTTCGGTTGCGCTGGCCAGGAAGGGAGGTGCCGCAAGTGCTCCTGACCCGGCGGACGCCGCGGCGATACCTGCTGGCGCTCGGTGCTGTGCTCCTCGGACTGTTGACCATCAGCCCGATTGCCCGGCCGGGCACCCTGGTCAAGGACGAGCGGTTCATCACCGCGCAGACCACCGGAATCCTGGACATCGAGCCGGGCGAGTGCTTCACGGATCCGACCTACGAGGCGGCGGCAGGCGAGGAAGTCGTGCGTTACCGACCGTGCGATGAAGGGGCTGCCAACCAGGCCTACGGTTTCCTGCAGGCCGCTGAGGGCCCGTTCGTGCTCGCCGAACTCGTCCAGTTCGGTTGGGCCCGATGCCACGCGGAGTTCGTCGGCTACTGGGGTGAGCCCGAGAAGTCCGGATTGGACTTCTACCCGATCTTGCCAACGGTGGAGACCTGGGCTGACGGCGATCGCATCGTCATGTGCGTGGTCTACAGTCCGGGCGGCGAGCTCACCCGATCAGCGGTGCCGTTGTACTGATCGGAGTCAGAACCCTGGCTGTCGGTAGGAGATCCGCGATGTCGCTGTGTAGTTTCGCGAGGCCTTGGTCGAAGGTTACGAGCCGGCCGTCCCGGGAGCGGGCGAGTTCCGCGAGGTAGGAATCGGTCACTTGCCGGTGGCCGAGAACTCCGTTCAGAGACACTTCGCTGTAGCTAACCGAGTCTGCCCAGAACTCGTGGTGTTCGCTGGTCTTCATCGCGTTGAGGACGGCTTGGGCGTTGCCTGCGGTCTGTCCTTCGCGGATCAGCAGTCGCAGCAGGCTTCCTTCCGTGCTCGGGCACGTGGCGAAGTTGTCGCCAGAGCCGGCAAACCATTCCTCTGCCACGTCATGGTGCACATGGTCGGCGACTACAAGGGCATCGACAACGCCTGGCGGTGCAGATCGTCGGGCAGGTCGATCGCGGTACGCATACCTGCTTCTTAACGTCATTGCATCAAGATGCGGGACTGTGCAGTGCTGCGCGGTCCTAACCGAAAGTGTCGGTGGGTGTCTCTAGCGTTGTGTGAATCCTGCCTGAGCCAACCCTGGGGATGTAATGACGGTTTCCGTTCCGGCCGCCGAGCCCGATGTCGACATCTCGGCTTACCTGACGCTGCTTTCGCGGCTGAAGCAGAGCCACGGCGTCGACTCCGGGCGATCGGCACTGGTCGACCAGGCGGTGGAGGTCTGGAGCAAGCCGGGCTTCGACAAGTTCCTCGCATTGCCGAGCCTGCCGTTCGAGCCTTTCGACTACCAGCGCAGCGCCGCGCAAACCGTGTTGCGCCGCATGCGAGGCAGGGCGATCCTTGCCGACGAGGTCGGTCTCGGCAAGACCATCGAGGCCGGGCTGGTCCTGTCCGAGTTGCGCATGCGCGGCCTTGCCGACCGCGTGCTGGTACTCACCCCGGCCGGCCTGGTCGGGCAGTGGCGCGAGGAGCTGGAACGCAAGTTCGCCCTGCCGACGTCAATCGTCACAGCAGGTGCCGCCGAACCCGCGTCGGACAACCCGGTTCAACTCGCCTCGATCGCCGCCGCGCGGCGGGAACCCTTGCGAAGTAAGCTGATCGACCACCAATGGGACGTCGTCATCGCCGACGAGGCCCATCGGCTGCGTAACCCCCGGAGTGCGTCCGGCAGGCTCGTCCGGGGCATTCGAACCCGCTATCTGCTGTTGCTCACGGCCACGCCGGTCGAGAACAAGCTGTCCGACCTCCACGAGCTGGTGAGTCTCGTCGCCCCGGGGCTGCTCGGCACCTCCGCCCAGTTCCGCGCCACGCACGGTGGTGCTTCGGCGGGCCTGTCGGGTCCACGCAATGTCAGCGAGCTCAGGGCGAGGATGCGGGACGTGATGGTGCGGCACCGGCGTAGCGAGGTCGCGCTGATGCTGCCGCAGCGCCTCGCCGAGACTGTGCTGGTCACGCCGAGCGAAGGCGAAGCGGAGCTGTACGCGGGGATCATGCGCCAGGTACGCGAGGCAGGTCGAGACGCGAACCCTGCCCGGCGACTCACGCTACGCGGGCTGACCCGGCTGGCGGGGTCGAGTCCGGCGGCTGTGGCACCCACATTGGACAAACTGGGCTGGACCGAACTTGCCGAGCGGGCACGCGCGA
Organism: Saccharomonospora sp. NPDC046836; assembly: GCF_040645195.1. Classification (NCBI taxonomy): domain Bacteria; kingdom Bacillati; phylum Actinomycetota; class Actinomycetes; order Pseudonocardiales; family Pseudonocardiaceae; genus Saccharomonospora; species Saccharomonospora sp. NPDC046836. The sequence continues at coordinate 26,760 of NZ_JBEYXW010000026.1, forward strand.
TCCGTGCGCCCGCGAAGGTACGGGTTCTGGTGGAGACTGTGCGGCGGCACGTGGACTCCGGTGAACAGGTGCTCGTGTTCACCGGATTCCGCAAGACGCTGGACCTTCTGACTTCGGAGACCGACCGGGCGGGCCTGCCCGCGGTCGTCTACGACGGGAGCCTGTCCCGGCGGGAGAAGGACGCGGTGATCGCGCGTTTCCGTGACGGAGTGCCGGTGTTGCTGTCCACCGAGTCCGCCGGCGAGGGTCGTAACCTCCAGTTCTGCCACGCCATGGTCAATGTGGACCTGCCGTGGAACCCGATGCAGATCGAGCAGCGGCTTGGTCGGCTGCATCGTGTGGGACAGAAGCACGACGTGACGCTCACGAATCTGGTCGCGCGCGGCAGTATCGAGCAGCGGATACTGCACGTACTTGAAGCGAAGATCAACCTGTTCGAGCTCGTTGTGGGTGAGCTCGACATGATCCTGGGCAAGGTCGACGACGAGTTCGACTTCGAGGCCGAGGTGTTCGACGCGTTCCTCAGTGCGGCCGACGACGGCGAGTTCGAGCGGCGACTGACGGAGCTCGGCGACGCGCTGACCGCTGCACGCTCGGATTACCTGCGCAGCAGGCAGACCGTCGACGGACTCGTGGGGAGAACGAATGAGTAGCGCAGACTCCGGCCTGCGGTTCTGGCTGAGGTACGTCGAAGCCGAAGGCGGTCTCACCGAGCACCGCGGTGACAGTGCGCTCGCCGTCCTGCCATCCGCACTGTCCGCGCGGCACGAACTGCCCGAGGAACTCGTGGTGACTGGCGACCCCGATGTGGCGAGAGAGGACGACGCGACGTTGCTCGCCGCCGGGAACCCAGTTCTCGAACGGGCCGCGGACGACGTGTTGTCCGCGGGAGACGCGGGCCGCGTGGCGATCGAGGTACCCGTCACCCGCCCGCCGAACCTGACCGGCCTGCAGGACAAGGCGCGGGACCAGTTCGCCGTCGACCACGGCAAGATCGAGGCCACTGGTCCGGTGACGAAAGGCGTCCGGCCGGTGCTCCGGGTCGGGGCGCTCGTCAGCTATACCGTGTCGGCCGAGGACCACTATCAGGAACGCATCGAGTGCTTCCTCGACATGGGCTGTAGACGTGAGCTGCCAGAACGGGACGCTGCCAAACTGGTGGTTCTTCCCCACGCGGTACCGGAACGGCCTGCAGACATCAGTCGGGTCACGGCCGCGCTGGGCACCGCGCACCGCATCATCGACTCACGCGCCGAGCAGCGCCGCGCTGCGTTGGTCGACCAAGTCGCCGGCGCGCTCGACGCCGAACTGGCGCGAGCGGAAGCTTATTACCGCGATGTGCTCGTCACGATTGATTCGCGCCGGGCGAACGCAGGCGCCGACCGCCGTGAGCTGCTCGACGCTCGCGCCGAGGCCACGCGCGACGAGCGGGCGCGCCGCCTTGCCGAGATCCGCGAGAAGTACCAGCCCGCGCACGAGACCAGGCCATACCGATTGCATGTCTACGATGTGCCGGTCTGGCGTGTCCCTGTCGACGTGCGGCGCGGCGATCGGCGGTACTCGCTCACGCTGGAATGGCTGATCCCGTTGTCCAGGTTTGGTGAGTTGCGCTGTCCACAGTGCGATGCGCTCGAGCCGCTTGTGGCGGGTAAGACCCGGCTCGGTTGCACGAGTTGCCTGGCCAAGTCGCCGGTACAGCCCGTCTCGCCGCCTGAGCCGCCTGCGACGAAGGCTTCCCGGCCAGCGCCTGTCCAGCCCACTGAGACAATCCCCAGACGCGTGCCGAAGCCACGCGCACTGGCCGCGGCTCCATCGCAAGTTTCGCTGTCTCCGGCGAAGATCGTGAAGGAAGGCGAGAAGCTCAGCGGGAAGCTGTGGGACGCGGTCGTAAACCGCGACCGACGGCTGTCGCGGCTGTGCGCTGCCGACTCACCGGCAGCCACCGTGGTCAAGCTCTACGGGGCCGTTGGCGCGGCGACCGCCATCGGGCTTCCCGATGGTGCGACGTTGGTCGCGAGCGCCTCGACAACGGAGGTAGGCCGAGCGTCCTTGCACACAACGCGAGGTGTGCTGAAGACGGCGACGGGGCAGCAGTACCCGTTCCTCCTGTGGTGGTGCCTGGAAGGCGTAACGCCGCTCATCGAGGAGATCCTGCCGTTCGACAGTGCGATCGACCCGGCGCGCCTACCCCGCTGGAGCCTCCGCGCGGACTCGCGGATCTTGTTCGGCCCACCCAAGCCGCGCGTTCAAATAGGACCGATAGGGGAGCTGTTATGGAGCACCTGCGGCAAAGCGCACGGCCTGCCGGTCGTCCTCCGCTGTCTCGCCGCCTGGTGGCGGTTGCCCGCCGAACGTGCCTTGATCGCCAGGCATTCGGCGCCGGCACTCGCCGCCGCGCTCCAGCGGATGATCTGTTATCGCGCTGGGCGTCCAGGTAGTCGCTACGCCGATGCGGCGGTCGCCTACCTTATCGACGAACGTCGAGTGCGCGCGGCGAGTACTGATCTGCAAGCCCAGCTGCGTCTGTCGTCGACGAAGCTGTGGTGACTGTTGCTGCCGTGACGCCCCGGTCAGCCAGCGCAGCGGTTCCAGCTTGCTCGCCGCGTATCCCTCGCCGAAGATCACGACGGCATGTGCGACCGGTGGGAACGCCAGGTAGGTGATCTCGTTCTCGACGACGAACACCGTGTTCACCTCCGGCGGCAGTCCGGCCAACTCGGAGACCATTTCACCACGGGTGGGCGCCGGGGGTGGCTTGCGCGACCGCCGGGCACCATCGAAGCCTGGCTGCACGCTGGTGGCATCATCGGCGCCCATGGCTGTGGTCGAGGTGAGTGAACGGTCTGTGCGGGCGCTGGCGGACGCCCGTTCGTTCGAGCGAGGGCGGGCGTATTTCGCCGCGGGCCGGGTGCGGAGGTTCGCGGTTGACGGGACGTCGCTGACCGCGACGGTGGCCGGGACGAGCGTCTACCGTGTGCGGCTGGACATTACGGCGAATGGCTTGAGTGGTCGGTGCTCCTGCCCATATGGGCGGGAGGGTGTGTTCTGCAAGCACTGCGTCGCGACGGCCCTTGCCTGGTTGGATGCCGGCGGCGAGATCGGCGAATCTCGCGCGCAGCCGATCACGGACGAGCGGTTGCGCGAGTTCCTGCTCGGTCAGGATCCGGCATGGCTGGCAGACGAGTTGCTGGCCGCAGCGGGAGCCGACTCGGTGCTGCGTGCGCGCCTGGACGTCGCGGCCGGTGCCGACGCGCGAACCGCCTTCGACGACCGGGCATTGCGAGAACGCCTGGAAAAGGCGATCGAGATCGGCGACTTCGTGGACTACGGCGCCGCGTACTCCTATTTCCACGGGGTTGACCAGGCGCTGAACGAGGTGGCCGACCTGGTCGACGTAGGCTTTGCCGAGGCGGCGGCGAAACTTGCCGAGTACGCGTTGGAGCTGCTGGAAGGCGCTGCCGGACAGGTTGACGACTCCGACGGTGGCCTTCGGGAGGCCATCGACCGAGCCGAGGAGATCCATCTGGCCGCCTGCGCGGCCGCCGAAGCCGATCCGGTCGCGCTGGCGGAGCTGCTGTTCACGCGTGCTGTGGCCAGCGAATACGAGGTGTTCCTGAACGCGCTGCCCGACTACGAACCCGTAATGGGGCCGGCGGGCATGGCTCGCTACCGCGAGTTGGTCGAGCAGGCATGGCGGGACCTGCCGCCCAAGAAGCCACACGACTACAGCGGCCGCCGGTTCGTCGTCACCTACTTGATGGAACGGCTGGTCGAGAGCACTGATAGCGCCGACGCACTGATCGAGGTGCTGTCCAGGGACGTGACCGGTGGCTACGACGTGCTGCGTATCGCCGAGCGGCTCTGTGCCGACGGCCGGGACGATGAGGCGCTGGAGTGGTTGGAACGCGGTTTGAGGGAGTTCCAGCCAGATCCACGGTTGCGGTCGCTTGCCGCCGACTGCCATTTCCGCGCCGGACGTCCGGCGGAGGCAGGTGAGTTGCTGTGGGCGAATTTCGCCGACTGCCCGAGCCTGGAGAACTATGTCGAGCTACACGACGCCACAGCTGGGCGGTTCGCGATCTGGCGAAAGCGGGCGCTCGAACTGTTGCAAGCGCAACCGTCGGTATCAACCCGGTTCACCCAGGTGCCCTACGGTCGCGAGGCCGGGCATTCCACATTGGTGGAGGTGCTGTTGTGGGAAGGCGATACCGACGCCGCCTGGCAAGCGGCACTGGATGGTGGCTGCCGAGACGAGTTGTGGCTGCGTCTGGCCCATGACCGCGCTGGCGCCCATCCGGACGACGCGATCCCGATCCTCCTCGCCGCCGCGGACCGGGCGATCGGCAACAAGAACCGCGACTCCTATCGCCTTGCCGCGCGCTTGCTGGCAGAAGCACGTCCGCTGTTCATCCGCTGCGACCGTGTGGACGACTTCGAGTCTCACCTTGCCACCATGCGCACCGCGCATCGCGCCAAACGGGCGCTGCGCGAGGAACTCGACACTGTGGGATTGCCGTAGGGCCTGAGAAGTGCGATGGCCCGCCAGCCGGGGGGCTGGCGGGCCATTTTCAGCAGGCTCCGGCTATGAGGATCACACGTCGTAGTAGAGCGCGAACTCGTACGGGTGCGGGCGCAGCCGCAGCGGGTCGATCTCGTTCTCGCGCTTGATGCTGATCCACGTCTCGATCACGTCGGGGGTGAACACGCCACCCTCGAGGAGGAAGTCGTGGTCGGCCTCGAGGTTGTCGAGCACGGCGCCGAGGTCGCCCGGCACCAGCTTGACGTTCTTGGCCTCCTCGGGCGGCAGCTCGTAGAGGTCCTTGTCGATCGGCTCGGCCGGCTCGATCTTGTTCTTGATGCCGTCCAGGCCGGCCATCAGCATCGCCGCGAACGCCAGGTACGGGTTACCCGACGAGTCCGGGCAGCGGAACTCGATGCGCTTGGCCTTGGCGTTGCTGCCGGTGATCGGGATACGGACACAGGCGGAGCGGTTGCGCTGCGAGTACACCAGGCTGACCGGAGCCTCGAAGCCCGGCACCAGACGGTGGTAGGAGTTCACGGTCGGGTTGGTGAACGCCAGCAGGCTCGGGGCGTGCGCCAGGATTCCGCCGATGTAGTGCCGCGCCGTGTCGGACAGGCCCGCGTAGCCGGACTCGTCGTAGAACAGCGGCTGGCCGTCCTTCCACAGCGACTGGTGGCAGTGCATACCGGAGCCGTTGTCGCCGAACAGGGGCTTGGGCATGAACGTCGCGGTCTTGCCTGCCGCGAACGCGGTGTTCTTCACGATGTACTTGAACAGCTGCAGGTCGTCCGCAGCGTGCAGCAGCGTGTTGAACTTGTAGTTGATCTCGGCCTGCCCGGCGGTGCCGACCTCGTGGTGGGCGCGCTCGATCTCGAAGCCGGAACCGGTCAGGTTGTGCACGATGTCGTCGCGCATGTCGGCGAAGTGGTCGACCGGCGGCACGGGGAAGTAGCCACCCTTGAACTTGGTCTTGTAGCCCTTGTTGCCGCCCTCTTCGTGGCGGCCGGTGTTCCACCAGCCCTCGACGGAGTCGATCTCGTGGAAGGTGCCGTTCTCCCGCGAGTCGAAGCGCACCGAGTCGAAGACGTAGAACTCGGCCTCCGGGCCGAAGTAAACGGTGTCTGCGATGTTCGAGTCGGCGATGTACTGCTCGGCCTTGCGCGCGATGTTGCGGGGGTCGCGGCTGTAGGCCTCCCGGGTGAACGGGTCGTGCACGAAGAAGTTCAGCGACAGCGTCTTGGTCTTGCGGAACGGGTCGATCCGGGCGGTTGCGGGGTCCGGCAGCAGCAGCATGTCGGACTCGTGGATCGACTGGAAGCCGCGCACCGACGAGCCGTCGAAGGCGAGCCCCTCTTCGAACGCGTCCGCGTCGAAAGCCTTGGCGGGGACGGTGAAGTGCTGCATGATGCCCGGCAGGTCGCAGAACCTCACGTCGACAGATTGCACATCCTCGTCAGCGATCAGACGCAGGACATCGTCTGGAGTAGTGGACACCCTCGGTGACTCCTTCGCGGTTAGTGCCGGCGGCAGTACTCTCTTCGGATCACGCTAAGAGTGCGGTGTTGCCCGACAGTCACCCGAATGTTTCGCCAGTGTTAACGGGTTGGGTGATATCGGATAGGAGACCGGGGCGCACACCCGTCTGGTCAGCCGAATACCCTGGTCGGGTGGCTAGATGGACTGGAGAGTGGCTGACGTCGCTCGCCACGGCGGGCACGGCAGCCGATCGGGAGCCACCGCGGTGGCCGGGGGAGCACCTGGGGCTGCCTGAGGAGGGCATCGGAGCGGCTGCGGGAAGCGGGCGCCGCTTCCTCGCGCTTGTCGTCGATCTGATCCTGGCATCGCTGGTGACCGCCCTGTTCATCCCGCCGGACTACGGCAACGTGGCCGCGATGCAGAACTACAACCTGTGGTCGCTGGCGGTATGGGGTGTGATCACGGTCGTGCCCGCGGCGTTCGCCGGCTTCACCCCGGGCATGGCAGCTTGCGGTATCCGGGTCGCGCGGCTCGACGGCGGCGCGGTGCCGGGCCTGTGGCGGGCCGCCCTTCGCGGCGTCCTCACCTTCCTCATCCTTCCGGCCGCCGTGCGCAACCATGACAACCGCGGCTGGCACGACCGGATCACCGGCACCGTCGTCGTGCGGATGCGCTGAGGAGCACCTCGGGTCAGCGGCGCCGGATGGTGCGCTGGACGTTCCGCATCTTGGCGCCCTGGGGCATTGGGCCCTTCGGCAGCGCCGCGCCGCGGGTGCCCAGCGCGGCGAGCTTGGCTTCCAGGGCGTCGACCTCACGCGGCCGGAGGTTGCGCGGCAGCTTCATCAGGGTGTTCTGCAGGCGGCGCAGCGGGACCTGGCCTTCGTCGTTGCCGACGGTGAAGTCGTAGATCGGCGTGTCGCCGACCAGCCGCGCGATCCTCTTCTTCTCCTGCGTCAGGAGGTTCTTCACCCGATGCGGTGCACCCTCGGCGACCAGGACCACGCCGGGACCACCGAGCACGCGGTGCACGGCGTCGAGCTGGGTGGTCGCCGCCACGGTCTGGGTCACCCGCCAGCGTCCGCGCAGGTTGTCCAACGCCCAGGCAGCGGCACCGGGTTGCCCGTCGGCCTTGGTGAAAACGGTTTTCTGCACCCGGCGGCCGAACACGATCACAGCGACTAGCAGGCCGAGCATGATGCCGATCGGCAGCAGCAGCCACTCGATGCCGAGAAGCCAGCCGATCCCGAACACGACACCCGTGACGACCAGGAAGCAACCCAGCATCCACGGGATGAGGGCCTTATCTTCCTTGCGCTGCATCTTGAACGCCTGGAAGATCTGCCCGCGACGCTCTTTGCCCGCCGCACGCTTCGCCTTCTTGGCCTGCTTGGCAGCCTCTTTGTCCAGCTTCTCCGCCATAATGCACCAGGATACGGGCGGCCGGGTGGGCGTGGGTCTGTCGGTCCCCTCTGCGAGGATGCGGCCCGTGGGAAATGCGCGTGTGGCCAACCCTCGTCCGGACCTGCTCGACGGGCTCGACCCGGAGCAGCGGGCGGCGGCATGCGCTCCGCGCGGTCCCGTCTGCGTGCTGGCCGGTGCCGGCACCGGCAAGACGCGAACGATCACGCACCGCATCGCCCACCTCGTGCGATCCGGACATGTCGCCGCTGGTCAGGTGCTGGCCGTGACGTTCACGGCGCGGGCGGCTGGGGAGATGCGGGCCCGCCTGCGTGCGCTCGGCGTCGAGGCCGCACAGGCCCGCACGTTCCACGCGGCTGCGCTGCGCCAGCTCAGGTACTTCTGGCCGCGAGTGGTCGGCGACCGGCAGTGGGATCTGATCGAAGGCAACAAGCTGCGACTGATCGGTCAGGCAGCGAACCGGCTGGGCCTGCCCACTGAACTGGAGGTCCTGCGCGACCTCGCGAGCGAGATCGAGTGGGCGAAGGCGTCCATGGTCGGCCCGGACGACTATCCGGTGGTGGCCGCGCGGCTGGGCCGCGACATCCCGGAACCGGCCGAACGCGTCGCCGCGCTGTACCGCGCCTACGAGGAGGCAAAGAACAACGCGCAGCTGCTCGACTTCGACGACCTGCTGCTGCACACGACCGCGGCGTTGGAGGAGCACCGGGAGGTCGCCGACGAGTTCCGTGACCGGTACCGCTGTTTCGTCGTCGACGAGTACCAGGACGTCACCCCTGCCCAGCAACGCCTGCTCGATGCCTGGCTCGGTGGGCGTGACGACCTGACCGTCGTCGGCGACGCCAACCAGACGATCTATTCCTTCGGCGGCGCTTCGCCGCGGCCGCTGCTGGACTTCACCCGGCGCTTCCCCGAGGCGACGGTGGTGCGACTCGAGCGGGACTACCGCTCCACGCCCCAGGTGGTCGCACTGGCGAACCGGGTCATCGGCGCGGCAAGGGGCCGCCCGGCCGGATCCAGGCTGAACCTGGTGGGGCAGCGTCCCGACGGGCCCTTGCCGCGGTTCGCCGAGTACGACGACGAGGTCGCCGAGGCCGCCGCGGTCGCCGGTCGCATCCGGGAGTTGCTGGACGCCGGGGTCGCTGCCAGTGAGATCGCCGTACTGTTCCGGGTCAACGCGCAGTCCGAGGCCTATGAGCAGGCCTTGACCGAAGTCGGCATCCCCTACCTGGTGCGCGGCGGCGAACGCTTCTTCGCCCGCCGCGAGGTACGCCAGGCCATGGCGGCCCTCCGTACCGCAGCGGCGGGAACACCCGAGGGTGAGCTCGTTGCGCTCGTCCGTCAGGTACTCGCCGGGGTCGGGTTGACCGAACAGCCGCCCCCAGGCGGGGCGGCGAAGGAGCGCTGGGACGCGTTGCTCGCGCTCGTGGAACTTGCCGAGGAGCTCGCCGCCACCACCGACAGCCCGACGCTTGGACACTACGTCGCCGAGCTGGACCAGCGGGCCGCCGCACAGCACCCGCCGACGGTTGAGGGGGTCACGCTGGCGTCTCTGCACGCGGCGAAGGGCTTGGAGTGGGACGCCGTGTTCCTCGTCGGGCTCGCTGACGGCACACTGCCCATCCAGCACGCCGATGGCAGCGACGAGGCGATCGAGGAGGAGCGGCGGCTGTTCTACGTCGGTGCGACCAGGGCCCGGGAACACCTCTCGATGACCTGGGCGCTGTCCCGCAATCCCGATGGGCGCCGGCACCGCAGGCGCAGCCGGTTCCTCTACGGACTGATCCCTGAGGACCATCCCGCTGCGCGGGTCGCCCGAGCCCAGCAACCGAGCGCGCTCAAGGCGCGTTGCAGGATCTGCGGCGGACCGCTCATCGCGACCATGGAGGTCAAGCTGGGGCGCTGCGGGAGATGTCCCGCGGACGTGGACGAGGAACTGCTGGCCCGGCTCAAGGAATGGCGTGTGGAGCGTGCTCGCGAACTGAAGGTCCCTGCCTTCGTGGTGTTCACCGATGCCACCCTTGTTGCCATCGCCGAGCAGCGGCCGACGGACAACGGCTCGCTGGTGGCGATCTCCGGGATCGGAGCCACCAAGCTGGAGCGCTTCGGTGCGGACGTGCTGGCCGTCGTCCGCGGAAGCGGTGCCGGGTAGCTGGTCCCGGAGTGTTCTTCGGCGAAGAAGCCCAGCTCAGGGCCATTTTTGCTGTCGAGCGAGGGAAAGTCGGGAAAATGAGTTGCCCCGTGTGGCCTCGGGGCAATAACCTGCAGCTACTGGGTGGGACGCCCGTACTCTTTGGGCCGCCGTAGGTCGGCGACCCGACGGGAAGCGAAAGGAGGTGCCGCGATGAAGAACTTCTATGCGCAGATCGGTATCGCTGGCACCTCGCTGTCCCGGACCCCCGACGCCGTCGTGCGTCCGGGCGATGACCTCTTCTGGACCGATAAGCCTCGCTTCGGCGGCTGCACGCCTGCCCGCGACGCGCGCGCGTTCGCCACCACCGAAGCCGGGATCGGCACCCGCGAGTTCCGTCCGATGACCGTTCAGCTGCCGCTCAAGGACAAGCCCTGGGTTCCGTTGTGCCCAAGTGAGAGACGCCTATGACGTTCCCGTCATGGGAGAAGGCTCACGAAGGCCGCGGAACCGTACATCGGATCCGCGGCCTTCTTGCTTTTTCGGGGCGTGTGGATCGACCAAGGAAACCCTTACAACACAAAGGAGAACGGGAAATGCCATCGGCAACCGCCTTCGCGTCAGAGGAGGCGTTATCCGCCGAACTGTCCGGAAGCACCGGCGTCGCCGAGTTGCTCGACGCGGTGTCGTCGCCGGACCTGGACCTGCCCTGCCAATCCAGTGACGCTGACCTGTGGTTTGCGGAGACCCCTGCGGAACTGGAGCGCGCAAAGGTGCTCTGCGGTGACTGCCCGGTGCGGGCAGCGTGTCTTGCCGGCGCGCTGGCGCGCCGGGAGCCGTGGGGTGTCTGGGGCGGCGAGATCTTCGAGCGAGGCGTGGTCGTGGCCAGGAAGCGACCACGGGGACGCCCACGGAAGAACCCGGTCGTGGAGCACGCGACCGCAGGACAGCGGAGCGCCGCATGAACACCTATGCCGATTCCGGCGCGCGCACCCTTCGCGCGACGACCTACGTGCTGTTCGACCGGCCGAGCAGCGCGCCGACGATGAGCAAGGAGATCACCCAGATGTTGCTGTATGAAGAGCTCGCGAGGGCCCGAATACGGGAACTGCACCGCAGTGACCCCGGCAGACGAGACCTGCGGCGTGCCCGTGTCGCACGCCGATGGGACCGCGTCGCCCGCTGGGCGGCGCGACAATCTCGCCGCTACGACCGGTAAGGGCCCACCGCGTGGGTGGAAAGCGGTCCAGACCGCTTTCCACCCACGCTGCGTGAGTTCGTGGTGTTGAATGGCGTCATGCCTGCACATACCCACGATCACGTGGATTGGGCCTCGCGTCTCACCGCCCTCCGAAGACAGGACTCGTTGGAGCGCGACCCCCTTACCGTCGTCGCTACCCGGCTCGGTTCCGGGCTTCCGCAGGGTGCGACCGTCGTCGATGTGGGATCCGGTGCTGGTGGCATGAGTGCGGCGCTCACGCATACCCTTCGCCAGCACGGCGGCGGCACGATGATCCTTGTCGACGCTGTCGATGAGCTGCTCGCCGCAGCGCAGGACAGTGCCAGCGCGGTCGGCGACGGGACGGTGAACCTGCGGACCGTCGGCGCGGATGTCGGCAGTCAAGCACTGCAGGAGTTGGTGCCGGCCGCTGATCTCGTCTGGGCTTCTGCGGTGGTGCATCACCTCCCGGATCAACAAGTTGCGGTGGATCGTCTTGCCGCGGCGCTGCGGCCAAGCGGCATGCTCGCGGTGTCCGAAGGTGGCTTGGACACGCGGTGTCTGCCGTGGGATATGGGCTTCGGCAAACCGGGATTGGAACTGCGGCTCAACGCGATTCGCGATTCCTGGTTCGAGCAGTTGCGCGCGACGATGCCCGAGGCGGTACGGATGCCCTACGGCTGGACGACCGCACTACGTCATGCGGGCCTCGTCGACGTCGGTTCGTTCACCTACCTCGTCGACCATCCCGCTCCCGCCGATGACCTGGTGCGTGAGTTCGCCATCGACCGGATCGGCTGGCTCGCCGAGATCGCCGAGGACCAGCTCGACGCCGCAGACCGGGCTACAGCGCGGCGGCTTCTGGACCCGGATGCCCCTGAGTATCTCGGTGCGCGTGACGACCTGTACCTGCTCAGTGCGCGGACCGTCCACTATGGGCGGCGGCCGTGAGCGCGCAGGCTGAGGTTGTCTGCTCCGGGTGCGCCGCGAGTCGTGAGGATGACGACGCGGAGACAGCTCTGGCCTGGGCGTGGGACTGCGAGCAAGGGCACCCGCGGTGGCTGTGTCCACGATGTGCCAGAGCGCGGGTTCGCGGGATTGAAGCCAAGCTGCCGCACGACTGACGCGTGACCTCATGCGGCAGTCCTCGTCAGCTCGCATTGCACGGGCGGGCGCCGACGGGTGGCAGCGGTCCGGAATGCCCCCGCGAGCTCCTTGATGACCAGCTCGTCTTCTGTCCGGAGATGCTCCGTGGCGGTCCGCACCAGCACCACGCCTGCTGCGATCAGTGACAGATGGTTCAGCTGTCCTTCGTCCGCGCCGGATGCGCTGAAGCGCCAGCCCATACCGACTTCGTCCCACCACGCATCGACAGCACCGATGGGCCTGCCGCGGGCATCGCAGACCACGACATCCCAGCGCGGCGGTGGCAGGGGTGCGCGTCTGATCAGCTGTCGGGCCAAGCCGTGGACGTACGTGTCGCGCGTTCGCTCGATTCGCCGTAGCTCCGCCCGCACCGCCGACGACCCGCGCTGACTGCCCGCGTCCAGTTCCGTGCGCAACTGCTCCGCTGTGCACAAGCCGTAGTAGATCGGCAACGAAAGCAGGTCGCGCAGCCGTTCGGGATCGCTTTCCCTCCGCGCGGTGTCCAGTGCGGCCCGCTCCGGAGGTGCGAACGGCAGCCGGTGGGCCACCACGGCGTCGGGCAGCCGTGCGGTTCGCTCGACAAGGAGGTGCTCCGGCGACAGCATCCGGCGATACGACGGCACCAGAACGTGCACGTGACTGGGTAGCGGCAACTCGAGCCCATGGGCGGCGAGCGCATCGGCGCCCGTGATGATCCCACCCTTGCCGAGGTATGCGGTGGCTGCGCGGAGTAGCTGTTGACGGGTGGGCTCGCCCGGTGACAGCAGGACGACACCCGGGAGTAGCCGCCGCCAGGGCCCGCCCGGCCGGCAGCGTGCGCGGATAGTGGTGTCGGACAGGCCGCCGGCCCGCAGCTCGGTGACCGCGATGACGTTGTCCGTGGCGCTGGGCGCCGGTCGCGTCGTGAATGTCGGTGTGGTCATGACCTGAGCGTGGCGGCGGGATGGCCGCTGTGGCGGGCCAATCGGAAAATGTGGACAGATCCCGGCTACGAACGGCACGTTGGCGCCGTTGGGGCCGAAACTGTGGACAAGTGACCCTTGTGGAGCGCTCAGCCGGCGAAGCCCGGTTGCCAGTGTTCGACAATGGAGCGCAAGGCCAGCTCAGCGTCGAGCTGGCAGAGAATGCCGATGGCTCCCGCGGTGACCCGATGGATCAGCAACCAGTGCGGCGGCAGGTTGAGTGATCGTGCGGTGCGGAAATCCGGGCTTTGCATGTCCCCCATCCGGAGAGCCTGCTTCTGAGCCCATCGGCGGGTGAAGTGAAAGCGCTCCTCGGTGAGGGGCGCGACGAGGGGAAGGAGGTATGAGTAGACGTCGTTGGCGTCGATATCGGTGCCGGGCCTGACGAACCCTTCAGTGCGGAGCACGTCCAGTAACTCTGCTGATCGGCCATCGAGTGCGAATCGCATCATCTTTCCGAGGGCGGGCGGCGCGCCCTCCGGCAGATGAGCGACTCCGCCGAAGTCGATCACGCAGATGCGGCCGTCGTCGAGCAGCATGAAGTTGCCGGGGTGGGGGTCGGAGTGCAGCATCCGCACCCTGGCCGGCGATGAGTAGTGGAACTCCGCCAGTAGCCTGCCGGCTTCGTTGCGCTGACTGGTCGTGCCGTTTCGGATGATCTCGGCGAAAGGGGTACCGCTGACCCATTCGGTCACGATGACCTTCGGTGCGCTCGCGACAACCCGCGGGACGAGCACCTGGTCGTCACCGGCGAACGCCTTGGTGAACGCGCGCTGGTTCTCGGCTTCGCTCCGGTAGTCGAGCTCCTCGTCCATGCGGGCGGCGAGCTCGGTGAGGAGCGGCTTCACCTCGGTGCCTGGCATGAGTGCCTGGAACAGCCTGCTGAAGCGCTGAAGCTGGCGAAGATCGCTGCGCAGCGCCTCGTCAGCGCCTGGGTACTGCACCTTGACCGCGACTTCGCGCCCGTCGTGCCACACGGCGCGATGGACCTGGCCGATGCTGGCCGATGCGGCAGGCTCGTCGTCGAACGACGTGAAGCGTTGTAGCCACGACCGGCCGAGCTGTTCGGCGAGAACCCGGTGCGTCTGCTTGGCCGACATGGGCGGCGCGGCGGACTGCAGCCTGGTCAGTGCGTCGCGGTACGGTGCGGCGAACTCGTCCGGAACCGCTGCCTCGAACACGCTCAGGGCCTGCCCGAACTTCATGGCGCCGCCCTTGAGCGTGCCCAGAACCTCGAACAGCTGTTCGGCGGCTTTCGCGGACAGGACTGCGTTGACCTCCTCGGCGCTCTGCCCGGTCAGTCGGCGGCCCCAGCCGCTCACCGCCCGGCCGGCAATGCCCAGTGGCAGGCTGGCGAGCTTGGCGGTCCGCGCAGCCGTTCGCCGCGGCATCGCCGTTGTGGCCTTGTCGTCGGTGGAGTCGCGGAAGTCCGTCACGGAAGCGATTCTGCCTTGCCGATCACCGCTCGCGCAGCCGTTTGTGGGCGTATCCCACTACTGCTGCGGTTGTCGTATCCGGCTTGCGCCGCAGGGGCAATCACGATGGGGCAACCAAGTGCGTGGCTGCACCGTGCCTGCGTAGGCGTCGATTTCGAGCGTCGCATTCAAGGTCGGTGGCGGGACGTCTTCCCGGTCGAGAATGCGGAGTATCTGGCCGGCGGCCAGGCCGGCAGTCGCCTGTACGCAGCTGAGTTCCGCGCGCTGGTAGCGGCCGGCGAGTTGGGTGGCGACCCGCGGCCAGCAGGCGTCGAGGGAAGCCCGCCTTAGATCTGCACAGCGCAAGCAGCTGCTGCGGCCCGGCAGAACCAGCGGGCCCACGATGCCGATGCCGTCCCGAACTCGCACCGGCAGATGGGGCAGGTTCTCCGCCATCAGCTCGGTGACGACCTCAGGAGCTGGGACCACTGCGTCGGTGAGCACAACCAGGTCCGGTTGCCGGCTGCCTCTCAGCTTGCCGGTGCGTGTTGCGGGGTTGGCTCTTCGCGCGACATCGGCGAGTGCGTGCCGGCGGGGAAGTCCGACCTCGCCGGCACGGAAGCCGGAGCCGGTGTCTTCGGGCCCGACCCGGCCGTCGGCATCGGAATCGAGCTGCCCGACACCTGCGGACGCGAGGAGCATCGTGATCGCGGCCGCGACCCGGCCACCGCCGTGGATGAGCACAGCGCTCTGCGCTCGGCGGGCCGCTGTATCGCGGCGGCGCCTGCCCTGGGTCAGGGACCACAGCTCCGGCTCGTCCGTACGCACGTGCGGATGGGCAGGAGGTTCGGCTTCCTCGATCAGTCCTCGCTCGGCGAGTCCCGTGAGTAGTTCCCTGAGCCGCTCGGCATGTTCGTTCTGCGCGAGCGACAGCAAGGCGCGGGTGCTGCGGCTGCCGTCCAACCCCAGGAGGATGTCCATCAGGATCGGTGGCAGTCCGGTGGCGATGACGGCATGCCGCGGATCGAGGCCGATCTGGATCTCGTTGGCTCGCCGCTCTAGGACGTCCAGACCTGGTACCAGCCGCGGGCGGCGCGGCAAAGTGACATTGCGGAGCGAATTCGTCATGTAGCCCAGGGTGACCCGTCAGGCGTTTGCTCGCATCCAGCACACCCCTAGTTGTCCACAGGTGAACCGAAATGTGGACAACTCAAGATGTTGTGACCTTGCGGCCATCCTCGATGTCGGCCCCTGGCTTTACGGTGGACGGGTGGCCGAAGCACGGGTTCCCTCACTGAGGAATCGGGACAGGAACAAGCGTCAATCCTTAGTCCCAGAGCAGAAGATCGAGGTTCGGCGTAGTGCGCGTCGCCGCCGGACAGTCACCGCTTACCGAGATGGCGACACACTCGTCGTGCTCATCCCCGCCGCGATGAGTAGGGCCGAAGAAGAACACTGGGTCGCGGAGATGCAGCGCAAGCTGCAACGTACCGAGACCAGGCGCGCCTCGCCCGCACGGGCATCGGACGAGGCGCTTTTGCTGCGCTGCGCGGAACTGTCACGGCTCTACCTCGACGGCACGGCCCAGCCGGCCAGCGTCCGCTGGGTGCCACCGATGCGTACCCGCTGGGCGTCGTGCACACCGGTCGACCGCACTATCCGCGTGAGCGAGCGACTGCGCACCGTGCCGTCGTGGGTGCTCGACTATGTGCTGGTGCACGAACTCGCGCACCTGCGCGTGGCCGAGCACAACGCCAAGTTCTGGGCGCTGGTCCAGCGGTACCCGAAGGCGGAACGTGCGATCGGGTACCTGGAGGGCCTGTCCACCGCGGAGCGGCTTGGCATCACGGGTCTGGACACAACCGACTGAGCTACGCGCCCTGGCCTGGTTGCGAGCTGCCACCATGGACTGAGCGACGCGCCCTGGCAGGGCTGCGGTGGACTGCCGGACGTGCGCTGGCTGGGGCTATGCGTTGCCGCTGGCGGGCTGAGCCGTCTCACGCTGGTCACCGGGCGAGCTGCCTCTGGTCGACTGAGCCGCCGGGCGCTGGGCCGGTGTGCTGTTGGCAGGAGATGAGTTTCGCGTGAATGACCGGCCGGTCGGTGTCGTCGGCGGCTGAGCCGCGGTTGACGCCAGTGACCAGCCGAGCTGCCGGGCGCCGGGCAGGTGAGCTGCCGCCGAGGGCTGAGTCTGGGGTCAGGGACCGGCCCGGTGAACTGTGGCCCAAGGACTGGCCGCGGTTGACGCCAGTGACCAGCCGAGTCGCCCGGCGCGCCGGGCAGTTGAGCTGTCGCCAAGGGCTGAGTCTCGCGTGAATGACCCGCCCGGTGAACTGTGGCCCAAGGACTTACCGCGGTTCACGTCAGTGGCCAGGGTCGGTGGGCTGTCGCAGGAGGCGGAGTCCCGTGTGAATTGGCCGGGCCGGTCAGCTGCAGCCGACCGACTGGAGCCGGTTCACGCAGGTCGCCGGAGCGAACTCTCGTCGGTTGACGGAGCCATCGTGCCCGTGGGTGGCTCGGGTTGTCGCTGGCGCACTGACTCTCGTACCCGTGACTTGGCGTGCGCCGGCCGGTGACCGGCGTGAGCTGTCGGGCCTGAGCTCTCGCGCCCGTGCCTGAGAACCGTCGCCGGACTGCCTCACGCGCCTTGGCCGGGCTCCGGGCCGTCGCCCTTCTCGTCATCGGGCTTGTCGGGCTTGTCGGACTTGGCCTGCTCCTCTGCCCGCCGGGTCCGCTCGATCTCGGCGATCGGGTCGAGGTCGTCAGCGGCGTCTCCGCTTCGACCAAGCCGTTCGGCGAAGTCCATCGGGTCGTCCAGGTCGTCGGCCGTCGGCATCAGGTCCGGATGCGACCACAGCTTGTCGCGCTCGTCGATCCCGTGCTGGTCGCCGACCAGCTTCCAGAGTGCCGACGCCGCCCGCATCCGCCTGGGCCGCAGCTCCAGGCCGACCAGCGTGGCGAACGTCTGCTCGGCGGGCCCGCCGGTCGCGCGCCTGCGGCGCAGCGTCTCCCGCAGCGCGTCCGCGCCTGGCAGGCGCTCGCCGACAGCCTCGGCCACTACGACGTCGACCCAGCCCTCGACCAGTGCCAGCAGAGTCTCGAGACGGTTCAGCGCTGCCTGCTGCTCCGGTGTCGTCTTGGGCTCCAGCAGCCCCGAGGACATGGCCTGCTCGATGCTCGCCGGATTGCTCGGGTCCACCTGGCCGGCGAGCTGCTCCAACGCGGAGGTGTCGACCGTGATGCCGTGCGCGAACTCCTCGACCGTCGCCAGCAGGCGCTGCCGCAGCCACGGCACGTGCGCGAACAGACGCTGGTGTGCCGCTTCCCTGGCCGCAAGGAAGACGAGTACCTCGCTGCCGGGCCGTTCGAGGCCTTCGGTGAACTTCTCGATGTTCGCCGGCAGCAGAGCAGAGGTCGCCTGCGGGCCGAGCGGGAGACCGACCTCGGTCGAGGTCAGTACCTCTGAGGCGAGCTCGGCGAGCGCGTTGCCCAGCTGGGAGCCGAACGCCATGCCACCCATCTGGCCGACCATCGAGAGCAGGGGACCGGCGGCCTGCTTGGCCTCCTCCGGGAGCGCCTGCATCCACGCACCGGAGACCTGCTTCGCGACCGGGTCACACAACCGCTGCCAGGTCGGCAGGGTCTTGTCGACCCAGTCGTTGGCCGTCCAGGCGACGGTGGTGGTGGCGCCGGCCGGCAGGATGGTCGCCTCGTCGAGCCACAGTTCGGCCAGATGCGCCGCGTCCCGTACCGCCGTCTCGCCGGACTTGTCCCCAGAGCTGAAGCCGATCGCGCCGCCCCCGCCGGCGAGCCGCTGGAGGGCGATCTGTTTGGCCAGGTCGTAGTTCACCGGGCCGGACGAGCTGCCTGCCTGGCTGAGCATCTGTCCTAGCTGGCTGAGCATTTGACCCAGTTGCTGGAACGCGTCGGAGCCCGGACCAGGCTGCTGCTGGCCGCCGGGGTCCGACGGCTCGTTGTCACGACGCTTGTCGGGATCGGGGAGGCCGAACCCGAACGGTGGGTTGCTCATATCCCCACCGTACGCGGATGACGCGCCAGCTGCGGGCAGACCTGCACCGTCAGCCCACATCGGTCACCGTACGCTGTGCGTCGTGAGTGAGCCCCGCGACTACTCGACCACTCCAGGAGGCACGCCGGAGAGTGCCGACACACCGCGCCCGTCGGGTGGTGACGAGTCGGCACAGAAGTCCCGCCGCCTGAGTAGGCGCGGGTGGACGCTGGTGTGCAGCGGCGTGCTCGTCGTCGCCTTCATCCTGGTCGGCGCGCTCGTGCGGGTGCCATATGTGGCGCTGGGGCCGGGGCCGACCTACGACACGCTCGGTGCCGTGGACGGCCAGCAGGTCGTGTCGGTCAACGGTCAGCGCACGTACCCCACACAGGGCGAGCTGCGGATGACGACGGTGTCGCTCAACGACGATGTCACCCTGTTCGGTGCGCTCGGCCTGTGGATCAGTGGCCGGTACGCGGTCGCGCCGCGGGAGGACTACTTCCGGCCCGGTGAGTCCGATGAGGACGTCCGCAAGGAGAACGTCCAGCAGTTCCAGGACTCACAGAGCAATGCCGAGGTCGCCGCACTGCGCAGGCTGGGCTACCCGGTGAAGGTGATCGTGCAGCAGGTGGTGTCCGGCAGCCCGGCGGACAAGGTGCTCACCCCGGGCGACCGGCTGCTCGAGGTCAACGGCAGGCGGATCACCAACCAGGACGACGTCCTCACCGCACTCGAGGGCACCCGGCCGGGCCAGACGGTGTCGCTGAAGGTGCAGTCGGACGGCAAGCCGGAACGCACCGACACCATCACGCTGGGGCAACATCCCGACGGCCAGCCGCAGGGCTTCGTCGGAATGCAGGCCGTCGACCGCGCCGACGTGCCGTTCCAGGTCAACATCGCGCTGGAGGACGTCGGCGGCCCTTCGGCGGGGCTGATGTTCGCGCTGGCGATCGTGGACCGGATGACGCCGGAGAACCTGGTGGCTGGTGAGGACGTCGCCGGAACGGGTCAGATCACCTCGAAGGGCCAGGTCGTGGAGATCGGTGGGATCTCGTTCAAGCTCGTCGCCGCGAGGGAGGCCGGCGCGACTGCGTTCCTCGTGCCGGCAGGCAACTGTGCGGAAGCGGTCGCGTCCGCCCCTGAGGGCCTCAAGTTGATCAAGGTGTCGGATCTCAACGGCGCGATCAGTGCGCTGGAGGACCTCAAGAGCGGGCGGCCGGCCCCGTCCTGCTGAGCGGCAGGAGCTACGGCAGCAGGGTCGCGCGCAGGGCGTCGACGAGGTTCGGGGCGAGCTCCGGATGCTCGATGATCTCGTCGGCTGCGCCCTGATCCTCGTCGTGCGAGCCGCGCAGCCGCATGACGCACGCTGCCGAGCCGTCCCTCAGTACGGCGGCGACCAGGCGGGCCTCGGTGCGGAGCGGGTGATCGGCGGCTGCTTGCCGGAGACGCTCGATGTCGCCTGCGTCGGAGGTCTCGCCCACCTCCGGCAGTTCGGCCTCGGCGTCCGGCGGCAGCACGATGATCTCCTGCGCGAGCGCGCAACCGTGCACGACATCGGGCCACGCGATGCTGGCCAGCGCATCGGCGAGGTCACCATCGGGCAGCGACTCCTGCGCAACCGGGGTCAGCTCGCTGCCGCTGTCGAGCTGATCGGCCAGTTCGGGCTGCTGGCGCAGAAGTTCCGAGGTGGGCACGAGCGCGAACAACTGCGGTTGCTGTTCCCACCCCGCCGTCGCGACGAACTCCTCGACTTCCCGGGCGAGGGCGGCCACGCGCGTAGGGCCCGCCTCTTTTCCACTCTCGGTCATGCGCACATCGTGTCAGGAAACTCGTAGCCACTCCGCAGCGGCACACGCGCCCGGTTTGGGGGGTTCCGGGAACTCTCTCCACCATCCGTAGAGTTACGGTAACCAGGGGAGCGTCGCAGTGCTGGCGCCCCGCGACCGTCTCGACCACAGGAGTGTGCGTAGTGGCCACCCGGCCCCCAGTCAGCCTGCCGAAGCTGTCCCGGCGAGCCCGCATCCTGCTGACACTCGCGGGCGTCATCGTCCTCATCCTGCTGCTCGGGGCGCGGTTCCTGGATACATATATCGACTGGCTCTGGTTCGGTGAGGTCGGCGCTCGCAACGTCTTCAGCACCGTCCTGCTGACCCGGATCGCGCTGTTCTTCGCCACCGGCCTGCTGGTCGGCGGGCTCCTCGCCATCAGCCTCGCCATCGCCTACCGGACCCGGCCGGTCTTCGTGCCCGTCTCCGGCGCCGACGACCCGCTCGCGCGTTACCGCTCGCTCGTCGTCACACGGACCCGGCTCTTCGGCATCGGCATCCCGGTGCTCGCCGGTCTGGTCGCGGGTGTGACCGGTCAGGGCAACTGGGAACTGGTGCAGCTGTTCCTCAACGGCACGAGCTTCAACCAGCGGGACCCCGAATTCGGCCACGACATCGGCTTCTATGTCTTCCAGCTGCCGTTCTACGGCTGGCTGCTCGGCTGGCTGTTCGTCGCGGTCGTCGTCGCCTTCATCGGCGGGCTGCTCGCGCACTACCTGTTCGGTGGCATCCGGCTCGCCGGCCGGGGCGGCCAGATCTCCGGCTCCGCTCGCGTGCACCTTTCGGTTCTGATCGGCGTCTTCGTCCTGTTCAAGGCCGTCGAGTACTTCCTGGACCGCTACAACCTGTTGCTGTCCGACCGCAACAGCCTCTTCACCGGTGCGACCTACACCGACCTCAACGCGGTGCTGCCTGCCAAGCTCATCCTGCTGTGCATCTCGGTGTTCTGTGCGATCGCCTTCTTCGTCGGGGCGTTCCTGCGCAACATCCAGCTGCCCGCGATCGCGCTCGTGCTGCTGATCCTGTCCGGCATCATCGTCGGCGTCGCCTGGCCCGCGGTGCTCGAGCAGTTCTCGGTCCGCCCGAACGCCAACGAGCGTGAGGCACAGTCAATCGAACGGAACATGGAGGCGACGCGCATCGCCTATGGGCTGGACGGCGTCGACTACCGGGACTACACAGGCAGTTCGCAGGCCACCCCAGGGGAGGTCCGCGACGACCAGGGCACCATCCCTAACATCCGGCTGCTCGACCCGGGCGTGCTGAGCGCGACGTTCACCCAGCGTGTCGGGCGGGAGAACTTCTACGGCTTCCCGGACAAGCTCGACGTCGACCGCTACACCGTCGATGGCAAGAAGCAGTCCTACATCGTGGCCGCGAAGGAGATCAACACCAACGGGCTGCGCGAGAACCAGCAGAACTGGATCAACCGGCACCTCGTCTACACCCACGGCAACGGCTTCGTCGCCGCGCCGGCCAACACCATCGACCGGGCCATCGAAGAGGCCAACAGCGACGGTGGGTACCCGATCGCGCGTACCAGTGACACGCAGAACCCGAACGGCTCGGGGATTCACGTCGCCGAGCCGCGCATCTACTACGGCGAGCTGGCCCACGACTACGCGATCGTCGGCGGGCAGCCGGGGCAGGCGCCGGGCGAGTACGACACGGCCACCGACCGCAGCTACCTCTACCAGGGCACCGGCGGCGTACCGATCGACAACTGGTTCAACAGGCTCGTCTTCGCGGCCCAGTACGGCGAGCGGAACATTCTCTTCTCCGATGCCATCGGTGATGGCTCCAAGATCATGTACAACCGCGATCCGCGGGAGCGCGTCGAGAAGGTCGCGCCGTGGCTCACGGTCGACGGCGACCCGTATCCGGCGGTGATCAACGGCCGGATCCAGTGGATCGTCGACGGGTACACGACGCTCAACAACTACCCGTACGCGCAGCGCACCTCGCTCGGCATGGCCACCGAAGACTCGCTGTCCGGTGTGGCACGCCAGGCCAACAACCAGATCAACTACGTCCGCAACTCGGTGAAGGCCACCGTCGATGCGTTCGACGGCACCGTCAACCTCTACCAGGTGGACAACGACGATCCGGTGCTGAAGGCCTGGATGAACGTCTTCCCGGGGACGGTGAAGCCGGGCTCGGAGATCTCGCCGGAACTGCGGGAGCACTTCCGCTACCCGGAGGACATGTTCAAGATCCAGCGGGAGCTCCTCACCAAGTACCACGTGCAGAGCCCGCAGGAGTTCTACTCCACGCAGACGTTCTGGAACGTCCCGCAGGACCCCACACAGCCGGGCGGGCTCGACCCCAACTCCGACGCTGCCAAGCAACCGCCGTACTACGTGCTCGCGCAGGCGCCGGGGCAGAACGAGCCGACCTTCCAGCTGACCAGCGCACTGACACCACTGGCAAGGCAGTATCTGGCCGCCTGGGTCTCGGTGTCGTCGGATCCGCAGGACTACGGCAAGATCACGGTGCTGCGGCTGCCGACAGGCGGCAACCAGCTGGAAGGCCCCGTGCAGGTGCAGAACGCCTTCCAGAGCAACCCGGCGTTCACGCAGGACAGAACGCTGCTGGGCAACCAGAGCGTCGACATCATCTACGGCAACCTGCTGACCTTGCCGGTGGCAGGCGGCTTCCTCTACGTGGAACCGATCTACATCCAGCAACGCAACACGCAGAGTTATCCGCAGCTGGCCCGTGTGCTGGTGTCCTTCGGTGGCAAGATCGGCTTCGCCTCGACTCTCAACGGCGCGCTGGACGAGGTCTTCGGCGCCGGTTCCGGCGACGCGGCGACTGGTCCTGCGCAGGGGCCGCCGCAGGGCACCACCACATCGCCGACCACGACGCCGCCATCCTCGACGAACCAGCAGCCGCCACCGCCGCCTGCGGGCGGCAACGCCAACCTCGATCAGGCGGTCCGCGACATCCAGGCCGCACTGGAGAGGCTGCGGGCAGCCCAGCAGTCCGGCGACTTCACTGCTCAGGGGCAGGCGCTTGCCGAGCTGGACGCCGCTGCCCAGCGCTACGAGCAGGCACAACGAGCCGGTGGCTGACGTCACGGCGAGTAAAGGGGCACCCGCTTTGCGTCTGATCGCAACCCAGGCGTAAGGTAGGTGTCACCGACGCGGGGTGGAGCAGCTCGGTAGCTCGCTGGGCTCATAACCCAGAGGTCGCAGGTTCAAATCCTGTCCCCGCTACAGAGATGGGAGACCCGTGTCTGCCGAGATAGGCAGACCGGGTCTCCTTCGCATTTCTTCGGGGGTCGAACCCCCGCGCCCCCGCCAGGAGGGGCTTCGCCCCCCTGGACCCCCCATTCGGTCGGTTGCCGGTTCGGGGTGTGGGGGTGCCTTGTTAGAGGGGCTTCGGCCATCTGGCCCCTTGGTTCGGCTGGTTGCCGGGCGGTTTTGAGGGAATCCTTATGTCTGAGGGCTTCGGTCGCCGGGGTGGCGAGGTGTCTTGTTGGGCTGATTGGGGTAACTGGGGGTGCTTGTTGGGGCTGTTTGGGCATCCGGTAGTCTTGTGAACACAACGACGCGGGGTGGAGCAGCTCGGTAGCTCGCTGGGCTCATAACCCAGAGGTCGCAGGTTCAAATCCTGTCCCCGCTACAGAGGTGAGAGGCCCGGTCTGCCGAACTAGGCAGACCGGGCCTTTTTCGCATTTCTTCGGGGGTCGAACCCCCGCGCGCCCGCCAGGACGGGCTTCGCCCCCCTGGCCCCCGGCAGGTAGGCGTTTGGGGCCATTTTCGTGTCCGAGTGGCCCGGTGCGCTCCAGTGATACAGGAGTTCCACTGTGGACGGAATCGTGGACCACTGTGGACAGATATGCGAATACGTGGGACGGTAGATAGGTGTCCGATTTGAACGCAACTGCCGCAGCACTGCTAGGTCTGCTTCACGACGGCCCTGCCACTGGTGGCGAGCTCGTCGCAGGAGCTGAGGAACGCTTTGGCACGTTCTTCAGCGTGACGAGGAGCCAGGTGTACCGGGAGCTTCCCGCTCTGCACAAGGAAGGCCTCGTGCGGCTCGGCAAGCAGGGACCGCGCTCCAGCCAGCAATACCTGATCACCGCAGCGGGCAAGAAGGCCTTCAAGACGTGGCTGACCAGTGACTCTGGTCCTGACCACCTCCGCAGTCCGCTGATCCTGCGTGTCGTCCACGCCGGTGTGCTCACCTCGAAGCAGCGCACGTCGCTCTTCGAGTCGGCCAAGGCCGTGTACACCGCGCAGCTCGACGAGGCCAAGACCGCCGTCAAGGCGGCGAGCGACCCCGTCGCCAAGGCCGTCGCCGAGTTCGGCCAGACGCATGCGAGGGCGGCGCTGAAGCTCCTGGACACGGTGTCCGCGAGCTGAGCAGAGCGGCTTCGTGCGGCCGCCGCGAGCGGCCGCACGAATTGCCGTAACCTTGTGGGTTGTGAGTGTCGAGTTCGAAGCTGCCCTGAAGGACCTCGGCGGCAAGTTGACGCAGATCGAGTCCGTGATGGACCTCGACTCCCTGCGCAAAGAGGTTGCCGAGCTGGAGGAAGAGGCGGCCCGCCCCAACCTCTGGGACGACCCCGAGGCCGCGCAGAAGGTGACCAGCCAGCTCTCGCACAAGCAGGCCGAGATCCGCAAGGTGACCGACCTGCGCCAGCGCCTCGACGACCTCGGAGTGCTGTACGAGCTGGCCGAGGCCGAGGGTGACGCCGCGACCATGAGCGAGGCCGACACCGATCTCAAGAACCTCGCAAGGGACGTCGACGCCCTCGAGGTGCGCACCCTGCTCTCCGGGGAGTACGACGAGCGCAACGCCGTCGTCACCATCCGGTCCGAGGCCGGTGGTGTCGACGCCGCCGACTGGGCCGAGATGCTGCTGCGCATGTACCTGCGCTGGGCGGAACGGCACGGTTACCCCACCGACGTCTACGACATCTCCTACGCCGAAGAGGCGGGCATCCGGTCCGCGACCTTCAAGGTCAGCGCGCCCTACGTCTACGGCACCCTCTCGGTCGAGCAGGGCACTCACCGGCTCGTCCGCATCTCCCCGTTCGACAACCAGAGCCGCAGGCAGACGTCGTTCGCGCACGTCGAGGTGCTGCCCGAGGTCGAGGCGATCGACCATGTCGAGGTGCCGGAGAAGGACATCCGCGTCGACGTGTACCGCTCGTCAGGCCCCGGTGGGCAGAGCGTGAACACCACCGACTCCGCCGTTCGCATCACACACCTGCCCAGCGGGATAGTCGTGTCGTGCCAGAACGAGAAGTCGCAGCTGCAGAACAAGGCAGCCGCGATGAAGGTTCTCCAGGCGAAACTGCTGTTGCGCAAGAAGGCGGAGGAGCGAGCCGAGCTGGACGCGCTGCGCGACGGCGGGTCCAGCTGGGGCAACCAGATGCGCTCGTACGTCCTGCACCCGTACCAGCTCGTGAAGGACCTGCGCACGGAATACGAGGTGGGCAACCCGTCGGCAGTGCTCGACGGTGACCTCGACGCGTTCCTCGAAGCAGGCATCCGCTGGCGCAAGCAGCAGGAAACCGCCGCCGCTGGCTGAGTGGCCTCGCGAACGGCCGTCTAGCAGGCATTTTGGAAAGACACCGCGAGCCCTTTGCTGAGGCAACCGGACCTTAACGAACGCCATGGGTAGGATGGCGCACCGTGATCCGGCTCGATACTGTTTCCAAGGTCTACAAGACCTCCACACGTCCCGCATTGGACAGTGTGTCGGTCGATGTGGACAAGGGCGAGTTCGTCTTTCTCATCGGCCCTTCGGGGTCGGGGAAATCGACCTTCCTCCGGCTGCTGCTGCGAGAGGAGGTGCCGTCCCGTGGACGGGTAATGGTGTCGAATTTCGACGTCGCCAAGTTGCCCCGCCGCAAGATTCCCCGCCTGCGTCAGACGATGGGCTGCGTGTTCCAGGACTTCCGGTTGCTGGCGAACAAGACCGTCGCGGAAAACGTCGCCTTTGCCCTCGAAGTCATCGGTAAACCCAAGCGGACGATCACCAAGGTCGTACCCGAGGTGCTCGAACTGGTCGGCCTCGACGGTAAGGCGGACCGCATGCCCAATGAGCTCTCCGGAGGTGAGCAGCAGCGTGTCGCGATCGCTCGCGCGTTCGTGAACCGCCCGCTCGTCTTGCTCGCGGACGAGCCGACCGGGAACCTCGACCCCGACACCAGCCAGGACATCATGCTGCTGTTGGAGCGCATCAACCGCACCGGCACCACCGTGCTGATGGCCACCCACGATCACTCCATCGTCGACTCGATGCGCCGCCGTGTCGTCGAGCTGCACCTCGGCCGGGTGATCCGAGACGACAAACGCGGGGTGTACGGCGTCGGGCGCTGATCCCCCGCAGCCGCCTACGTCACTCCGCTAACCCCGCCCGCTTATCCCCCGACCCAAGGAAATCCTCCGTCCCATGCGCGCCAGCTTCGTGTTCAGCGAGGTCATCACCGGCCTACGCCGGAACGTCACGATGACCATCGCCATGATCCTCACCACCGCCATCTCGTTGGGCATGTTCGGTGGTGGCCTGCTTTTCGTCCGCACGATCGACAAGATGCAGGCCAGCTATCTCGACGACGTCGAGGTGGCGGTCTACCTCACCGGTGACATCAGCGCCAACGACGCCGACTGCACCAGCGAACCGTGTACGGCGATCCGGCAGTCCCTGGAGAACAACCAGGCCGTCGAGTCCGTCGTCTTCGAGAACCGGACCCAGGCATACGAGCGCTTCAAGCGGATCTTCGAAGGGCAGCCGGAACTCGTCGAGCTCGCCCGGCCGGAGGCACTGCCGGCGTCGCTGCACGTCAAGCTGTTCGATCCGGCGCGCAGTGACGTCATCGTGCAGGAATACACTGGGCAACCCGGCGTGGCGAACATCGACGACCAGAACAAGTTCCTCGACCGGTTCTTCAGCCTGCTGAACTCCGGCCGCAACGGCACGTTCATCATCGCGCTCATCGCCGCGCTCGCCGCCGTGCTGCTGATCGCCAACACCATCCAGGTCTCGGCGTACACGCGGCGCACCGAGGTGGGCATCATGCGGCTGGTGGGCGCGACACGCTGGTACACGCAGCTGCCGTTCCTGTTGGAGGCGGTGGTCGCCGGCACCTTCGGTGCCGTGCTCGGCATCGGCGGGCTGATCGCGCTCAAGTACGTTGCGCTCGACCGCATCCTCGAGGCGACGGGCGGGGCGATACCGCCGGTGGAGCTGATCGACGTGCTTTTCCCGGTGGCGCCGATCCTGCTCGGGGTGTCGGTTCTCATCTCGGCGATCACCGGCTATGTGACGCTGCGCCTGTACGTGCGTCACTAGGGATACAGTCGTAGACATGCCCAAGGAAGTCGGTCGTAAGGTCATCGCGTCGAACCGCCGTGCGCGGCACGACTACGCGATCCTCGATACCTACGAGGCCGGTGTCGTCCTCGTAGGTACCGAGGTGAAGAG
Organism: Saccharomonospora sp. NPDC046836; assembly: GCF_040645195.1. Lineage (NCBI taxonomy): Bacteria > Bacillati > Actinomycetota > Actinomycetes > Pseudonocardiales > Pseudonocardiaceae > Saccharomonospora > Saccharomonospora sp. NPDC046836. Next base: position 54,328 of record NZ_JBEYXW010000026.1, read on the forward strand.
CCTGCGCGATGGCAAGGCATCGCTGGCCGATGCGTTCGCCACGGTCGACGACGGCGAGGTTTTCCTGCGCGGGCTGCACATTCCGGAGTACGTGCAGGGCACGTGGACCAACCATGCGCCGCGGCGCACGCGGAAGCTGTTGCTGCACCGCAACGAGATCGAGAAACTCATCGGCAAGACCAAGGAGGGCGGCGTCAGCCTCGTGCCGCTCGCGCTGTACTTCAAGGACGGCAAGGTCAAGGTCGAGCTGGCGCTCGCCAGGGGTAAGAAGGCCTACGACAAGCGGCAGGCGATCGCCAAGCGGGACGCTCAGCGCGAGGTCGCCAAAGCCATGGGCCGCGCCGTCAAGGGGAAGTACGGTCGTTGATCGGCCCCGCCTCGGACGAGGATGTCGCCGGCTGGGTCCGCTCGCTCGGGCTGCCCGGGCTGGTCGACATCCACGTGCATTTCCTGCCCGAGCGGGTGCTGCACAAGGTGTGGGCGTATTTCGACAACGCCGCCGAGCACTACGGCCTGGCCTGGCCGGTGCATTACCGGGAGCCGGAGCCGCAGCGGCTGGCTGTCCTGCGTTCACTGGGCGTGCGCCGGTTCGCCCCGCTGGTGTACCCGCACAAGCAGGGCATGGGGGAGTGGCTCACGCAGTGGGCGCTGGACTTCGCCGACCGCGAGCCGGCTGCCGTGCCGACCGCAACGCTGTACCCGGAGCCGTCCGCGGCGTCTTATGTGGATTCCGCGCTGCGAGACGGCGCACGGTGCTTCAAGGCACACGTTCAGGTGGGTGCCTACGATCCGCGGGACCGGCTGCTCGACGGCGTCTGGGGAGCGCTCGCCGACGCCGGCGTGCCCGTCGTGATCCACTGTGGACATGGCCCGCTGCGTGGTGAACACACGGGCCTCGACGTGTTCGCCGAGGTGCTGACCCGGCATCCGCAGCTCGTCGCGGTGCTGGCGCACGCGGCGATGCCGGAGTATGCGCGGGCGCTGGAGCTCGTCGCGAGCTATCCGCGGGTGTACCTCGACACCACGATGGTCGGCGTGCCGTTCACCGAGAACCTCATGCCGCTGCCAGCGGACTGGCCGCAGCGGCTGGTGCCGTTCGCCGACCGCGTGGTGCTCGGCTCCGACTTCCCCAACATCCCCTACTCCTACGCCACGCAGCTGCGGGCGATCGCCGGCTGGGCCGACGCGGAGGACCGGCTCTGCGAGCCGTTCCTCCGCGCTGTCCTCCACGACACCCCCGCCAAACTCCTCGGGATCTAGCGGCTTACGACGGCTTTACGGTCGCGGGCGATTGGCTTGCCGCTGAGCAGGAACGCAGCGATGACCAGCACGACGAACAGCTCCGGACCGTTGGCGAAACCCTTGGCCGCCAGCCCCAGCAGGCCCGCCGAAGCGAGTAGCCCAGCCACGACCAGCTGCCAGGTGCCGACCGTCACCGCGCCGGGCCGCGGGGCGGCCTCGAACCGGGCGAACGCACGCAGCAGGCCGGTGAGCACCGCCCCGGTGAACGCGAGCCAGACCGGCAACGCGACCAGCCACAACACGCTGCCGGGGGCCGGCGTCGCGTAGTCCAGCGCGAGGACCGTGACGCCGGAGACCACGACGAGCGCCGGCATGTGCCACAGGTAGATGCTCATGAACCGCGGGCCGACCCAGCCGAGCGCGCTCTGCACGCCTGGCCGCTGCGCGATGCGGTTGAGCACCGGTTTCGCGGCGAGCGCGAGACCGATCTGCCCGATGGCGAGGCTGATCAGGCACACGGTGGGCGGGCTCATGTTGGACATGGGCGCGCCCGGCATCCCGATCATGCTGGCTGCGTACGGTCCGAACACCACCAGCAGCGCGGTGACCGCGAAACCACCCGCGGACATCGCCAGTGCTGCCCGGCGCGAGATGTCGGCGAGCCTGCCCTCGGTGTAGTGGAAGCCGAGCTGGTGCACGGCGAGCCAGACGAACACGGCATTGGCGTAGCCGGCCAGTCCCGGCCCGGTGAACCGGGCGACGTCGACGACGATCGCGGCACCGGCGAGGACGACCGGAACGGCGAGGCCCCAGCGGCGGTGCGCGGCGACCATGAGCGGTGTGGCCAGGATCGTCAGCAGGTAAACGGCGAGGAACCAGAGCAGCTGCGCGGTGATGGACCCGGCGAGGGCCACCGGCTGCTCCGGCACGCCGAGATCGCGCAGCAGCCGCGGGACGAGCAGCCAGACGGCGAACAGCGGCAGGACCGGGAGCAGCAACCTGCGAAGCCGGGCGCCGAGCCAGTCACGCGGGCTGGCCGCGCGGCGCAGCGACAGCAGGTTGGCGGCGCCGCCTGCGAAGAAGACAAGCGGCATGACCTGCGACAACCATGTCACGACCCACCAGCCGGGGGTCGCGAGTGCGTTGCCGGTCGAGAGCTGCCCGTCGGAATAGTCGAGCACCGGCATCGCCCAGTGCTGGACGACCACGCCGAGGATCGCGACAGCGCGGACGATATCGAGGAACCGGTCGCGTGTGACCGGAGGGCTCACCTGGCTCGTGATCATGCCATTAAGCCTGGTCAGCGAGGGCTTCTGGCACAGCCCGGCAGCCCGCCGTCTTGCCGTTCCGGTTTTCCGCTCCGTTGGGTAGGGGCTGCCCTACCCCAGGTGTCAGCGGCCGAGGTAGGTCAGCACCGCACGGACACGACGGTGCTCCTCGGAGCTCGCTTCGAGGCCGAGCTTGGCGAAGATGTTGCCGATGTGCTTCTCCACGGCCCCGTGCGAAACCACCAGCCTGCCCGCGATCGCCGTGTTGGACAGCCCCTGCGCCATCAGACCCAGTACTTCGCTTTCCCGCGCCGTCAGAGAGTCGAGCGGGTTCTTCCTGCCTCTGGCCATGAGCTGTGCGATCACCTCCGGGTCGATGGCCGTGCCGCCACCCGCGACGCGGCGTACCGCGTCCACGAACTCCGTGACGTCGGCAACTCGCTCCTTCAGCAGGTAGCCGACGCCACCAGCGCCGCCCGAAAGCAGCTCGACGGCATAGGTCTCCTCGACGTACTGCGAGAGCACCAGCACCGGCAGGCCATTGACGAGTTCGCGCGCCCGTAGTGCGGCGCGCAACCCCTCGTCGGTGAACGTGGGTGGCATCCGGACGTCGACGATGGCCAGCTCAGGCCGGTGTTCCTGGACGACGGCGAGGAGCTCGTCGCCCGAACCGACAGCCGCGGCTGTCTCGATGCCCTCGTCGGCCAGCAGACGCTGGACCCCGGCGCGGAGCAGGACGGCATCCTCGGCGATGACCACGCGCATGCAAGCCCCCCAGTGAGGAGCAGCTCACCAGGTGCAGGGCAGGTCCGCTCGGATCACTGTGGGACCACCGGGTGGGCTGACAACGGAGATGACGCCGTCAATCGTGGCAGCACGGTCGGCGAGCCCGGCAAGCCCACCCCCCGGCCGCAACGATGCGCCGCCTTGCCCGTTGTCGGTCACCTCGACCACCACGGTGTCGTCGGTGCGCCAGACCTTCACCACTGCCTCGCTGGCGCGTGCATGCTTGGCGATATTGGTGAGGGCCTCGCCGACGATGAAGTAGGCCGTTGTTTCCACCGCGGCCGGTGGCCGTGGCTCGACGTCCACCGCCACGTCGACGTGGATCGGCGCCTTCGCCGCCTGCGCGGACAGTGCCGCGTCGAGACCGCGGTCGGCCAGCACCGCGGGGTAGATGCCGCGGGCGAGGTCACGTAGCTCCGACACGGCGAGCTTGGCGTCCGTGTGTGCCTCGTCGATCAGTTCCCGTAGTGCCTCGGGGTCGTTGTTCAGCTTGGACTTCGCGCGGCCGAGGCTCATGGCCACGGCCACGAGCCGCTGCTGGGCGCCGTCGTGTAGATCCCGCTCGATACGCCGCCGCTCGGCCTCGGCGGCGTCCACGCCGCGTGCACGGGAGGCCTGCAGGCGGGAGGCTTTGGCCTCGAGCCGCTGAGCCCGGGGCGGCCCCAGCAGCGCCAGCGCCAGCCTGCCGTGCAGCCAGCCGATGGCGGGCACCACCCACACGGCGATCGGCACGAGGACGATCCCCACCAGGCCGATCACGAACTCCAGCACGCCGATGGGGAACACCAGCATCAGGTAGCCGAGATCGCGCCAGGTGGTCAGGTCGGTGAGCTGGGCGAACCACCGGCGTACCCAGCTGCCCTCGGCGGCCTGCCGTTCCGCAGGAGGCATCGGCGTGTGCAGCGCAGACCGCACCCAGCTGCGTTCGAGATCGCCGAACCAGCGGGTGAGCTGGGTGGCCACCAGCAGGATCGGGATGCCGATCCACACGATCGTCGTGGCGATGCCCACCACCGCCAGCGTCACGATCAGGATGAACTGCACCAGCCGCAGCGGGAAGCTCGCGATCATGAAGCCGATGGTCTTGATGGCGTTCGGCCGCGGCTGCTCGGCCAGTGCCGCGACCTCCGTCATGGGTGAGTCCTCCGTCGCTGTGCTGCTCGTCATCCTGCCACCGGCGCCGTGGTCGCGGGCCAGCCCTGTGACTCGTGCACCCGGTCGGCGGTCGGGCCGAGCAGCAGTTCGGCGAATCGGGCGTGCGCGGCGCCCATGCCGCGCGTCAGCACGGCCGCGAGCGCGACGAACAGGACCCCCAGTGCGGCCCACGGCAAGGCCGCGGGTACCGAGTCGACCGTGATCCAGCGCAGGTCGAAGGACGGGAAGAAGTAGGCGCCCTCAGGCAGGAAGCGGTAGTAGATGGGGAGCGCGACGAGGCCGAGGGCGAACGCCCAGCTCGTCACCACCACGACGAACTCCGCGATGCCGATCGGGAACAACAGCAGGAAGTAGGTCAGGTCGCGCCAGGTGGCGGCGTCCTTGAGGCGAGCCATCCAGCGCAGCTTCTGGCTCCCGCCGGGTAGCGGCCGGTAGGGCAGCGTGATGTAACGGTCGAGCAGCGCATAGATCCGGGCTCGCTCCAGCCGGGCTCCGCCGCGAGTTCCCAGGATCGCCAGCGCCAGTATGGGCAGGCCGACCCAGATGATCGCGGTGGAGACACCCACCGTCAACGTGGTGACCAGGAAGACGAAGCCGATGATGCCCACGGGCAGGTTGAGGAGCAGGTAGGCGGCTGACCCGCCGACCGACGGCCGGTTGCCCCGGTGGTCCATGGCTGGTTCCCTTCGCTGGCTGGTAGTGCTCAGCTTCGCCTGCCTGGCCTGCGTAAACCATGAAGTGCGCTGGCGGATCGTGGGTGGGGTTGTCCCTACCCCGCCGGGGGAATTATCCGTTTGCGTGTGGGGTTATGCTGGTTTGAAGCAGAAAGATCAAGGGGGTGAACGGTCTCGACTCTGGACGTTGATCCAGGGGAAGCGTGCCGGTGCAGGCCACGACCACCGTGAGCGTCGTCGCAACTAAAATAAGCGCCAAGACGAATAGTCAGCGCGACTTCGCCCTCGCTGCCTGAGCGAGTGCGAGTCTGTCGGCCCGGGTAAGCCTCCGACCCGGTATGCCGGCATCAGCTAGGAGGCTTACCGCCAGCTCCGGCCACGGGAGCTGGTTGGGAAGCAAACAGTGGCTGGGCCCGTCACACCGGCTTGTTCGCGTGACCGGTGGGGCCGAGTAGAGACACAGCGAACTGCGCACGGAGAAGCCCTGGAAAGGCGACAGAGGACCCGGGTTCGATTCCCGGCACCTCCACTCGGCCGACCCGTGTCCGCGGAAGCGCGGACCGGGTCGCTCCGGATCATATTGGGGGACCGAGTCCCCCAAACCCTCTACGGTGCGAGCTGCTGCCGTCCCAGCGTGGTTGCGTTGGTCGTCAACCAGCATCGACGAGTTCGGGTTGTGCCACGTTAGACCCACCCGCTTGTAGATCAGTTCGCGTCCACAGTCTCGCTGGTCAGGCAGGCGACACCGTGTCCGCGGTCGCCATGCCCAGCTTGGCGCAGCCCTCCAGGAGTTTGCGGTCGCCGCTGGCTACCACCAGATCCTCCGCATTGACTTGCTTAGCAGATGCGGTGTGCACGGCGTCGTAGCCGCGCAGGGCAAGTTCATACGCGAGATCGGCGGCGCGGTTGATGACGTCTTCGTCGGCTTCGACGACATCGAACTCCCGCCACAGTTGATTGTGCAGGCGCAGCGCCGATGTGTGCTCCGCGTCGGTGAGCCGACCAAGCCGCACGCCCAGCGCCAGGGCAGCAGCCGTTTCGACGTACAGCAGGCGCGAGGTGACGATGGCGTCGGCGTCGTCCCAGAGTCGACGGCAGAAGCTGCTGGCCGGTTCGTCGATCAGCAATGGGACGAATGCCGAGGTGTCGAAGTAGGCGATCATCGACGCTGTTCGGCGACGAGTTCGCTCACGGAGCCGGCGGTCTTGATCGGTTCGGGGGCTGGGCGCTTCCTTCGTGCGGCAGGGCGGACACGACCTTCTGCGATGAGCCGTTCGAGCGCGTTCGGCTGGTCCGCTGGCACGATGCGTGCGATGACGGTTCCGTGGTCGGTGATGGTCACCGTGTGGCCCTTGCGAACCTCGGCGAGGTGGCGGCTCAGCCCGTCGCGTAGTTCGCGGATCCCGATGCGCATAACGGCTCCTGTGGTCACAATCGTTACCTTCAATGTAGCCACAAAGTGCCGACAGCGGCAACGTTCCGACAGGAACCCAGCATTGGTACAGACCTGGGTTGCCGGCGCTCCGGCCGGTTTGATGCGGATTTTCGCGGGCAAGCCTTTCCTGTAAGGAAGGGAGGCCGACGATGGCGACCAGGCCGCAGACTCCGGTGAAGGACAAGAACTTCGACTTGATCAGCGTGCTCCAGGCATCGCTGCACTACGTGTGGCAGCTCGACGAGTACGCGCAGGACGCCGAGCGCGCGGGCGATGAGGAACTCGCCACGTGGTTCCGCAAGATCCAGCACAACAACGACAAGGCCGCGGAGCAGGGAAAGGCGATGCTGGCCAGGCGGTTGGCGGAGCGGTGACCGAGGCCGCCTGCGGTCAGGGCCGCTGACCACCGATCCGCGTGGTCAGCTCGTCGGCTGCCTGCCGGACCTGCGCGGCCAGCTCCGCCCAGGTTTCGGTGCAGCCGGCGCCGTCGCAGAGATGGCGGAAGGTCACGCTCATCGCCGCCATCGGCCTCCCGCCGTGGTCGAACACCGGGTAGGCCACGGAGGCGAAGCCCGCCGTGACGTGGCCGTCCTCGACTGCCCAGCCGAGCCTGCGATGCGCGCTGAGCGTGTGCCGCAGCTCGGCCAGTCCGCGGGGGCCGCGGTCGGTGCGGCGGACAAAGGCCGCGGCGCTGGGAAACAATGCGCGCACATGCGCGACCGGCAGGTGCGCCAGCATCGCCCGACCCGACGCGGTCAGGTGGGCGGGAAGGCGCACGCCGACATCGGTGACGAGCGTCTGTGGCCGCGCGGGCCGTTCCTTGACCAGGTACACCAGCTCGTTGCCCTGCAGCACGCCCAGGTGCGCGTTGTGCCCGACCTGATCGACGAGCCTGCGCAGGATCGGCCCGGCGAGCCGCTCCAGCGGATCGTGCCGCAGGTACGCCGAGCCGAGTTCGAATGCCGCGATGCCCAGTCCGTATCTGCGTTCGGCGGGCAGATGCACGACGAAACCGGCCGCTTCCAGCTCCGCGAGCAGGTGATACGTCGTGGATCGCGGCAGGCCCAGGTCACGTGCCAACGCTGCCGCCGACACTGGTCCAGCATGCCGGGCCAGCACGCCGAGCAGCGCGAGCCCGCGACGCAACGCGGGAACGTGGCCCTCCGCCACAGCAGCCTCCTGTCTGAAATCCGAGACACAAACCGCCTCATCGCAGATGATGCGCCTGCCCCCGGCCAGTGAAATAGGGGTATGCCAGACGAGGTACAGCTCGGGGCGTCGCCGCTGCGTCGTGACCAGGTGCTCGCGGTCACCCGCGGCCACGCACCCGTCATGATCGACGAGGTCGCCCAGAGGAACATCGCCGGAGCGCGCAAACACGTGGCCGCGCTCGCCGAAGCCACACGCCCGACCTACGGCGTCTCCACCGGGTTCGGAGCGCTGGCGGTGCGGCACATCCCCGCGGACCGGCGTGCGGATCTGCAGCGCTCGCTGATCCGCTCACACGCCGCAGGTGCCGGGCCCGCCGTCGAGCCGGAGGTCGTGCGCGCGCTGATGTTGCTGCGACTGCGCACCCTGACCACCGGACACACCGGCGTAGGGCCTGGTACGGCCGCGACGCTCGCCGCACTGCTCAACGCGGGGATCACGCCCGTCGTGCACGAGTACGGCTCGCTCGGCTGCTCCGGCGACCTCGCGCCGCTGGCCGCCGTCGCACTCGCGCTGATGGGTGAGGGCGAGGTGTTCGACGCCGCGGGACACCGGGTGCCCGCCGCGGACGCGCTGCGCGTGGTCGGCATCGAGCCGATCACGCTCGCGGAGAAGGAAGGGCTCGCGCTCACCAACGGCACCGACGGCATGCTCGGCATGCTGGTGCTCGCCGTCGCCGATCTGCGGCGCCTGCTCGACATCGCCGACCTCACCGCGGCGATGAGCGTGGAGGCACTGCTCGGCACGGACCGGGCGTTCGCCGAGGACCTGCAGGCGCTACGGCCACATCCCGGCCAAGCCGTCTCGGCCCGCCGCATGCGGGACGTACTCGCCGGTTCGGAGATCGTCGCCAGCCACCGTGGCCCGGACTGCCCACGAGTGCAGGACGCCTACTCGCTGCGATGCGCACCGCAGGTACACGGCGCGGCACGGGACACGCTCGCGCACGCGGAGTTGGTGGCCGACCGGGAGCTCGCCGCCGCCATCGACAACCCCGTCGTGCTCGCCGATGGCCGGGTGGAGTCCAACGGCAACTTCCACGGCGCACCGATCGCCTACGTGCTGGACTTTCTCGCCATCACGGTCGCCGACGTCGCGAGCATCGCCGAGCGACGCACCGACCGCATGCTCGACATCGCGCGCTCGCACGGGCTGCCCGCGTTCCTCGCCGCGGATCCCGGCGTCGATTCGGGGCACATGATCGCGCAGTACACGCAGGCAGCGATCGTCAGCGAGCTCAAGAGGCTGGCGGTGCCGGCGTCGGTGGACTCGATCCCGAGCAGTGCCATGCAGGAAGACCACGTGTCGATGGGCTGGTCGGCGGCCCGCAAGCTGCGGCGCGGCATCGACGGCCTCACCACCGTGCTCGCTATCGAACTGCTCACAGCCGCCCGCGCGCTGGACTTCCGCGCACCACTACGGCCCGCACCGGTCACCGCCGCGATACGCGACCTGCTGCGCACCCGCGTCGCCGGGCCGGGACCCGATCGTCACCTGGCTCCCGAGATCGCCGCCGCGGAGGAACTCGTCGCGTCCGGGGCCGTACTCGACTGCCTGGAGGAACGATGACGCTCACCGCCGAGAACTGGCAGACCGAGGCCGCGCTGCGCATGCTGCGCAACAACCTGGACCCGGCCGTCGCCGAACGGCCGCAGGACCTGGTCGTGTACGGCGGCACCGGCAAGGCAGCCCGCGACTGGCCCAGCTACCACGCAATCGAGCGCTGCCTCGCCACACTGGCCGCCGATGAGACGCTGCTCGTGCAGTCCGGCAAGCCGGTCGGCGTGCTGCGTACGCATGAGTGGGCACCCCGCGTGCTCATCGCCAACTCCAACCTCGTCGGCGACTGGGCGAACTGGCCGGAGTTCCGCAGGCTGGAGTCGCTCGGGCTCACCATGTACGGCCAGATGACCGCCGGTTCCTGGATCTACATCGGCACACAGGGCATCCTCCAGGGCACCTACGAGACTTTCGCCGAGGTGGCACGGAAACGCTTCGGCGGCACACTGGCCGGCACTCTCACCGTCACCGCCGGGCTCGGCGGGATGGGTGGTGCGCAACCGCTTGCCGTCACCATGAACGGCGGTGTCGCGCTGGTCGTCGAATGCGACCCCCGGCGCGCGCAACGTCGCCTGGAGACCCGTTACCTCGATGAGCTGGCGTCCGATGTGGACGATGCGATCGCGCGTGTCGTTGCCGCGAGGGCGCGGCGTGAGGCCCTGTCGGTCGGGGTGATCGGCAACGCCGCCGAGGTACTGCCCGAGCTGCTGCGACGCGGACTCGAGGTGGACATCGTCACCGACCAGACCTCCGCGCACGATCCGCTCGCCTACCTGCCGATCGGCGTCGACGTCGAGGACTGGCACGACTACGCAGCGCGGAAACCCGACGAGTTCACCGACCGTTCGCGTGCTTCGATGGCCGAACACGTCGAGGCAATGCTCGGCTTCCTCGACGCAGGCGCCGAGGTCTTCGACTACGGCAACTCGCTGCGCAGCGAAGCCAAGCTGGGTGGCTGTGCGCGGGCGTTCGACTACCCGGGCTTCGTGCCCGCCTACATCCGGCCGCTGTTCTGCGCGGGCAAGGGGCCGTTCCGCTGGGCGGCGCTGTCCGGGGACCCCGCCGATATCGCGGCGACCGACCGCGCCATCCTCGAACTGTTTCCGGATAACGAGTCGCTGGCCCGCTGGATCCGCCTCGCGGGCGAGCGGGTGGCGTTCCAGGGTCTGCCCGCCCGCATCTGCTGGCTCGGCTACGGCGAGCGGCACCTCGCGGGGCTGCGGTTCAACGAGATGGTCGCCAGTGGTGAGCTGAAGGCGCCGATCGTCATCGGCAGGGACCATCTCGACGCCGGCAGCGTCGCGTCCCCGTACCGGGAGACGGAGGGCATGGCCGACGGCTCCGACGCGATCGCCGACTGGCCCCTGCTCAACGCGCTCGTGAACACCGCCTCCGGTGCGACCTGGGTGTCGATCCATCACGGTGGCGGCGTCGGTATGGGGCGATCCATCCACGCCGGGCAGGTCTGCGTGGCAGATGGCACTGTGCTGGCGGCACAGAAGATCGAGCGCGTGCTGACGAACGATCCGGCAATGGGAGTCCTCCGGCACGCCGACGCCGGCTACCCGCGCGCCGCGGAGGTCGCCGCCGACACTGGCCTGCGCATCCCGATGCGGAACGACACATGACGAGCGCCCAGGTGTTGCTCGAGGAGATTGCCGACGTCGGCAGGGATCGGGTCCGCGGCGGGTACTCGCGGCACGTGTTCGACGCGGCTGAAACCGAGCTGCGCACCTGGTTCCGCGAGCGGGCGAGCGGGCTGGGCCTGCACGTCGAGGACGACCAGAACGGCAACATGTGGGCGTGGTGGACGGAGCCGGGGCCGGGCGCCGTGGTGACAGGCAGCCATCTCGACTCGGTTCCGGGTGGCGGCGCGTTCGACGGACCACTCGGCGTGGTGAGCGCCTTGTCGGCCGTGCAGGCATTGCAGGCCAAGGGATTCGCGCCCGGCAAACCGCTTGCCATCGTCGTGTTCGCGGAGGAGGAGGGCGGCCGCTTCGGGGTGCCGTGCCTCGGCTCGCGCCTGCTCACCGGCGCGCTGGAGGCAGGGACGGCACGGGCGCTGCGCGACCCCGACGGGGTCACCTTCGCGGAGGCAGCCGCCGCGGCTGGGCTTGATCCGGACCGGCTCGGCCGTGACGACGAAGCGCTCGGCCGGATCGGGTGTTTCGTCGAGCTGCACGTCGAGCAGGGCCGAGGGCTGATCGACCTCGGCTCCCCGATCGCGGTGGGCAGCACGGTGATCGCACACGGCCGGTGGCGTTTTTCCTTCACAGGGCAGGGAAACCACGCGGGAGCGACACTGCTCGGCGACCGCAGGGACCCGATGCTGCCCGCTGCCGAAGTGGTCGCGGCGGCTCGGCGTATCGCCCGCTCGGTACCGCAGGCGCGGGCCACCGTGGGCAGGATCGTGCCGAACCCCGGCGGCACCAACGTCATTGCGTCCACAGTGGACCTCTGGTTGGATGCCCGCGTGCCCGGCAGCGGTGTGCGAAGCCTCGTCGAGGACATCGCCGAAGCCGCGCGAGCCGCCGCGGCCGAGGAGGGCTGCGAGGTCAGGGTGACTGAGGAATCCTGTTCCGGCGACGTGGTGTTCGACTCTGGCCTGCGGGACGAGCTAGCTACGTTGCTCGGCGGCGTGCCCGCGTTGCCGACAGGTGCGGGGCACGACGCGGCGATCCTCGCCGGACACGTGCCGACGGCCATGCTGTACGTGCGCAACCCCACCGGTATCAGTCACGCACCGGAGGAGTTCGCCGAACCGGCCGATGTGGACGGCGGCGCGGCCGCGCTGGTTACCGTGCTGGAGCAGCTGTGCCGGTGACGTACTGGTGCGAGTACGCGTGGCTCCCGGCCGGTGTGGCGAGCGGGGTCCGGATCGACGTCACGGACGGGCACATCAGCGCGGTCGTCACCGGGCAGCCGCGCAACGGGACTGTCCTGACTGGACTGACGGTGCCCGGATTCGCCAATGTGCACTCGCATGCCTTCCATCGTGCGCTGCGCGGGCGCACGCACGCCGACCGCGGGACGTTCTGGACCTGGCGTGAGCTGATGTACCGGCTCGCGGCCCGGCTCGATCCGGATTCCTACTACAGCCTCGCCCGTGGCGTGTATGCGGAGATGGTGCTCGCCGGATACACGAGCGTGGGGGAGTTCCATTACCTGCACCATGCGCCCGGCGGGCGGCGTTATGCCGATCCGAACGCGATGAGCGCGGTGCTGGTGGCTGCGGCGCAGGACGCGGGAATCCGGTTGTGCCTGCTCGACACCTGTTACCTCACCGGTGGGTTCGAGCGTTCGGTCGAGGGACCCCAGCTGCGTTTCGGTGACGGCACGGTGCACGCGTGGGCCGAGCGGGTCAGCGCGTTGCGCCCCGAGAGCGAGCACGTGGTGGTGGGTGCCGCCGTGCACTCGGTGCGTGCGGTCCCACCGGAGGCGCTGCCGGTGGTGGCGGACTGGGCACATGGCAGGCCACTGCACGTCCATCTCTCCGAGCAGCGCACGGAGAACGAGGACTGCCAGCGGGTACACGGCCGCACGCCCACCGCGGTCCTCGCAGACGGCGGCGTGCTCGGCCCGCGCACCGTCGCCGTGCACGCCACTCACCTCAGCGGAAACGACATGTCGACCTTGAGTCGGTGTGGTGTGCGTGCCTGTTTCTGCCCCACCACCGAACGCGACCTCGGTGACGGCATCGGGCCCGGACGCGCGCTGCTGGATGCGGGGGTCGCGCTGTGCCTCGGCAGCGACAGCCACGCCGTGATCGATCCCTTCGAGGAGACGCGGGCGCTGGAGCTCAACGAACGGCTGGCGAGCCAGGCACGCGGACGGTTCACCGGCGCCGAACTGCTGGCGGCCGCGACCGCCCATGATGCGCTGGGATTCGCCGACGTCGGCCGGATCGCACCGGGCGCCGCGGCCGACCTGGTGACCGTCGCCCTCGACTCCGTCCGCACCGCTGGCGCCGAGCCGGACGGCGTGTTCTTCGCCGCGAGCGCGGCGGACGTCACCGAGGTGCTGGTGGCAGGCAGGCGGGTCGTGCACGATGGCGTTCACAGCACCGTCCCACGGCCGGCCGCGCTACTCGCCGAGGAGGTCGAACGCCTGTGCCGATGAGGTCCACGCTCGTGACCGGGATCGGTGAGCTCACCACGAACGACCCCGGGCTCGGCGTCCTGCACGACGCGGCGGTGGTGGTCGAGGGCGAGCACATCGCGTGGATCGGCCCGGCCGCGCTGGCGCCAATTGCCGACCAGGCCGTCGACGCCGCAGGACGCGCCGCACTGCCAGGCTGGGTCGACAGCCACACCCACCTGGTGTTCGCGGGCGACCGCACGGCCGAGTTCGAGGCGCGGATGGCCGGAAAGCCGTACCGCGCGGGCGGAATCGCCGTCACCGTCGAGGCCACCAGGAAGGCCACCGACACCGAACTCGCGGCCAACCTCGCACGGCATGTGTCCGAGGCGATCCGTCAGGGCACCACCTGCGTGGAGACCAAGACCGGGTACGGGCTCGACGTCGAACACGAGGAACGTTCCGCGCGGATTGCCGCCGCGGTGGCCGACGAGGTGACCTTCCTCGGCGCACACATCGTCCCACCCGGGACGGACGCGGAGTCCTATGTGGAGCTGGTGTGCGGGCCGATGCTGGACGCGGTCGCAGCCCACGTGCGGTGGGCCGACGTGTTCTGCGAGGAGGGCGCTTTCGACCGCGACCAGTCCGAACGGGTGCTGCTGGCCGCGGCCGCGCGCGGCCTTGGCCTGCGCGTGCACGGTAACCAGCTCGGTCCCGGCCCCGGCGTTCAGCTCGCGGTGCGGCACGGCGCGGCCAGTGTCGACCACTGCACATATCTGTCCAATGAGGACGTCGAGGCGCTCGCCGCCTCGGGCACGGTGGCGACGCTGCTGCCCGCGTGCGACCTGTCGACCCGGCAGCCGCTCGCGCCCGCGCGACGGCTCCTCGATGCCGGGGCCACCATCGCACTGGCCACCAACGCCAATCCCGGCAGCTCCTATACGACCTCGATGGCGTTCTGCGTGGCAACGGCCGTGCTCCAAATGGGACTGTCGGTGGCCGAGGCCGTGTACGCCGCCACGGCCGGTGGTGCCAGGGCGCTGCGCCGTGACACCGGGGACGGCGCCGTCGGCGTCGTCAGGGTCGGTGCGCGCGCCGACTTGCAGGTGCTCGACGCGCCCTCGGTCACGCACCTGGCCTACCGGCCCGGCGTGCCGCTGACCTGGGCCGTCTGGCGGCGTGGGCGCCGCGTGGTCTGAGCGCTCAGCCCCATCCAGACACTACTGTGCGGGACATGGCATCAGAGATCGATTCTTCGACGATCAAGGTCGGCGACCTGGGCGCGTACCTTTCCCGGCCGAAGACCGGCGGGACGAGCGGCATGCTCCTGCTGCCGATGATCACCGGCATCGGTGCACAGGTCCGTGAGTTCGCCGACGACATCGCCCGCTCCGGGATGACAGCGCTGAGCTGGGACCCCTGGCACGGACCGAGCCTCGACGACACACCGCGGGAGCGGCTGGCCGAACTGATGGCACAGCTCGACGACGAGGTGTGTCTTGACGAGATGCGCAGGCTCCTCGACCACCAGTTCGGCGAGCTCGGACTGACGAAGGTCGGTGTGATCGGCTGGTGCCTCGGCGGGCGGTTCGCGCTGCTGCTGGGCGCGCGGGACGAGCGGCTCGCGAATGTCGTCGCCTACCACCCGACTGTGCCCGGCGCACCCGCGCCCAACCACACCGTCGACGCCGTCGAGCACGCCGCCCGCATCAGCGCGCCGGCCATGATGCTGTACCCCGGCGCCGACACGCTCGTTCCGCACGAGAGTTTTGCCCGGCTGCAGACAGCGCTGCAGTCCCGGGAGTCCGCCGCGAGCATCGTGCACGTCTATCCGGGGGCCGAGCACGGGTTCACCGACCGCAGCAGGCACGGCAACGAGGTCAACGCCGACGCCTACGCCGTGTCCTGGCCGCAGGTGCTGGCGTTCTGCCAGGCCACCACCGGCGGCGGCGAGCGGTAGGCGCTCATCGGGCACAATGCGGGCATGATCAGCGAGACGCTGCCGAGCCGGCGACGAGCGACCATTCTGGACATCGCGATGCTCCTGCTCGCGGTCGTTTCCGTGGCGCTGCTGAGCTATCTCGTGTTCTTCGAGCACACGCCGCGGACCGCGCAGGTGGTGTTCGTCATCGACACCGTGATCTGCGGCGTCTTCGCGCTGGAGTTCCTGTGGCGCTGGCGCGCCGCCGGCTGGGAGCGGCGGTTCCCGCTGCGCGGCTGGTACGAGATCCTCGGCATGATCCCGATCGCGCATCCCGCGCTGCGTAGTTTCCGCTTGCTGCGCATTGTCGTGGTACTCGTGCGGCTGGTGCGCACAGCGGACCGGGCGTTCGGCGAGCGGTTCACCGAGCGGCTCGTGGAGCGGTACTCTCGCCCGATCGTGTTGGCCATCAAGAAACCCGTCACGATCGCTGTGCTCGACGAGGTGGTGAAGGTGGTGGAAACCGGGAACTACCCGGAAAACCTCGCCCGTTCACTGGCCCAGCACAAGGACATGCTGCGGGAGATCGTCACCGAGAAGCTCAAGAACGATCCGCAGGCAGGCCGGCTCTCGCGACTGCCCTTCCACGACGAGATCGTGAACTCCGTTGTGGACACGACGATCCGGGTGATCCTGGACGTGCTCGCCGACGAGCGCATCGACCGTTTCTTCGCCGAGGTGGTGCGGGAGAACCGCGAGCAGATCCGCGAGGCCGTCCAACTCGGACTGCACGAGGAGGACGACGAGGAGCTGGCCAGCCAACTGCCGACCAAGCCACAGCGCCAGCTCTACAGCTAGCGCGAGTCCCCCGCTCCAGCCCGCGAGTCCCCCGCTCCAGCCCGCGAGTCCCCCGCTCCAGCCCGCGAGTTGCCCGCTCAGGCGCGCGAGTTGCCCGCTCAGCGCGGTCGGCGGGTGCCGCGCATCGGCTCGGCGGTCAGCGGATCCTCCGGCCACGGATGCTTGGGATACCGCCCGCGCAACTCGGCCCGCACCGCCTGGTACCCGTTGCGCCAGAACGACTCCAGGTCCGCCGTCACCGCGGCCGGCCTACCCGCGGGCGACAGCAGGTGCAGCACCACGGGCACGCGCCCGCCCGCGATCCGCGGTGTCGCCAGCCAGCCGAACGTCTCCTGCAGTTTCACCGCCAGCACCGGCTCGTCGCCGGAGTAGTCGACGCGGATGCGGGAACCGGTCGGGACTTCCAGCCGGTCGGGTGCGAGCTCGTCGAACCGGCTCGCCTCCGGCCACGGCAGCAGCCTGCGCAGGGCCGCTCCGGTGTCGATGCGGCCGAGGTCCGTGCGGCGGCGCACTGCGGCGAGCTCCAGCCAGTCGTCTGCGCGCGCCAGCAGTGCCTCGTCGGTCACCTCCGGCCACGGCGCCCCGGCCTCCCGGTGCAGGAACGCCAGCCGCTGCCGAAGCCGGACCGCCTCGGCAGGCCACGGGAGCAGGCCGAGCCCTTCCCGGCGCAGCCCGTCGAGCACGGCGGCTCGCAGCCGCACCGGATCAGGGTCGCGTAATGGCCGCTCGCTGAGCGTGATCGCGCCGAGCCTGCGCACGGAGTGGCTGACGACGTCACCGGCGGCCCAGGCGATCTCGTCGGCCTCGGCCACCAGGTTCGCCGCGAACCGCGTCGCGAGCCCCTCGTCGGCGCGTGCGGCCAGCCGGATCACGCCGTGCGCGCGTCCCGGCACGCGGGTCGCTTCTGCCACCGCCAGCCATTCGCTGTCGCCCAGCCCGCTGCCCGGCGGTAGCTCCGCGGCGGTGCCGCCTGCCATCAGGTAGACCGGCGAGCCCGCACGGCGGCGCCGGGCGAGCCGTTCCGGATGCGCCAAAGCCACCACAGCTGCCGGGTCGGGTGCGCCGCCACCCTCGCCGGCCACCATCCCGGCGAGCCTGCGCACCTCGCGGCGCCAGCGCGCGCCGTCTGCCGCATCGCGCCGCCTGCGCAGCTCGGCGTCGATGTCGGTGAGCTGCCCGCCCTCGTCGAGCAGCGCCACGACCTCGGCTGCGACATGCGCACCGACTTCGGCGGCGCCGTCGAGAAGTGCGCGGGCCAGCCGCGGGTGCAGACCGAGCCTGGCCATCCGCCTGCCCCGGTCGGTGACGGTGCCGTCACCGTCGACCGCGCCCAGCGTGCGCAGCAGCTGCTGACCGGCTGCGAGCGCGCCCTCCGGCGGCGGGTCCCACCAGGTCAGCCCGCGACCGTCCGGTGTGGACCAGCACGCCAGCTCCAGTGCCAGCCGGGACAGCTCGGCGGTGCGAATCTCCGGCTCGGGGTAGGCGGGCAGGCCGCCGTGCTCGTGCGCGGGCCAGCATCTGTAGGCGGTGCCGGGGCCCTGCCGCCCGGCCCGCCCGGCTCGTTGCTCGGCCACGGCCGCCGACACCCGCACGGTGACCAGGCCGGGCAAGCCGCGCCGGTGGTCGACGTGCGGGACGCGGGCCAACCCCGAGTCGACCACCGCCCGCACACCCGGCACGGTCAGGCTCGACTCGGCGACCGCCGTCGCCAGCACGACGCGTCGGCGTGGCCCCTCGGCCAGCGCGGCGTCCTGCCGTGCCGCGGACAGCCTGCCGTGCAGCGCGAGCACGTCCACTCCTGGCACATCCAGCAGGCCGGTGACCCTGGCGATCTCCTTGGCGCCAGGAAGGAACACGAGCACATCACCGTCCGTTTCGGACAGTGCCTTGTGTACGGTGCGGGTCACGCAGGCCTCGATCCGCTCGCCTCGCACTGGCGGTGAGTGCACGACCTCGACCGGGTACGTCCTGGCGTGCGCGGTGATGACCGGCGCGCCACCGAGCAGTGCGGCGAGCCGGTCGCCGGCCACGGTCGCCGATGTCGCGAGCAGCCGCAGGTCATCCCGCAGCCCGGCGCGCACGTCCAGCAGCAGTGCGAGGAGCAGATCGGCGTCCAGATGCCGTTCGTGACACTCGTCCAGCAATACCGCGCCCACTCCCGCGAGTTCGGGATCACCCTGCAGCCTGCGCACCAGGAGCCCGGTGGTGACCACCTCGATGCGGGTGCGCGCCGAGGTGCGTCGCTCACCGCGCACCGCATACCCGACGGTCTCGCCCACCGGTTCACCGAGCAGCGCCGCCATCCGGCTTGCCGCGGCACGCGCCGCCAGCCGGCGCGGCTCCGCCACGACGATCCGGCCTGGTACGGATTCCGCGAGCGCGAGCGGCACCAGCGTGGTCTTGCCGGTGCCAGGGGGCGCGACGAGCACCGCGGCGCCGGACTCATCAAGCCTCGCGCACAGCTCACCGAGCACGGTGCGTACAGGCAGATCCGGCAGGTTCACCGCTCGGTGACCAGTCGCGCGACCCACATAGCCGCCTCTCCTCACAGCGTTCTCAGCCTGGGTAACTAGCCTAGATGGGGTAAAAGCAGGAGGAAGGAAGCCAGTGGGCGGAGCGGAACGGAACGCGCGTAAGCGCCGGCAACAGCAACAGGCGGCCGGCAAACAGGCTGTTGCCAAGGCCAGGCGCGGTACGGACGCGAAACGGATCGGCATCATCGTCGCGGCGGTCGTGGTGGTGGCTGGCGTCGTCATCGGCGGGCTCATCTGGACCAACGCCTCGCGCAACGCCACAGAAGGCCACACCATCGCCACCGTCCAGCCGGTGAGCTCGCAGTATCCCGAGCGCAGGGAGGGCCTCGTGGTGGTCACCGGCAACCCCGACGCCAAGACGACGATCGACGTCTACGCCGACTTCCTGTGCCCGGTCTGCCGCCAGTTCCAGCAGACCTACGGCAAGCAGATCGAGCAGAAGGTGGCCGACGGCGTGTTGCAGGTGCGCACGCACATGATTCCGCTGCTGGTGAACAGGTCCGACCCGCCGGGTTACTCGCTCGACTCGGCCAATGCCGCGCTGCTCGCCGCCGAGGAGGGCAAGTTCACCGCCTTCCACGACAGCCTGTTCGCGAGCCAGCCCGAGGAGGGCAAGCGCGGGTACAGCAAGGAGCAGCTCATCCAGCTCGGCCGCGACCTCGGCATCACCGGCCAGGCGTTCGCCAACGGCGTCAACGGCGGCATGTTCGATCAGCAGCTCACCGCCGAGATGCAGCGAATCAGCCAGGACCAGGCGCTCCAGCGCGACTTCGGCAACGGCCAGCACGGCTTCGGTACGCCGACCGTTTCGGCCAACGGTGCGCTGGTCGACTACACCGATCCGCAGTGGCTCGACAAGCTGATCGCGACCAACCAGAGTTGACCTTTTCCACCCTCCCGTGCACGGACAGTGTTCTAGGCTGAGCCGCGTGCGTGCGGAACCGTCCCGGTGGCACCCGCGTCGCACTCCGGGGGACGAGGAGGGTACGTGGACGGGACACCACACCGCGGTTTCTGGGTCGACGAGGGCGCCTACACCGATTACGCACGGGCGATCGATCCGGCGGGGGACGATGTCCGGGCCGCTGGCAATTCGCATGTGGCGCCTCACATCGAGCTGGCGGGCGACGGTTTCTCCGCGATGGGTTCCGAAGCCGGGTTCGCCGGCGCTTACGCAGCGCGCATGCGCGGGCTCCAGGAGCGACTCGGCCGGCTCGGTGGGCAGTGGCAGCAGATGGGTGAGGCCGCGCGGCGGACCGGCGCCAACTACGACGCGGTCGAAGCCGAACAGCAGGCAACGGTCGACCGGCTCGGCAGGGAACTCTGATGACCGAGACCGCCGCGGTGGTGCGGTCGGCGCTGGACCTACCCGACCAGTTCGCGCAGAAGCTGCGCACCGACGATGCCGCCATCGATTCCGCCGTCGGTGGGCACACCGCCCTGCGGAGCTCGCTGGACGGCGTGACCGGCACGGTGGGCAGTCAGCGGGTCTCGCTCGCGCAGCGCTCGTCCGGTAACGCGACCGACCTGGCCACCAGCACCTCGGAGAGCCTCGAGCGCGAGGTCGAGGAGTTGCTGCAGGAGAGCAGGGAGATCGAGGACGCGGTCGCGGAAGCGGCCGAGGCGCTCAAGGTCGGCCAGATCGAGAACGACCGCCTCCGCGAGGAGATCATCCGCGAGATCAGCTCGACGATGAAAGCGGTCGCCGCGGCCAGGATGACCCCGCCGGTGCCGACCGGGGGACAGGCCGCGGTGCGTGAGCTCATGGTCTCGCTGCAGCGCAGGATCGGTGAGCTCACCGGCCAGGCCGCGGACACTAGCGCGGAAACGCTGAGCACGTTGACCGGTATCGCCGGCAGGCTCGGTGGCAACGAGTCCACCACCGCCAGCAGTGCGACCTCCACGCAGGTCGCGTCGTCGTTCAACACCAACGGCAGCGGCGGCTCCGGCGGTGGCGGTGGTTCCAGTGGTGGCGGCGGATACGGCGGCGGTGGCGGTGCTGTGACCAAACCGCGGCTGCCGGTGGCGATCCCGCCGCAGCCCGGTACCGGTGTGGAGATCAACCTCCCGAACGGAAAGACCGTCGAAGCGCCCAACGAGACTGCGGCCAAGGCCGTGCGCGCTGCGATCTCCCAGCTCGGCGTGCCGTACGTGTGGGGCGGTACCGCGCGCGGGGTCGGGCTCGACTGCAGCGGGCTGACCATGACGTCGTACGGCGAGGCGGGCCTGGAGATCCCCCGGATCGCCAACACGCAGACCGTCGGCGCGGAGGTGCCCTCGATCGACCAGCTCCTGCCCGGCGACCTGGTGGTGTGGTCCGGCCACGTCGCGATGGTCATCGGTGACGGGCTCATGATCGAGGCGGGTGACCCGGTGCAGATCGGGCCGATCCGGACCACCAACGCGGGACAGCAGTTCGTCGGCTTCTACCGCCCGACGGGCTAAGGTTGCGCCTGGAACGGGTGGGAGGCCGCGGGGTGGCGGAGATCGACGTCGACCGGGAAGCGTCCCGGGTCAGTGAACAGGTGGAACGCACTGCCGAGCGCGCGCAGGAGCAGTTCGCGCGGATCGGCAGCGTCGCGGGGCGCGCGGAGTCGGCCGACGGTGCGATCCGGGTCGAGGTGGCGCCAGGCGGTCTGCTCACCGATGTCCGGCTGACCCATGCCTCGCTCCGGGCGGGTACGGATGCCGTCGCGCAGCAGATCGTGGAGCTCGCCCACCAGGCGACGCGCCGCGCGGGCGACCGGATGTACCGGGCGCTGGCGCCGGTGCTCGGCCCCGACGGCGAGAAACATCTCAGCTCACTCGGCTACGAGCCGTTGCCGGACGACGAGGACGAGTCCGCGTTCCCGGGATCTGGGGGAAGGTGAACGGCCCGATGGTGGAGCAGGTTCCCATCGAACGCACGACACAGCAGCTGATCGCCGACGCTCGTGCCCGGCAGGAGGCGCTGGCCCAGGTCGACAGCCTGATGGCCAAGGCCACCGGCACGGCACACGACATGGACAACACGATCGAGCTCACCGTTGACGCGCGCGGCAAGCTGCTGAACCTCCGGCTCGCTCCGGCGGCGGTGAACTGGGGGCCCGACCGGCTCGGTTCGCTCATCGTCGAGGTCGCTCAGGTCGCGATGCAGGAGGCGACCCAGAACAGCTACAACCAGGTCGCCCTGCTGCTCGGCGAGGACATGACGTATCTGATCGAGCAGCTCTCCGGCATGCCGGCGCCGGCGCGCGCGGCGAACGACGACAGCGGCCTCACGGTGGAGGAGTTCCAGCGGCGCCGCGAGGAGCGCCTGGGCGCCACCCAGCGCCGCGCGCCCGCCCGGCCCGCCGAACCCGAGGACGAGGACCTGTACTCGTTCGATCCGGCTACGCTGCGTTCCGATCGCTGAGCCGACCCCCGTGCACGGTCAGTTTGGTGGTGGGGTACATTATTCAACACGTGAGCGACGAGGTCGCTTCACTTCGGGGCTATGGCGCAGCTGGTAGCGCACCTCACTGGCAGTGAGGGGGTCAGGGGTTCGAGTCCCCTTAGCTCCACAGTTTCAAGATAGCCCGGCACTGCGTTTTCCGCAGGTCGGGCATTGTTTTTAGGTGGCGAAATCTTGTCCATTGTGGACTCCTATTAAGTTACCCTTCAGTAACTGGGGCAAAACTGGGGCAGTCGGTGACCCCCTTTGAAACGGGGTCACCAAAAACTGCCCCAGGCCATTAACCCGGATGGGTGTTTTCGGAAGGCTCTTGCGGTTCAAGGTTCGTGTCGCCGGGATCGGCAATCTGGGCCGGGTCTTGAGCAGACGGGCTGACGCGCTGCCCAGCGCGCGGCAATGACTGTCGCTTCGCGGGTGTTGGCGCCCCGGGAAATCTGAGATCCAGGCTGGCGTAACGGCGCGCTGCGGCCGGGAGATTAGGCAAGCGTGACAACGGTGCCCTGCGTTGAGGCCGATGCTCTCGCTTATCGAGGGCCTGGAGTCACCTTTGGCGCACTACGCGGTGGGGGGCGAGACACGGACCTTGTTCGGCTGGTTCGGGATCTGGCGTCGCCAGCTTGTCGATCTCGCACAGGCATCAGAACAAGGTCTTCTGATCGGCTGTTTTGTACCCCCGGTCCAGCTGCCTCGCGTCCCGTCGAGGCGACCGGGTTGTTGTGAGATGCGCACGCAATCGACGCGAGGTCTTCGCGCAGTGTCGCCGGTGCTGGTCGCGAGGGTGGCTTCGGCGAACATGCGACGTGATCGTCCACGAGTTGCTTCACCTGCGCGACCGCATTCAGGGGAAGCGCTTCGAAGCCACGATGTCCGCCATCGTGCCGCTTTGAGGCGAGCTTGAGCGACGGAGCCAACACTCCACGGAACAGGTCGCTCGTGGATAACGACGGAGGGAAACCTGGCAATGGCGTTTCAGGGCAAGACCAAGAAGGTCCAGCAGCAGTTCGGCTCCCCGGAGGAGATGTACCTTCGCGGGTCATTGCCGCGGACGGCCGACGCTGTCAGCTCGCTGTGGATCCACCAGGGTGACGTTCTCCGTGCCTATGCCGAGAAGCACCAGGACACGGCCGACCTCGCCCTGGAACTGCCAACCGGCACGGGAAAGACGCTGCCGGGACTGCTCATCGCCGAATGGGTCCGGCGCAAGGCAGAAGGACCGGTGCTGTTTGCGGCTCCGACCAGGCAACTCGCCGACCAGGTGGCGAAAACAGCGAAGAACGAAGGGGTGCCTGCTCGTCTCCTGATCGGCAGCCACCTCGGCTGGAGTGCGACGGACCGGACGGATGTCGAGGGCGGCGAAGCGATCGCGATCACGACGTATAGCTCGATCTTCAACAGCCACCCGAAGCTGCCCGAGCCGCGTCTCGTCGTGCTTGACGATGCCCATGCTGGTGAGCAGTTCGTCGGCGAGCAGTACGGCATTACGATCCGCCGGTACGAGGCGGAGGCCGCCTACCTAACGGTCCTGGAGGCCCTGAGGCCGTTCACGTCGGGTCTGCAGATCCAGCGGCTCCAGGGTGCGCCGGATCCCGGCGCGCATCACCAGGTGCGTCTCATCGTGCCCGCCGTCGATGCGGCCGCGCTCGCGCGGCTCGACACTGCTCTGGCTCGGCTCGCTGAGCCCTTCAAGTTCCAGTTCGCCATGATCCGCAGCGGACTTGCCTCCAGCTGCGTCTACGTCTCCTACGGCGGCATCCAGATCCGCCCGATGATTCCGCCGACCTTCGAAAACCGAGTGTTCTCTCGTGCTGGCCAGCGGGTGTACCTGTCGGCAACTCTCGGCTCTGGCGGAGAGCTTGAGCGGGCTTTCGGTCGCTTCGAAATCACCCGAATGCCACTCCCATCCAAGACCCCACCGCGGTCCGGCCGACGCCTGTTCGTCTTCCCCGACCTCGTCAAGGGTGGCGACGCCGTCGGCCTGACGAAGGGCGTCGTCGCCGTCACGAATAAGGCGCTCGTGCTCAGCCAGACGACGTCAGCGGTGGCCGAACAGGCGGCGCGTTTGCTCGCGGGTGAAGGAGTCCCCGCATTCGGCAAGGAGATTGTTGAGCAGGGCCTCGCCAGCTTCGCCAAGGCGCCAATAGGCGTGCTCGGCCTCGCGAACAGATACGACGGCATGGACCTGCCAGGTGACCACTGTCGGATCATGGTGCTCGACGGCAAGCCGGACGCCGTGAGTTTGCAGGAGAAGTTTCTCAGCGAACGAGCGGAGGCAAGCGCCGCACTCTCCGAGCGTCTGCGGACACGGATCGTGCAGGGCGCTGGACGCGCAACTCGTGGTCCGAACGATTACGCCGTCGTGGTAGTGCGTGGCGCCGACATCACGCGGTACTTCTCGCGCCGGGAGAACCAGACCGCCTTGGAGCCCGAGCTGCAAGCAGAGGTCCAGTTCGGATGGGACAACAGCAAGGGACAGGACGCCGGGGACATCCTGGACAACGTTCGGATCTTCCTCGATCACGATGTCGAGTGGCGCGAGGGCGGTGAGCCCCACCTCGCTGAGTTTCGTGAGGAGGCCGAGAAGGTCGAGGTGCCTGGCGCTGCCGCGCTCGGTGAGTCCGCACAGCTGGAGGTCGAAGCCTGGGAGCTCGCGTTCGGTGAGGACTGGACCGCAGCCAGCCAGAAGCTCGAGGAAGCTGCTCGCGTGGTCGGCAAGGGTGGCGCCGCCACCCGGGGCTACCGCGGGCTGCTGCTCTACCTGGCTGGCGTCTGGCTGCACCTGGGCGCTGAGAGCGAGGCGCACCGCGCCCACTCACGCCAGCTCGTCCGCGACGCGGCCAAGGCATCGATTCGCGGCACGTGGCTAAAGGAGATGAAGGAGATGCCCGGGGCCGAAGAGGTGCCGCTCGCCGTCGCCGATGTAGTGGCGATCAACGCCATCGTCGCCAAGATCACTGGGAAGCTCAAGCCGAACAAGATCAAGGAAGTCCTCGCGGAGATGTGCGAGGCGCTGGGGCAAGAAAACGCGACGCCGTACGAGGTGGCTCTGAACACCCTCGGGGCCTTCCTCGGTGCGGAGGCGGCCAAGCCTGCCGGTCAGGGGCGCTGCGATTCAGCCTGGCGCTGGGGTTCCGCGCTCTGGGTGACACTGGAGGCGAAGTCGGAGGAGCACTCCGATGGCCTGCTGCCGCTCAAGGATATCCGGCAGGCCAACACACAGCTCGATCAGCTGGCCACTGACCAGGGCGTCGACAACGCTCCGGCGGGGAGCCCGACGATCATCGTCTCCGATCGCCTGACGCCTGCTCCCGAGCACGCCGCTGTAGCGAACCCGAACGTCTATCTGGCGTCGACCGACGTGGTTAGTCAGATTGCCGGCGACATCGATGTGGTCTGGGCCAACCTGCTTGCGAGTGTTGCGAAGCAGGAACCGGTGCACGTGCTGCGGCGCCACGTGCAGGAGACGCTCGCGGAGAGCGGTTGTCTCCCGACCCAGGTGGTCGATCGGTTTACCCAGGAGCGCATCCGGCCGGGCGAGGCATGACATGCTGCTGCGCCCTGATCACAGCGATTTCCTGGACGGCCTGTACTCGAGCCTCGCCGAGTTGTACGCGACCTGTAGCGCGATCTGCCAGACTTCACGGCGGGCGAGCGGGCCGGGCTCTTCATCGGCACGGCGGCCGAGATGCACGGACTGAGCATGGGAAGTGTGGACGAGAGCCAGGTTCCCTGCCGGGTGTGCCGCACACCGAGCGTGATCACAGCAGAGACGACTGGCTGCCCTCGCTGGCCGTCGTCCTGGTTGAAGCGCGTTGCGATCGAGCTTACGCATCTTCTGCTCGGCACCAGCAGCGTCGACCTTTCGATCGCACCTAGGGGAGCGACCGTACCGCCGACGATCGCGTGTGCGCCCCACCCACAGCCAGTACGACCCCAGGTGGTCCGGATTGCGTCCCTGCCCGTTTGACCTCCGCCAGGGGTTCAATCTTGCATCACCCCAGGCGACGGTTCGAGGGCTACCGCAACGGCCTCCAGTTCGGCGAGCGCGGCGGTGAGGTCCTCGATGATCTCGCGGGCGATGAGATGGGGCGCTGGGAGGTTATCGGTGTCTTCGAGCGACTCATCACGGAGCCACGTGATGTCCAGGTTGACTTTGTCCCGCGCGATGAGTTCGTCGTAGGTGAACGACTTGAACCGCTCGGACTCGATCCGCTCTGAGCGCGGCCCTCCGGGCGCATAGCACTCGACGAAGTCGTCAAGGTCCAGGCGACGCAGCGGGTTCTGCTTGAGCGTGAAGTGTTGGTTGGTGCGCAGGTCGTAGACCCAGAGCCTCTCGGTCCAGGGATGCTCGGCCGCGGGCTTCTTGTCGAAGAACAGCACGTTCGCCTTCACACCCTGCGCATAGAAGATGCCGGTCGGCAGACGCAGCATGGTATGGAGGTCGAAGTCACGGAGCAGCTTGCGCCGCAGAATCTCGCCGGCGCCACCCTCGAAGAGAACGTTGTCGGGGAGTACCACGGCTGCCCGACCGTTGATGTCCAGGATCGTGGAGATGTGCTGGAGGAAGTTGAGCTGCTTGTTCGACGTAGTGACGACGAAATCCTGGCGCTCAATCTCGCGGTCTTCGCGCACTTCGGCCCCGTCGGCGCCGATCATCATCAAGGATGATTTCCGGCCAAACGGTGGATTGGACAGTACGACCGACCACCGCTCGCCTGGGTCGGCGATTAGGGCGTCCCGGACCTCGATCAACGAGTCACCGGCCGGGTCGCCGATGCCGTGAAGGATCAGGTTCATCGCTGCGAGTCGGGCTGTGCCGTCAACCAGCTCGTAGCCGTAGACGAAGTCGTGCTGCAGGTGGTTCTTCTCGGTTCGCGTCATCGACTCCGAACCACGGGAGGCGTACTCGTGCGCAGCGAGCAGAAAGCCACCTGTTCCGGAAGCGGGGTCAACCACTCTGTCCTTCACCGTCGGCTGGACACAGTCGACCATCGCCTGGATGACGGCGCGCGGCGTGAAGTACTGACCCGCGCCGGACTTGATGTCCTCGGCCCCCTTTGACAAGAGCGCCTCGTAGGCGTCGCCCTTGATGTCGGTGCCGGTGGCCGACCAGTTTTCTTTGTCGATGAGGTCGACAATGAGTCGCTTCAGCTTCGCAGGGTCCTGGATCCGGTTCTGCGCCTTGCGGAAGATGGTGCCGAGCACACCCGGTCGTTTCCCCAGTTCCTCCAGGATGTGCCGGTACTGCGTCTCCAGTGCGTCGCCCTTGGCGTCCAGTAGTGTCTGCCAGGAGTACTCCGACGGGACGATCTGCTGCGGGTTGAGCTTCCGGGTGGCGCGCTCGTGCGCCATCTTGAGGAACAGAAGGTAGGTGAGCTGCTCGGTGTACTCGATCGTGCCGACACCGTCGTCGCGCAGTACGTTGCAATACGACCACAGCTTGTCGACCAAGCGACGCGCGTCAGACACCAGCAAACTCCTCAATTCGATCGTCGATCGCTCGGTCCGTAAGTCGTCCGGAGAACGCCTCCGTTAGCACGGATCGTCGCAAAGTCGTTGTGCGAGATTCAATGGAATTGATCGAAGCTCTGACTCTTTCGATGGTTGACAGGCGCTCCGCTGCTACGCGAACGATCTCCACCTGCTCTTCGATCGGAGGGATTGGGAACTCGACCGGCTTCAAGCGGGAGGCAGACAAGTGGGCTATATTTGTGGTAATGCGAGACTCTCGCCTGAATCGTCCGACGTGCATGTGGCGACGAAAGACGAGAAGGGCGAACTCTGGTATTACGTTGGGGCCCGCCCTAAAACGTAGAAGACTATTCGTGAACGCGACCTCGGGCAGCTCGCCGCGGTAGATTGCTGGCCGCCCCAGGAGCTCCGGGCTTTGCCCCTCGTTGAGCAGGATGTCGCCCTGATGAAGTTTAAATCTCTCAAAAGTACCTTCAGGCCAGTGCATGGCTTTGACGTCGCGCACGTCAATTCGATCCTCGAAGACATTTGCGACGCGAAGGTAGGGCTTCATATTACTACCGTTGTGCCAATCGGGATGCCGCTGTCGGCCAAGTTCGACCGTTCCTGCCTCCGCGACAGTAGAGTGCTTCCAGGTGATCGGATAGTTGGATTCGTCTGGGATTAGGGTGGCAAGAACACCCTTGCGAAGCGTGTCCAATCTCAAGGTTGCCAAGGTGCATGATTTGAGCACAGCATCAATAATGGAAAGGTGGTCTTCGAGTATATCGACGATACGTCGTTGTTCATCCACGGGAGGAATAACCAGTTCAATACGCCGCAATTCACTCTGGCGAATACCAGTCACCGTCGTCCCGGACGATCGCCGACTCAGTTGACTTCTTACCTGAGGAGACTCAAGTGCCCATCGAAGAAATCGATTGTCAAGCAACCCAGCCTTTCCTCTCAGGGCGAACAGACGTTGGCTGAGGACCAAAGGCGAGTCTGAGGGAACAAAGGCAACAGATCCGAGTGGGGCTTCCGATGTGAGGAGTACGTCGCCGCGCCGTAGTCTATCTGGCATCCAGCGTTTGAACATTTCAGGCGTAACAAAGCGCTCGCGCAACGAAAAATCTACCTTACCACCTTTGATGTGAAGGGCAGAGATCACAGGGATGCCCTCGTCCACGAAAACACCACCTAGCTTTCCAGGTGTCTTTCCGCGATGATCGATGATCGTCTCAAGAGCGTCCCCCAGCGCAATGCGTTGCCAATCGCTTTCTACATGGTTCAAGCTGTGAGCTCCCTGTTGAGTTTGTCGATGAGATCGGCTGTATCATCGCCAAGGTCTCGAAGCGCACCATCAGTGCCGCCGCGCTCGGTGAAGGGCGGCCGATCGAGATCCTGAGGGCTGATTCCAGCGGACGACGCGATTACCTCAACCATGCGATCGAGCCACCACCTCTCGGTCTCGCTGAACTGGACTCCGGTCTGTTCTTGCTGGGTAAGCCACGCAGCGTAGCGCTCGCGGACTCGCTCGGCGTACGGGACCAGTTCGTCGTCTTCGCCGATGGTGAAGCGCATAAGCGACACCAGGTCGGTCAGGGTGTGCCGGGTGCCGCGCCGGACGCGGCCCGTTTCGATGGCCTCGTAGGCGGCCCAGATCACCTCGGGTGTCCAGTTGTGGGGCGGCCGGCTGATCCGCTCGGCGAGTTCCTGGATGTCGTCGAAGGAGACGCGCCGTTCGTGGGCCTCGGTCATCAGTTGGATGGCGGTGATCTCGTCGCGGTGGTCGGTGAGGTACTGCGCCCACGACTCGACGATGGACTGGGCGCGACCGGTGTCGACCACGCCGTGCGCGTCCAGGAGCACGTCCACACTGACCTCGTCGATGACCTGGTCGTGGGCGCGACGGAGTTCGAGGATGCGGTTGCGCAGCTCGGGGTTGGCAGCTAGCGGCCGGACCGCCCAGTCGAGGAGCTGCTGGATTGCGGCGGCCGGATCGGCGGCCCCCTGAATGGCCTGGGCCTGCTTGTCCGGGTCCACGGCATCCACAAGGTCGCGAACCATCGACTGGACCGGGGTTCCGGCGACCTGGTCCAGCTCGGCTCGCTCGGCGGGCGTGAGCTGCAACTCGAGGGCCGTCAGGCGGGAGGCGAGGGTGGCGCTCTCGCCTTCGGTGAGCGTGAGGGTGGCTGCCTTGTCGAGCAGCTTCTTCAGGCTGATGCCCTTCTCTCGGTTCAGGGGCGGGTCGACGAAGTCGTGCTCGGTGACGCCAACGGCGTCGACGATCACGAAGCGGGTCTTCTCGGTGGCGTCCGGGGTGACCGCGCGGAAGTCGGCCGAGGGGATTGTGCGCGCGCCGCGGCCCTTCATCTGCTCGAAGTACTGCGCGGAGCGGACGTCGCGCATGAAGAACACGCACTCCAGCGGCTTGACGTCGGTGCCGGTGGCGATCATGTCCACGGTGACCGCGATCCGCAGGACCGCCGACGTGCGGAAGGCCTGGAGCTGGCCCTTGGGGTCCTTCGCATTGTAGGTGATCTTGGTGGCGAAGTCGTTGCCCTTGCCGAAGACCTCTCGAACGGTGGTGACGACCTCTTCGGCGTGGTTGTCGTCCTTGCAGAAGATCAGGGTTTTGGGGACGGTCCCACGGCCGGGGAAGATCTCGGGCAGCTTGTCGCGGAAGGTCTCCAGGACCAGGCGGATCTGGCTGGTCGAGGTCACCGCCCGGTCCAGTTGCCGGCTGGTGTAGACGAGGTCCTCGTCGAGTGCCTCCAGCCGTTGGGCGCGGGTGCGGCGATCGACCATCGGCACGACGGTTCCGGCCTCGATCGAGGAACCGTCGGCGGTGATCTGGGTCTTGATTCGGTACAGGTCGAAGTCGACGTTGACCAGGTCGGCCACCGACTCGGGGTAGGTGTACTCGGACACCAGGTTCTGGCGGAAGAACCCGAAGGTCTGCTTCCCCGGCGTGGCGGTCAGGCCGACGATGTGGGCGTCGAAATACTCCAGCACCCCGCGCCACACGCCGTAGATGGAGCGATGCGCCTCGTCCACGATGACCAGGTCGAACGTCTCCGGCGGCATCAACGGGTTGTACGCCACCGTGACCGGCGTGTCGGGGACGTAGCCGTCCAACCCAGGATCGTCACCATCGGCAACATTCTCATTTCGGATGGCCTTGAAGACCCGCTGGATCGTCGAGATCACCACGTGGCTCGAGCCGAGCATCCCCGCGCCGGTGAGCTTGTCGACGTTGTAGATCTCGGTGAACCGGCGCCCATCGTCGGGTGTGCGGTAGTTCTGGAACTCGGCCAACGTCTGATCTCCCAGGTTGTTGCGGTCGACCAGGAAGAGCACCCGGTTGAACTCGCCATGCTTGAGCAGACGGTAGGACTCGGCCACGGCCGTGTAGGTCTTGCCAGCCCCGGTGGCCATCTGCACCAGCGAGCGATCGAACCGCTGCTCGGCCAGCGACTTCTCGATCCCCCGGATCGCCGCGACCTGGGCCTTGCGCATCGGCCGCTCGTCCAATGCTGGCATCGCCTGAACCTTCGCGCGCCAGGTCGGCCGGGCTGGGTCACGCTCTGCGTCGCGCATGAGCCGGGCGAGGGCCTCGGGCTTGGGGGCGTTGAACACTCGTCGCGCACGCGGCTGGGGGTCGTAGCCGTTCGTGAAGTGGGTCTCGGTGCCGGTGGCCTCAAACACGAACGGCAACCGGCCGTCGACGGTCAACGCCTTAAGGCGTACCTCGGCCGGCAGCCCTTCGGCGTACATGGCGGACTGCCACTCTACCCCGGACAGCGTCGTACCCACCGGCTTCGCCTCAATGACCCCGACAACCCGCTGGTCGACATAGAGCAGATAGTCCACTCGACCATGCCCCTTGGCCATGATCATCTCGCGGACCGCAACGCCCTGGCCGGCGAACAAGTTGAGCTGCTTTCGATCCTGAACCAGCCATCCGGCGTCCGCCAACTGCTGGTCAATCAGCAGCCGCGCCCGCTGTTCGGCCGCCAGACTGGGATCGTTCGTCACCTCACCGTCTCCCCCGGTACCGTTGTTGACCATCAAAGGTATCTTCCACCATAGGTACGACAGCACAAAGCAGTCAGCAGCCGACCCGACGGTGAGCAGCGGTGAGCCCGTGCGATGCGAAGGTCGTCGGGCTGAGTAAACAAGTCACGCTGCTGTCGCCTGGGCGAGGCTTGCCTGACCCGTCCGAAACGGGTCGGGCCAGCAGCGAGCAAGCTAGCGGAAAGCGCTCGCCCGGTCGGCTTCATCAGGCGGGGACCGGCCGAGGCTCGACATTGTTGACCTCCGCACGGTGTTAGTGGTGTATCCGTCCGCGGCACTGGACGAGCTGCTCGCACCGGGCTGTTGGCGGGTGGTTCGGCATGACCGTGCAGCCGGACCAGCCTTCGGGGGTGTCGGCGGAGGTGGAGGCCGCTCGGCTGCTGCTGTTACGGATGGGTTTGTCCCCCGAAGACCTGCTGGCCGTCCCGGTGGCGCGGCCGCCGGTGCCGACGTTCGCCGAGTACGTCCCGGTTGTGTCTGCCGCGGTCAGTGAGAGAGACCGGGGTCAGCCGCTGTGAGGCGGCAGGTGCCGGCTGGTGAAGCGATTCCAGCAGGGAGCGCACCACTGTCCCCGGGGTACAGAGTGACGGCATGCTCGCGGCAGCGGTCGAGGTTCGGCGGCGCGCCAGTCAGGGCGGCGACGGCGATCAGGTTGAGGTGGCCGGGCCCGGTAACTCTCTTACAGGGCGGTGAATGGCGCGACGAGTTGGTGCGGGCTGTTGGGCAATAGCAGCGTGACTCGCTGACGTGCTCTCGTCAGGACGACGTACAGTAGCCTGCTCGCACTCTCGAAGGGCTCGAACTCGGTTCCGTAGTAGTCGTTGGGGCGGAAGACGGCCACGATGGCGTCGGACTCACGCCCTTTGGTCTGGTGGAGGTTCATCACCTGCAAAGCAGCGTGGTCTCCGGCGTCGACGTCGGTGAAGGACTCCATCCGCGTGATCTCGACTTGGCGGCTGACGGCGTCGAGTGCGTGGCCGAACACGGTCATCAGCCGAGTGACTTCGGATGCTGCGCGCTGCCACTGCCTATTGCCGCGGTTGAGTCCCAACGTCGGCCATGCGGTAGCCGCGACGTGGGCGGCGGCGTCGAGGTCAGGCGCGTCGGACAGAGCTGTGCGGAGTTCGTCCAGTCGTGTGGCGAGAAGCCCCTCGGCTTGTCCGTTGCCGATGATGAATGCCAGCTCTGGGGCGTACTTACTCCGGACGGTGGAGGTGTACAAGACGGCTATGCGGACCAGAACATCATCCCAGGCGACCTTTCCCGCGGCGAACTGAAGCATCATCATGAAGGTGCTCAGCGCTTCTCCGTAGCTTTCGGACAGACCGACAGCGACGTGCTCGACACCTCGTTCGGTGAGCGCGGCGGACATGGCGGCCGTGGGTTCGTTGCCGTGCAAGAAGATTCCGAAGCTTTGAGCACCGCGCTGGCGGCCTTCTTCGATCGCGGCGCACACTTTGTCTACTGCGGGATGGTCATCGACCCCGGTGACGATGCAGAGCCTCCCGTTGTCCAATGATTCGGCCAGAGAGGGGTGGGTGAAGTTCCGTTGTCGCACGGCTTCGGCAACCGTGGGCAGAAGCTGGGTCGGATCCCGGTATGAGCCCAACGGTAGGGGGACCTGGTCGGCGCCTGGTCGCGCGAGCGCGGCGGCAAGCCTTTCGGGACCGACTCCCTTTCTGCCGGGGATCTTGTCGTAGATCATCTGGTTGAGGTCGCCGAGCAGCAGCAGGCGGTTGCCGACTTCAGTGAGGCGCTCAAGGAGGGACCACTGTTCGCTGTCGGTGTCCTGGAACTCATCGCAGACCACGAGCGACCATCGCCGTTGCGTGAGCGGACCGATGTGTGGAAGACGAAGGATCTTGAGCGCTTCAGGAAGCAAGTCGTTGTAGGACAAGACATTGGGATCCTCACGGAACAGCTTACTTTCTGCCTCGCCGCGCAATGTCGGACGCTCTTTATGGCCAGCGTAACGACCGAAGTCGCACAGCAGTTGCCACGCCAATCCATGAAACGTCAGGATATCCACCCGATCAGCGATATCGCGGAGGATTCCCTTGCTGCGACTGAGAATCTGTGTCACCGCGGTTCGACTGAAGGTCAAGAACAGCACCCGATCACGAGCAGCGCCAGCAGCTGCGATTGCGTCTTGCCGCAACAGATGTGCGCGAGCCGCCGCCGCGGCCGTGACAGTCTTGCCGGTGCCGGCACCGCCGAGGACCAGAAGCGTCGGAGCTTCGCTGATGCAGACGTCGCGCTGCTTGCCAATGGGTTTGAACCGCTGGGTCGTGGTCATAGGCTCAACGTCACCGGCCCCGTGGTCGTTCCTCTCGCGAGTTCCACCGCCTTGTCCAGGAATTGGATGGCGACGTTCGGCTGTACCTTTCCTGACAACAGGTACACATATTGTGCGTGTAGGCCGGATTTGTGAAGTGCTTTCGCGACGCGCTTGGCCAAGTCGCCGTCGTTGAGCTGGTCCAAGTCTGTCAAGCCGAGTTGCCAGTGGTAGTTCAAATCGGTGAACGCGTCGAGGAGGTTCTGCCGCGGGATGCCGTGCACGAGGGACATCTCGATCGCGAATCGTTCGGGCAGACGAACAACGTCATCGGCGACGAGCTGCGCGTTGGCGAACGAGGTGTCCGCGCCTTGGTCAGGCTTGTCGAAGTCGAGACCGGCGATCACGCGGAAGCCGAGTTGACGAGCCAGCTTGCAGATCTTGATGACCTCGGTATGGCCTTCGCTTTCGACAAACCGCACCCCATAGGCCGCGGGGACCGGCTTGCCTGTACGGCGCTGGCTGATGGCCGTCAAGGCGGCGACGTCATGTCGGCCCTCGAATACGACGATGGCTCGACTGCTCATTGCGGGAAGCAGCTGCAGATGTAGTTGCCGCAGCACGTTGAGTTCGCGCTTGTCGGCGGGCGAAATCATCTGGTGAGCGGCGCGTTCACCTGTCCGCAGGGAGAGCCGAACCATCTCCTCGGGACGAAACGCACGCGCGGCGTCCGACCGCCGTGTCGACATCCACAGCTGATCGCACGAGTTGCGCAGCTCGCGGGCAAGATGTTCGGCCGCTCCGGCGTCGAGCTGGTCGCCGAAGTCGTCGCATACGACGATCGCGCCGCCTTGGTCAGCGATCAGGAGTGCCTCGGCTGCCGCGAGTACAGCGGCGTGTGTACGCGGTGAAGTCACGGGGTTCCCGGCCGAGGGCACGCTGAACCCCATCAGAGAGACGCGCATCATTGCCGTTGCGGATGAACTCGCTCATCGCCACGCTGCCATCCGCGCCTTCTTCTGAGTAGTACCGTCCGGTCAGAAACGCCCAGTACTCCGCGGCGGTGGCGGCATGCGTGAGGATCGATCGCCCGAGTTCGGCAGCGATGATCTCGACCGCTTCCGTGATCGTGATCGCCTTGGGGCCGGTCAGCTCATACTCGTGCCCGTGATGCCGATCCTGGGTCAACGCTGCGGCAGCAACAGCCGCGATGTCTTCGGCGTCGATGAACGGGTGGCGGCCATCGCCGGTGCCGAACACCAACTCACCCTCGGTGACGCCGTCAGCCAGGAACGGTTCCTCACTGAAGTTCTGCGCGAACCAGACCGGGCGCAGGATCGTCCACGCGGTCCCCGAACTGCGAACAACCTCCTCGCGCGCAAGACCGTCCGCATAGCCGGTGTCCACCCACTCCCGCGCCGATAACAGAACAAGACGCCGTACCCCGGAATCGACCGCGCGACGAGTGAACGTGGCAAGCCGATCTGTTCCGCTGGGAGACTCGTCAGGAACGATATAGACCGCAGAGGCACCGGTCACCGCGTCTGCCCAGGAACCCTCATCGGCCCAGTCGAACCTTGTGGAACCACGACGCGACGCCGCCTTCACCACGTAACCATCTGCGAGGAGTAGACGGGCGACACGTCGCCCTGTCTTGCCGGTGCCGCCGAGCGCGGTGATTGATTCTGCGTTCATACCTCCATTACAGAGCCAAACACTGAGACGATGAATATCTCAAACACTCCATTTCATACGTGATCGTCTAGGATGTGAGGGTGGATGCTTTGACCTCGATGCTCGATCACTTGCGTTCATCAGGTGCGCTCGTCGGAACAAACATCCTCACACCACCGTGGGCAATCCGCTTCGAAGACACCGTGCCACTGACCATCGTCACGATGCTCCGTGGAGAAGCCTGGCTCATCCCCGACGTCAGCCACCCTGCCGGTGATACTGCGCCCATGCGGCTTCATCGCGGTGACCTTGCCGTCGTCAACGGCAGCACCCCGTTCACGGTCACCAGCGAGCATGACGCCGCGATTGAACCGCTCTACATCCTCGAAGACCCCACCACCTGCACCGACGGTTCCGGGCGAGTGCTCGACCCCGGTGAACTCATGCTCGGCGTCCGCAGCTGCGGGGCACGCCTGGACGGTGAACACGCGATGCTCACCAGCACCTACCGCACTACGGGCGCGGCCGCAGAACGCGTCCTCTCCGCCCTGCCGAACATCGTCTTGATCCCGCAAGAACGGCAACCCACACCACTGCGCCTGATCGAAGACGAAATCGCCCGAGACCAACCCGGACAACAAGCCGTTCTCGACAGACTCCTCGACCTGCTCCTCGTCGCGACCCTGCGCGACTGGTTCGCGCTCCCTGAAACCGACACCCCGGCCTGGTATCGCGCGATGAGCGACCCCGTCGTCGGGCCAACCCTGCGCGCGATCCACGACAACCCGGCCGCGCCCTGGACTGTGGAAACCCTCGCACGCGAAGCCAACGTCTCCCGGGCAGCGCTCGCACGCCGATTCACCGGCCTGCTCGACGAAACCCCCATCGCCTACCTCACCGGCTGGCGACTCTGCCTCGCTGCCGATCTCCTCCGAGACACCGACGCCACCGTCGAGCACGTGGCACACCAAGTGGGCTACTCCAACGCCTTCGCCCTCAGCACCGCCTTCGCCCGCCAATTCGGCTACCGCCCCACCGAACACCGACGCCTCACCAAACGAGCCTGACAGTGCCCGAAGCGCGGATGTCCTGTCTGCGCAAAAAGAGCTGCCACGCGTCTTGCAATCGAGGATTCAGCGCGTCGTGAGAGGCTTGATGCATGGCTTCTCCGCAGACGCTCGACGATGCTGATCGGCGTCTCGTCGCGCTGTGGGCAGCGGACTGCGCCGAGCGAGTCCTGCCGCTGTTCGAGGCCGAGGCTCCGAACGATAACCGAGCAAGAGATGGTGTTGAGCGGACGCGGGCGTAAGCCGTGGCGAACTCGATGCCGCTGGCGAGATCAAGCGGAGACTCGTCGCCGGACGCGCGGCTCAGTCTGTGAAGTCACCCGCAGCGGTTGCAGCAGCTCGGGCCGCCGGCCAGGCTTCGGCCGTTGCCCACATGGGAGCTCATGCACTCGGAACAGCTGCGTACGCCGCGAAAGCCGCCGCGCTCGCCGCGGGCGACCATGAAGCCGCGCGCAGCGACGAAGTCCGCTGGCAACTGGATCACATGACAGCTGATGTCCGTTCGGCGTTGGCGAGCTTGCCACCGCTCGGACAGGACTCCTCTGGACCGCTCGGTAAAGGCCTCCTGGCGTCGGGAGCGCTCGCCGTGACGATCCACGAGATCCAGGCAGAACTAGGTTCTGGCACGCGGTAGCTGCCACGAGTTGCAAGAGGCGTGCCGTCTCAAAAGCAAGTCTGAACGGCAGAGCTCGGCTGGCTGCGCGGGGCGCGGCTGAGGGCGCCTCGACCATTGGTGCGGCGGACATCAGCGCCCTCCGAGACCACGGCTGGACCGACAGAGCCATTGCTGAGGTCGTTGGTGTCGTCACGGTCAATCTGATGACCGGCGCGTTCAACCTCGTCGCCGGGATCGAACCGGCCGACGACCGAGCGCAAGACACTCCCACAACACCCTGACTTTCACCCAGGACGATGATGCCGGGTCGCAGCCCGCCACCGAGCGCGGTGCAGCGACCCGGCATCGCCCCGTTCCACACCAACAAGTGTTCGAACCCGGCGGACGCTCCCGCCATGCCCGAGGACCAGCCGTGGATGGCTCCAAGGTCACCGACCCGGTGACGGTGGGGTCTGCTTGTACCCTGTGTGCTCACGGAGTGCCAAGCGAATCTCCCGATGGAAAGATCAACGAAAGGGTTTTCCTTGCCGTCTAAGCATCGCATCGGATTGTTGCTGGCTCTCCTGCT
>NZ_JBEYXW010000027.1:0-88686 GCF_040645195.1 Saccharomonospora sp. NPDC046836
CATGGCGAAGCCGAGCAGGCCGATCGCGAACAGCAGCAGGAGATCCAGCACCTCACCGGCCGCGGCGTAGGCACCGACGCTGGCGAAGAACAGGATGCCCGCGTACAGGTACGGCCGCGGAATCTGCAGCAGCTTGGCCCACACCGGCGCCATCGGCACGTTGATGATCAGCAGCAGCACCAGGCCGATGAACAGGCTCGCGATCAGCGCCCACACCAGGCCCGATTCGCGCTCGAACAGCAACGGACCCGGCTGGATGCCGTACTGCTGGAATGCCGCGAGCATCACCGCGGCCACCGCCGTGGTGGGCAGGCCGAGGGTCAGCATCGTCACCAACGTGCCACCCGCGGTCGCCATCGCGGTGGACTCCGGTCCGGCGACCCCTTCGATGGCACCCTTGCCCCACGCGTCCTTGCGCTTGGACAACCGGCGCTCGGTCACATAGGACATGAACGTGGTCATGTCGGCGCCGCCCGCGGGGATCGCCCCGAACGGGAAACCGATCAGCGGACCACGCAGCCACGGCTTCCATGCCCTGCGCAGATCCTCCTTGGACAGCCACGGCCTGCCGACCGGGATCGGCTTGTCCTGCTTGTGCCGCATGTGCGCGGCCACCCACAGCGCCTCACCGACGGCGAAGATGCCGACCGCGAAGACCACCACCTCGATGCCGTCGGCCAGGTGCAGCGAGCCGAAGGTCAGCCGGGCCTGGCCCGTCATCTGATCCAGCCCGATCAGACCGATCGTCAGCCCGATCAGCAGCGAGGCGAACCCGCGAATGCGCGAGCTGCCCAGGACCGTGGCGGTCGCCGCGAAGGCCAGCACCATGAAGGCGAAGTAGTCGGGCGCACCGATGTTCACCGCGAAGCCGGCAATCAGCGGCGCCAGCAGCACGAGCAGGATGACACCGGAAAGGCCACCGATGAAGTGGCCGATCGCGGCGGCGGCCAGCGCCTGCGCGCCCCGGCCGCTCTTGGCCATCTTGTTGCCCTCGATGGCCACCACGACGGCTGCGCTTTCCCCTGGGGTGTTCAGCAGGATCGACGTGGTGGAGCCGCCGAACATGCCGCCGAAGTAGATACCGGCGAACATGATGAACGCGCCAGTGGGGTCCAACCCGTAGGTCACCGGCAGCAGCAGGGCCACCGCCATCGCGGGACCGATGCCGGGCAGCACGCCGACCGCCGTGCCCAGCAGCACGCCGATCGCGGCGAACAGCAGGTGCGACGGCGTGAGCGCGGTCGCGAAACCGGAAAGCAGATTCGACAGATCCATCGGCTACAGCACCCCCATCAGCGGGCCGCCAGGCAGCGGAACGCCGAGCAGTTCGTTGAACGCGAGCCAGGTCACCACGGACACGACTGCCGCGATGAGCGGATCCCGCACATGGTTACGGCTGCCAAGGGCGTAGGCCGCGCCCCAGAACATGATCGCCGACGAGATCGGGAACCCGACGAGATCGATGAGGGCGGCGTTGGCCAGGAACGCGCCCGCGAGCTTGAGCAGGGTCGGCCAGTCGGCCGGTGTGGACAGATCGACGTCCTCACCGCCCTCCGCCTCGCCCCGCCCGCCCCGTAACACGTCGCGGGCCAGCAACCCGGCGACCAGCACGAGCATGGAGCCGACCACGACCGGCACGGCCTGCGGCCCGAGTGGCCCACGCTGAGTGAAATCAGTGGCGATCGTGAGCGCGTCGGCCAGCACGAGCACGCCGAGAGCGAACAGCAGCAGACACAGACCGAGTTCGGAATGCGTTCGCCACCAGCTGGCCGGCTGCTCCTTCTGCTCCTGCTCTTCCACAGTGGACGGTGTGCTCATGCCGTTCCCTCCGCGACTTTGCGCGCCAACGTGATCGTGTCGACAGGACGCTCCTCGCGAACCACAGTCACCTCATCGCCAACGGCGTCCCGCCGCCCCGATAGCGGGCCTGACGGCAAGGCGCGCGCCTTGTAGGCGCCTTGACGGCCACGGCTTGACACTGCATTCCTCATGCCAGACCCAGCTCCCTCAGCACCCCGGCCACCCGTTCGTTCTCGGCGGCAAGGAACGCGTCGAACTCGGCACCGACCTGGAAGGCGTCACCCCAGCCGTTGAGCCGCAGCGCCTCCTTCCACTGCTCGGTGCCGTGCAGCTCGGTGAACAAGTTGATCAGCTTCTCCCGGTCGGCCTCGGAAAGCCCGGGCGGCGCGACGACGCCACGCCAGTTGGTGAAGCTGACGTCGACGCCGGCCTCCTGAAGCGTGGGCGCGTCAATACCGTCGACACGCTCAGGGCTGGTCACGGCCAGCGCACGGAGCTCACCGGCATCGATCTGGTCGCGGGTCTCACCGATACCGGAGACACCGAAGGCGACCTTGCCGCCGAGCACCGACGCCATCAGTTCGCCACCGCCGTCGAAGGGCACATAGTTGACGTCCCTCGGCGGCAGGCCGATGGCCTTCGCGGTCAGCATCGGCGCGAGATGGTCGGGGCCGCCCGGCGACGAGCCGCCACCCACCGGCAGCGCGCCCGGGTTGGCCTTCCACGCCTCCAGCAACTGGTCGATCGTCTGGTACGGCGAGTTCTTGCCGACCACGATGATGTCGGCTTCCTCGGTCAACTTCGCAATCGGCGTGGTGTCCTGAAGCGACGCCGGCGAGGAGTTCGTGTAGACCGAACCGACCACACCGAGGCCCATCGACATCGCGAGCTTGCCGTTGCCGCGCTCGCCGACGAGCCTGCCGAGGCCGACGGTGCCGCCGGCACCGGGCAGGTTGAACACCTCGGTGGTGCCGTTGAGGCCGTCCTCCTCGATGATCTTCACGGCGGTACGGGCTGTGATGTCGTAGCCGCCGCCGGGAGTGTTGGGAACCATGATGCGCAGGCCGCGGATCTGCGTGCCCGTGTCGTCGCTACCGGAGCCGACGAGCGGCGGTACCAGTAGCACCAGCAGCGCCGCACCGAGCACCGCCAGCCACGCTTTCGGATTTCTCATTGCCACCTCGTTGTGAAGGCTGCGCAAGCGTCTGGACAGCCTGTTACCACCTCTGTAGTGCTGCCGGACATGGTGCAACGCGCCACGTGTGAAGTCTCGGTTACGGGCGTATCGGTACTTGTGGTCTTTGTGGTCACGCGGGGCGGGCGCCCGCGGAGTGTCATAGTGATGCGATGGGCGCGAAGGGATCACTGGCGCGGCAGCTGCTCGGTTGGTTGCTGGCCATCGTATTCGCGCTGCT
Organism: Saccharomonospora sp. NPDC046836; assembly: GCF_040645195.1. Classification (NCBI taxonomy): domain Bacteria; kingdom Bacillati; phylum Actinomycetota; class Actinomycetes; order Pseudonocardiales; family Pseudonocardiaceae; genus Saccharomonospora; species Saccharomonospora sp. NPDC046836. The sequence goes on from NZ_JBEYXW010000027.1 coordinate 3,216, forward strand.
CGGCTGCGTACTGGTGTTCTCGATGATCGAGTCGAACGACAACTTCGCCGACAGCGAGGGCCGCAGGCTGTTGTCCGTCGCGGAGAACGTCGCCGCCACGCCGGGCGTTCGGGTCAGCCTCGCGGACCCGGTGAACCGGGACCCGCTGCCCAGCTTCGCCGAGAGTGCCCGCAGCCTGTCCGGCGCCGACTTCGTGACCATCGCCGACCCGAACCACCAGGTGCTGACCTCGCCGGATCCGACCCAGCTGCGCACGACCCTGCCGCTGGGCGAGAGCACGGTCACCCAGGGCAGGGCGTGGGTCGGCGTGGTCGACGACTCGCTTGTGGCCCACGTACCGGTGATCGGCAACGACGGCGCGATGCTCGGCATCATCGCGGCGGGCAAGGCGCGACCCGGCTTCTTCGAGGGCATCGCCGACCGGCCCTCCGACGCGCTCCTGCTGCTCGGCATCGCCACGGTGCTCGGCATCGCAGGCTCACTGTTCCTCGCCTGGCGGGTCAAGCAGCAGACACTCGGGCTCGAGCCACGGGAGATCACCGGACTGGTCGAGCACCGCGAAGCGTTGCTGCACGGCATCAAGGAAGGCGTGCTCGGGCTCGACCAGCAGCAACGGATCACCCTGGTCAACGACCACGCGCGGGAACTGCTCGCGCTGCCTGCCGATTGCCTCGGGACCCGGATCGACGAGCTGGACGTCAACGAGCGGCTGCGCGATGTGCTGACCGGCCGTGCGAGCGGCGCCGACCAGATCGTGCTGCGAGCCGGCCGGGCGCTGGTGATGAACCGGATGCCGATCGCGCGCGACGGCCGCGAGCTCGGCGCCGTAGTGACTCTGCGCGACCGTACTGAGCTGATCGCGCTGCGTGAGGAACTCGCCGCGAGCTCCCGCACCACCGACACGCTGCGTGCGCAGGCGCACGAGTTCACCAACCGGCTGCACACCATCGCCGGGCTGATCGAGCTGGGCGAGTACCACGAGGCGCGCCAGTACGTGAACCTGGTGAGCCGCGCTCATGACGAATGGCACGAGCAGGTGAGCGCGCGGATCCGCGACACGGCCGTTGCCGCTCTGCTGATCGCCAAGGCGAGCCTCGCGGCCGAGCAGAACGTCGGCATCCGGCTCACTGACGACAGCGGGCTCGACGATGTCGACGAGCACCTGTCGGCCGACCTGGTGACCGTGGTGGGCAACCTGGTGGACAACGCGCTCGACGCCCTGCGTGGTGCCGGTGGCGACGACTGGATCGAGGTCGCCATCCGGCAGGACGAGGCCGCCGTGTCGGTGGTCGTCCGTGACTCGGGCCCCGGCGTAGCCCCGGGGATCGCGACGGAGGTGTTCGCCCACGGCTTCACCACGAAGGCTGCCGAGCACGGCGGTCCCCGCGGGCTCGGGCTGGCGCTGACGCGGCAGATCTGCATCCGCCGTGGCGGTACGGTCGAGGTCCACAACGCAGGCGGGGCGGTGTTCACGGCAGTGCTGCCCTTCGATCACGCTCGCACGAAGGTGGCTCGATGATGAGGGTGCTCGTGGTCGACGACGACTTCATGGTCGCGAAGGTCCACAGTGGATACGTTGAGCGAACGCCCGGATTCACCGTGGTGGGCGCCGCCCACACGGGTGGTGATGCACTGCATGCGGTCCGCGAGCTCGCGCCGGATCTCGTGCTGCTGGACATCTACCTGCCCGACATGGACGGCCTCGCCGTGCTGCGCGAGCTGCGCAATAACCCGTCCACAGTGGATACTGACGTCATCGTCATCACGGCCGCACGAGACGTGGACACGATCCGGGGCGCGATGCGCGGTGGCGCACTGCATTACCTCATCAAGCCGTTCTCCTACGCCGCGCTGCGTGACCAGCTGGAGCACGTCGGCTCACTGCACGAGAAGCTCGCCAGGCTCTCGGCAAGGGTGACCGCAGGACAACAGGATGTCGACGACGTCTTCGGTGCCCGGCCACGCAGCACGAGTGTCCTGCCCAAGGGCCTCACGGCGCAGACCGCGGAGCTGGTGCGTGCGGCACTCGTCGCGCATCCGGACGGTCTTTCGGCGAGCGAATGCGCACGCGTGACAGAACTTTCGCGGCCGAGCGCCCGCCGCTATTTGGAACATTTCGTGGCGGCGGGGCGTGCGGAAGTGCGCCTGCGCTACGGCGGAACAGGCAGGCCAGAGCGCCAGTACCACTGGCGTAATTGACAACGCAATCACCGGAAAGTGCGTCCACTTCCCCGTGCGAATTCGCTGACCTGATGTCAAGGTCGTGATGGGAGTCGCGAAAAGTCGGGGAGGCAGATCGCGTGGAATTATTGCTGCGCAGTTTCGGCGTACTGATACCAATTGGGGTGCTGGCGCTGCCGTTCGCGCTGCTCGCCTGGCGGCAGCTGGCGCTGCGGCGGAGCCGCCGGATGCCGAGCCGGGTCGCGGTGACCACGGCCGGACTCGATGTGACGATCGTGCTGCTGGGCCTGCTGGTGCTGGGTGTGGTGGCGATGCCGTTACCGGGCCCCGACGGGGTGAACCTCATGCCGGGCACGGATCTGACCATCGCACTGACCGAGAACGACTCGTTCTGGCAGGTCGCCGCGAACATCGCCCTGCTGCTGCCGTTCGGGGTGCTGCTGCCACTGCGCTGGGCGTGGTGGCGCTCGGGCCACCGGGTGACGATCGCCGCACTGCTCGTCTCGATCGGCATCGAGTCAATGCAGTACCTGGTGGGTGTTGGCAGGGTCGCCTCCACCGACGATGTCCTGCTGAACACCGTCGGCGCGGCAGCCGGAATCGCGCTGCTGCGGAGGCTGACACCCGCAACTCCGCGGATCCCCGCGCAGCGCACGCGCGAGACCCCACGGGTCAGCGCTCGAAATGCACGCTCAGACCGTCCAGAATGGAATGAAGAACGGAAAAATATTCGCGATCAATTGCACTCTAATCGCCGAACCGGCCACCCCGGCCACGTTTGAGGTCGCTACGACGCTTCTTCTGCGCGAGCCGCCGTTCCTGGGACCCGCGCGTCGGCTTCGTCGGGCGCCGTTTCCCCGGTGGTGGGGCAGCGGCCTCCCGCAGCTGCGCGAGCAGCCGCGCTCTGGCCGCTTCGCGGTTACGCAGCTGGGCACGATGCTCGCTCGCCACGATCGTGAGCACGCCGTCGACCAGTCGCTTGCCCAGCCGCGCGAGCAGCCGGGCGCGCAGATCCTCCGGCACCGACGGCGAGTGCGCGAGGTCGAACGACAGTTCCACCCGCGACGATGTCGTGTTGACACCCTGCCCACCGGGACCGGACGAGCGGGAGAACCGTTCGCGCAGCTCGGCGTCGGGAATCACCAGCCGCCGGGTGACGCGGAGGTCAGAACCTGGGGTGGTCACCGGTCAGCACAGCACGCGGGCCGTCCGGCTTCTCGGCAGGCCGCACATCACCGAGCACCCACGCGGGCACGTGCCGCGCGGTGAGCACCGCCAGTGCCCGATCGACGTCCTCGGGCGAGACGACCGCGACCATGCCGACACCCATGTTGAACGTGCGCTCCATCTCGGCCCTGTCGACGCGGCCGCGCTGGGCGATGAGCGCGAACACCGGCGCCGGTGTCCACGTGCCGCGTTCCAGGGTGGCCGTGAGCCCGCGGGGCATCACGCGCTCCAGGTTCGCGGCCAGCCCGCCGCCGGTGATGTGGGCGAACGTTCGCACATCGGCTTCGGCGGCGAGTGCGAGGCAGTCCTTGGCGTAGATCCGGGTCGGCTCCAACAGCTCTTCGCCGAGCGTGCGGCCGAACTCCTCGACATGCCCCCCGAGCGGCATCCGCGCGATGTCCAGCAGCACGTGCCGGGCCAGCGAGTAGCCGTTGGAGTGCAGGCCGGTCGACCCCATGGCCAGCACCACGTCGCCCGGACGCACCAGTTCGGGACCGAGTACGGCGGAGGCCTCGACGATGCCGACCCCGGTCGCGGAGATGTCGTACTCGTGCTCGCCCATCATCCCGGGATGCTCGGCCGTTTCCCCACCGAGCAGCGCGCAGCCGGACCGGACGCAGCCTTCGGCGATGCCGGAGACGATCGCCGCGACCTTCTCGGGGACCACCTTGCCGACGGCGATGTAGTCCTGCAGGAACAGCGGCTCCGCGCCGGTGACCACGAGGTCGTCGACAACCATCGCGACGAGGTCGATGCCCACCGTGTCGTGCTTGTCCAGCGCCTGCGCGACCGCGATCTTGGTGCCGACGCCATCGGTCGAGGAGGCCAGCAGCGGTTCTTTCCAGCGGCCCGGCTTCAGCGAGAACAGCCCGGCGAACCCGCCGACCCCACCGACCACCTCCGGCCGGGTAGCGCGGGCGGCATGCGGCTTGAGCAGCTCGACGGCGTGGTCACCGGCGTCGATGTCGACTCCGGCTGCGGCGTACGTAGCGCTCGTGGACTCGCTCACGAAGCGGACTCCATCCTCAAACTCGAAAGGCTCGACAAACGGTCAAGGACGCCGAACGGCATCCTCGGCACCGTACCCCGCCGAGGTGACAGGAAGGGATGCCGTCGTCGCTCCGTTGCCGCCCGCGAGGGTTTCCAGCAAATGCTTGCCGATGAGTGCGTCGTCGGGCAACGGGATCGGGTACTCACCGTCGAAACACGCCGCGCAGAGCCGCGAACGCGGCTGCTCCGACGCTGCGACGAGGCTGTCGAGCGAGACGTAGCCGAGCGAATCCGCACCGATGGAACGGCGGATGCCGTCGAGGTCGGCACCGTTGGCCACGAGTTCGGCTCGCGAGGCGAAGTCGATGCCGTAGAAGCACGGCCAGCGCACCGGCGGCGACGCGATGCGCACGTGTACCTCGAGCGCGCCGGACTCGCGCAGCATCCGGACCAGCGCCCGCTGCGTGTTGCCGCGCACGATCGAGTCGTCGACCACGACCAGCCGCTTGCCGCGGATAACCTCGCGCAGCGGGTTCAGCTTGAGCCGGATGCCGAGCTGGCGGATGGTCTGCGACGGCTGGATGAAGGTACGTCCGACGTAGCCGTTCTTGACCAGCCCGGAGCCGTAGGGGATACCCGACGCCTGTGCGTAACCGATGGCGGCAGGCGTACCGGACTCGGGAACCGGGATCACCAGGTCGGCGTCGGCGGGGTGCTCCTCGGCCAGCCTGCGGCCGATCTCCACGCGGGTCGCGTGCACACTGCGGCCCGCGATCGTGGTGTCCGGCCTGGCGAGGTAGACGTACTCGAAGATGCAGCCCTTGGGTTCTGGGTTGGCGAAGCGCGACGAGCGCAGACCCTCGGCGTCGATCGCGATCAGCTCGCCGGGCTCGACCTCGCGGACGAACGAGGCGCCGACGATGTCGAGCGCGGCGGTCTCGCTGGCGACCACCCAGCCGCGTTCGAGCCTGCCCAGCACCAGTGGCCGCACGCCGTGCGGGTCCCGCGCGGCATAGAGCGTGTCCTCGTCGGCGAAGGTAAGGCAGAAGGCGCCACGGATCGTGGGCAGCAGGTCGATCGCGGCGGCCTCGATGCCCTTGTCGGCAGCAGCCGCCGCCAGCAGGCCACAGATGAGATCGGAGTCGGTGGTGGCACCGTTCTTGCCCACCACACCGAGCGCGCGGGCGCGCTCATGGAGCTCATGGGTGTTGACGAGATTGCCGTTGTGTCCCAGCGCGAGCCCGGTGCCTGCCGCGGTGGTGCGGAACACGGGCTGCGCGTTCTCCCAGCTACCGGCGCCGGTGGTGGAGTAACGGCAGTGCCCGACCGCGATGTGCCCCTGCAGCGAGGACAGGGTCTGCTCGTCGAAGACCTGGCTGACCAGGCCGAGATCCTTGAACACCACGATCTGGTTGCCGTCGGAGACCGAGATCCCAGCGGCCTCCTGACCACGGTGCTGCAAGGCATACAGTCCGTAGTAGGTCAGCTTCGCGACGTCCTCGCCAGGCGCCCAGACGCCGAAGACACCGCATTCCTCACGTGGTTCGTTTTCGATCTGCTCGGTGGCGGCTGCCCCAGTGGACGACTGGTCGGTGTGCACCGAAAGGCTCCCTAATTACGAGAACGGGCCGCCTTCAGTGTATGTGTCCCGCAGGCGGCCCGACTCGTGATGTACCGCTCAAACGCCGTGGGTCAAGCAGTGGCCATGAGCCACTTCGCGCGGCCGTTGCCGCTGCGGACCCACGAGCCGCCGGTACGGTTCCCGACCTGTTCGCCGTACGCGTCGTCTGCCAGGCCCAGCAGCTCGTCGACCACGGTGTGCATGGCGCCGGAGGACTGCCACAGGATGCGCTCGGGTTCGACGACGTTCGGCTCCTCGCCGGGCACCCGCATCGCGGTGACGTCGTCCTCGGCATCGAGCCGGACGACGTCGATGACGGTGCCGTGGGCCCGGACACCGACCACGGCGACGATCTCACCCTCGGCATCGCGCGGGTGGACGAAGCGGTAGCCGCGCTCGATCAGGCGGCCCAGCACGTCCTCGACCGGCACGGGTTCACGCGACCATGTCATCGAAATCGCCGTCCTTGGCACCCGCGAGGAACGCCTGGATCTCAGCCCTTGTGTAGACCAGCGCGGGCCCGCGGGGATCACGGGAGTTGCGCATCGCGATCTGCCCGTCGTTGAGTCTCGCCACCTCGACACAGTTGCCGGTGGCGCCGCTGTAGCTGCTCTTTCGCCAAGCCGCATCGCTCAGCAGTTGCGAAGAGATCCCGTTTCGGGTCGCCTCCGACATGATCCTCACCTTCCCGACTTACACCTTGGAGGATGCATCTGCACGTGCATTGACGTGTGCAGGCACCGTAGCACGTGCCAGTGCAGGTGTGAATGCACGTGCAGATGCGAGTTCGCGGACCAACAGGCCTGGTCACCGGTAGTCGGCTCGTCAGCGGACCCGGTACCCGACCCCTGAGCAGGCGCGATATCGGAACACTCGTTACCCGACCCGCAAGACCTTCACGGGAGTGGACACTTTGGGGTGAATACGAAAGTAGGCGGGCAGCCTACGTCTCTGCGCGGATCTTCATGACCAGCTGCCGGGAGCGCTCCGGGGTCTCGGCGTCGACCGCGAGCCGGTCGAGCGAGCGGCCGATCAGCTCGATCTCGTCCGGCCGGTCGAGATACAGACCGCCCGCGATGTGCTCGATGTAGCAGATGTTCGGCAGCTCCGCCTCGGCGAAACGCAGTAGCGTGAACGCGCCTTCGGCCGCGTATCCGCTGCGCCCGTAAGGCACCACCTGCACAGTGATGTGCGGCATGGTGGTGAGCTCCAGCAGTTGGTCCAGCTGCGCGCGGTGCGCGGCACGCCCGCCGATGGGCCGGTGCAGCACCGACTCGTCGACGACCGCCCACAGCCGCGGCGCGTTCGGCCGGAACAGCAGCCGCTGGCGCCGCATCCGCAGGGCCACCCTGCCTTCCTCTGCCGCGCTCGCGTTCTCCGGCAGGCCGTGGGTGACGATCGCGCGGGCGTAGTCCTCGGTCTGCAGCAGGCCGGGCACGAACTGCAGCTCGTAGGTCTGGATCCGGGAGGCGGCTTCCTCCAGCCCGACGAAGTCGTCGAACCACTTCGGCATGAACTCGTTGAACTTCTGCCACCAGCCGGGCTGGTTCGACTGCTTGACGAGTGCGAGGAAGCTGACCCGGTCTTCGAGGTCACCGACCCCGTACATGGTGAGCAGGTCCTCGACGTCGCGCTCCTTGAAGCCGACGCGACCGAGCTCGAGCCTGCTGATCTTGGATTCCGAGGCGCGGATGTGGTAGCCGGCGTCGGCCCTGCTGATGCCGGCGCCTTCGCGCAAGCGGCGCAGCTGAGCGCCGAGGATCATCCGGCGTGCGGTGGGGCCGCTCGCCTGGTCGCCCGCAGACGCCTCGACCGGAGCCATGACCCGGATTCCAACCCTCTCGTCGCCGATTTGCCCAAGACCAGCCATCGTACCGGAGGGAACAAGGCGGTCACACAAAGTACGCAGGGCTCATGTCGCGGTACCGCCGTTTACCGTTACCGCACGAGCTCCTACCCTACGTATGGTCCGCGACACTCCAGACGTGCGTTGTGAGGTTTCCCATGACCGGCCCCGCGCCCAAGTCCGAACGCGTTCCGGTCGGCGTCGACCCGACCCGCGCGAGCATTGCCCGCGTCTACGACGCGTTCCTCGGCGGCAAGGACAACTACGAGATCGACCGCGAGGTGTTCCGCGGTGTGCAGAAGGCCGCCCCGGAAGCGCAGGACCTCGCACTGGAGAACCGCGGCTTCCTGATTCGCGCGTGCCGCTTCTTCGCGCTGCAGACCGGTATCACGCAGTACCTCGACCTCGGATCGGGGCTGCCGACCGCCGAGAACACGCACCAGGTCGTGCAGCGCGCCCTGCCTGACGCCAGGGTCGTCTACGTCGACAACGACCCGGTGGTGCTCGCGCACGGGCGCGCGCTGCTCGAGGAGAACGACAACACCCACTTCGTGGCCGAGGACATCTTCAAGCCGCAGGACATCCTCGGCAACGAGACCGTCCGTAAGCACATCGACTTCAACGAGCCGCTCGTGCTGCTGCAGCTGGGCACGCTGCACCACTACGAAGGCCCTGCCGAGAACCCGGCCAAGATCATGCGTGAGTACATCGACGCGCTGCCGTCGGGCTCCTTCGTCGCGATCAGCCACTTCCTCGATCCGGAGAACGAGCACAGCTCCGTCGCCAGGAAGATGGAGGAGATGTTCCGGCACAGCCCGATGGGCTCCGGCACCTTCCGCACGCTGCCCGAGATCGAGGAGCTCTTCGACGGGCTGGAACTGATCAGGCCCGGCGTGGTCCGCTGCGCCGACTGGTGGCCGGACGGCCCGCAGATCAAACCGCTGAACCAGGTCCAGCACTGCATTGCCGGCGGCATCGGCCGCAAGCCCTAGAGCGCGTCTGAGGATTGTCCTCCGTGCGAGCGGTGATCCAGATGCAGGTGTCCTGCGGGACACCCGCGCCCAGGATCAGCAAGGCGGAGGAGGGAGCCATGACGGAGTCATGGTGACTGACGACAACGCGGCGAGGCGCCATCTGGGCACCGCGCAGCCGGTACGCGATAGTCCTCAGACGCGTTCCTAGAGACGCACAATCGGCAACCAGTGCGAGAGGTCGGCACGCACCCCCGACGCACTGATCCGCCCCTCAGCGACGGCATCACTCCACTGTAGACGCCCGGTGGCGAGTTCCAGCCAGGTGCGCGGGTCGGTCTCGATGACGTTGGGCGGGGTGCCTCTGGTGTGCCGGGGACCCTCCACACACTGCACGGCGGCGAACGGCGGCACCCGTACCTCGACACTGCGCCCCGGCGCGACCTGCGCCAGCGTGCGCAGGCTCAGCCTGACCGCACTCGCCAGTTGCGGGCGGGCCGGCTCCGGCGCAGATCCGGTCAGCCACTCCGCTACCGCAGCGACGGCGGATCGTAACTCAGCGGGGTCGACCGAACGCGATGTGGGCATGGTCCAACAGTAGAGTGATGAATGAGACGAAGGCACGGCAGGAACGCGGGGTTGCACATGGCGCAGCGGGATGAGGCAGACCGGCTGGTACCCGACGAACCCGCGGTGAACAGGAAACCCAAGATCACCAAGGAGATGCGGGCCAACGCCAGGGCCAACCCGAACAGCTGGCTTTACGTGATCGACGAGGCGTTCGATCCCAACGGCCGCGTGCCGTCCTGGGCCGTTGTCGGGGCGTACCCGGTGAACGCCAACGGCGACGTGGTCGAGGACTTCCATCCCAACGATCGATACCGCCCTTCGCCGAAGGCACTGGGCTACCCGGAGCCCGCCAACGACCTCGAGCGGCTGCTGCAACTGGTCCGGACCCGGCACCGTCCTGCCGAGGACCTGCCCTCGGTGATCCTCGACTCGACCCTGTTCGTCTACGCCATCTCGCCGGTGCAACGCACCGTCATCGGCTTCCACAACACCGACGGCCGCGTGATGGTGCCTGCCTACACCACGAAGTCACTGGTACCGGCCGAGTGGCCGCATGCCCGCGCCGTGCTCGGCAGGGACATCGTCGAACTGCTCGGCGGGCAACCGCTCGTGCTCAACCCGCACGACATCGTGACCGCGGTCGTACCGGCCGAACATCTGGAACACGCGCTCACGCAGGAGGGGTAACCCCGCTGCGGGGGAACTCTATGGGGTGACACCCGGTCGCCGAAATGGCCTGGTCCAGGCAGGGTAAACGGACAAGGCGGACGGGCGAAGGGGTGTCAGTCAGGTGAAGTGTCGCAGCATCGTCGCGTGTTTCGCGGTCGCGGTGGTTACCACCGGTTCGCTCACCTATGGCGGTGGCCAGGCCGCGGCCGCCGACTACCGGGGCGCCGCCGAGCGCCACGCGGGCTCGCAGATCGCACTGCACGAAGGTGTCGACAGCAGCCTTCTGCCAGAGGCCTACACCACCGCGGCAGGCGTACTCGGCCACGACGTCAGCGGCTGGCAGGGCGATGTCGACTGGGCAGATGCAACGAAGGCGGGCGCGAAGTTCGTCTACATCAAGGCGACCGAGGGCACCGGCTTCAAGAGCGACCACTTCACACAGCAGTACAACGGTTCCTACGCCGCCGGCATGATCCGCGGTGCATACCATTTCGCTCGTCCCGACATCTCCGGCGGTGCCGAGCAGGCACGCTACTTCCTGCGCAACGGCGGCGGGTGGAGCCCGGATGGGCGCACCCTTCCCGGTGCGCTGGACGTGGAGTACAACCCCTACGGCGACACCTGTTACGGCAAGGGACCAGCTGCAATGGTCGCCTGGATCAAGGATTTCTCGGCGACTTATGCCGCACAGACCGGCCGTGATCCGGTCATCTACACCTCCACCAGCTGGTGGAAGAAATGCACTGGCAACAGTGCCGAATTCGGCGATACCAACCCGCTGTGGCTCGCGCGGTACGCGACTCAGATCGGCGAGTTGCCTGCCGGATGGCCAACGCAAACCATCTGGCAGTTCTCGGATTCCGGCCGACTACCCGGTGATCAGAATTACTTCAACGGCAGTCCCGACCGGCTCGCGGCATTGGCCGAAGGGTGAGCCAGAAAGTGATTCACACCGGCGCCTACCAGGTATTTTTCACCCCCGGAATTGACCACTGTAGCGGATAATTCATGCCAACTAGTGACAAGCAGTCGACTTACCGATAACAATCGAAACCCGAACGGTTCCCTGTTACACCGTTCGGAGCGAGGGCAAATGTTGATCGTGAAGGGATATGCCGAATGTCCACCGCACGAAGAATCTGGCGGCGGGTTGTTACCGCCGCCGTCGTCGGCTCCACCGGCGCGCTCCTGCTCAGCGCGCTGACCCCGGCCGGCGCCGCCACCAAGGAGGACGGTGGTGCCGCCCGGTACATCAACAGCATGTCGGTCGACGAGTACGTCCAGAGGTACGACCACGCGATGGGCTCGCAGATCGCGAAAGTCGAGGGAGATGACTCGACCGCACAGACCAATGACACGGGGGAGCAGCCGCTGCTGAGGTTCAACGCCGCTGTCCTCCAGGCGAAGCCCACACTCGCGGGTATCGACGTGAGTGGCCACCAGCGCAACGTGGACTGGGGGCACTGGTGGCGCCAGGGCAAGCGGTTCGCCTACGTCAAGGCGACCGAGGGGACCGGCTTCAAGAACCCGTACTTCAGCCAGCAGTACAACGGCTCGTACCGGGTGGGCATGATCCGCGGTGCGTACCACTTCGCGCTGCCGAATCGCTCGTCCGGTGCGGCGCAGGCCAACTACTTCGTGAACAACGGCGGCGGCTGGTCGGATGACGGCAAGACGCTGCCCGGTGCGCTGGACATGGAGTACAACCCCTACGGCGCGGCCTGCTATGGCAAGAGCCAGCGATCCATGGCGGCGTGGATCCGCGACTTCCACGACACCTACTTCGAGCGCACCGGTCGCTGGCCGGTCATCTACACCTCGACCAGCTGGTGGAACAGGTGCGTGGGTAGGGCGCAGAGCTTCGGCAACACCGTGCCGCTGTGGATAGCGAGGTACAACACGTCCATCGGCGCACTGCCGCACGGCTGGAGCTTCCACACGTTCTGGCAGCACACCTCCAAGCCGATCGACCAGAACCGCTTCAACGGGGCCCACACCCGGCTCCAGGCCCTGGCCGGCGGCTGATCCACATCGAACAAACGCGAGGCTCCCTCTCCAGCGCGACCGGAGAGGGAGCCTCGTGCTGCGGATGATCTTTTCACCAGGCACAATGCGGGCTGGTCGACGCAGTGGCTGGGGGAACCACACCTTCTTCGACGGCGTCCCACTACCCGAGTGCGCCACCGGGGAGCGCCGCGACTGACGGAAGGTTTGACGATGACGTATCCACCTCAACCTGGGCAGCCCTATGGCCAGCAGCCCAACCCGTACGGTCAAGGCGGCTACCAGCAGCAGGGTGGCTATCCACAGCAGGGTGGTTACCCGCAGTCCGGCGGGTTTCCACAGCAAGATGGCGGCCAGTACCAGCAGGGTGGTTACCAGCAGTCCGGCGCGTTCCCGCAGCAGGACGGTCAGTACCAGCAGCAGTACGGCTACCCCCAGGGCGGTGGCTACGGCCCTCAGCCCCCGAAGAAGAAGACCGGGCTCTGGATCGGCCTTTCGGCCGCGGCCGTTGTCGTCATCGCATTCGTGATCACCGCATTCGTTGCCCCCGGGTTCCTGCTCGCCGACGACAACGACAACAACGCGAGCGGCACCGAGCAGAACGCCGACCAGAGCACCGAGACAGGGACCGGCGGGGCCACAGCGCTGGCCCAGCAGATCATCGACGGGTTCAACAACCAGGACTCCTCGGCACTGCAGGCGTTGAAGTGCCCCAGCGGGGAGTCCGACATCGACGAGGTCATCGGCTACGCCAGCCAGGTCGAGCGCGCCGAGCTCGGCGATGTCACGGAGAACGGTGACACGGCGACGGCGACCGCGACGATCAGCGTGGCCGGGGAGCCGATGTCCGCCAGCAGCGAGCTCGCCAAGGACGGCGGCGAGTGGTGCTGGCAGAGCGTCTCACTGGGGAGCGACCCGGGTTCCTCGACGGACACCTACCCCACCGACGGTGCCGACTCGACCGACAGTGCCGACTCGAGCGGCAGCCCCGGCAGTGCGAGTGAGGCCGACAGCATCATCGCGGAGTTCGTCGACGCGCTGAACGCGGGCGACTCCTCCGCCGCGTTCGGCCTGATGTGCAACGGCGCGCAGAGCCTGAGCGAGGACAGCGTCAACGAGGCGACGAGCGGCTCGGCGAGCCTCACCCCCGACAGCGCGATGGAGACGGCGGGCCAGTACGCGGCCTCGGTCACCGGCACCCTGAACGGCGAGGAGGCCTACGGCGGTGTCGCGGCCGCGATGATGGGCGGCGAGTTCTGCATCACCGCCTTCACGGTCATCTAGGACCATCTAGGACCGACCGGGCACCGGCAGGCGTGCGCCTGCGTAGCGGGGACGCATGATGAGAGCCGCGACGTAGTAGGTGCATGGCCTGTCGGACCGGTTGGCGTAGGTGAGCGTGACATCGGCGGCCAGATAGATCGAGTCACCCGCGTCCAGCACGATGGTCTGGTCGCCGTCGATGGTCAGCTCCACCGTTCCGGACTCGACGACGATGTACTCGTGTGAGCCAGGGGCGTAAGCCGGGTAGGTACCCGGCTCGCACCCCGGCGGCAGCGTCGAGGAGATCAGTTCGAAGTTCACCCCCGGTACTACTGGGGTGAGGATCGTGCGTTGCCAGCCGCCCGGCTCGTCCACGACGTCCTGCTCGGCGGCCCTGCGCACGATCACCCGGCCTGCATCCGGCTCGGCGACCAGCGCCGGCAGGGGAACGCCGAGCCCGACCGCGATCCGGTCGAGTACCACCACGGTGGGCGCCTTGTCACCCCGCTCGACCGCCGACAGCATGCTCACGCTGACAGCCGATGCCTCGGCGAGGTCCTGCAACGTCATGCCGCGGTCGCGGCGGATCCCTTGAATACGCTGGCCGAGTACCACGAGGTCCATTTACGCTATCGTAGTGGATGTTTCCCCTATAGAGAAAACGGCTTCGAGCGAGCAGCTTCGTGCGGCGACGACGGCCGACCTGCCGGAGATCGCGGAGATCTTCGCGCACTACGTGCAGCACAGTGTCGCCACGTTCGCATTCGAACCGCTGACCATCGGCGAGTGGCAACAGCGGCTCGCCGCTGTCATCGGGGCCGGGTTGCCGTTCCTGGTCGCCGAACAGGACGGCCGGGTCGCCGGTTACACGTACTGCTCGCCGTGGCGGACGCTGCCCGCGTACCGGCGCACGGTGGAGGATTCGATCTACCTGGCGCCGGGGGTACGTGGCCGTGGTCTCGGCGGCACGCTACTGGACGCGCTCCTCGCGGGCTGCGCGGCAGCCGGCGTCCAGGAGGTGATCGCCGTCATCGCCGACAGCGGCGACCCCTCGTCGCTGCAGCTACACCGGCGCCGTGGGTTCACGGAAGCAGGAAGGCTGCGGCGGGTCGGTTACAAGCACGACCGCTGGCTGGACACCGTGCTGCTCCAACGGAGTCTGGTGCCCTCCCCGCAAACGGCATAAGGAGACCCGTGTCAAGCCGCGGCAGTCAAGGCGACCACAAGGCGCGCGCCTTGCCGCAGACCCGCTATCGGGGCGGCGGGGCGCCCTTCTCACCCTGGTTCGTGAGGAGCGGCCTGTCGACACGATCGCATTCGCGCGCAAAGTCGCGGAGGAGGCGGCATGATCGGCTTAGATAGCCCGCATGCGTCGCGTGCGGATCGTCTGGAAGTCACCACTGGTAGGCACCATCCTGTGCGCTGTGGTGCTGGTGCTGAGCATCAGCGCATGGCTGCTCACCGATGGACGGACAAGCAGTAGCGAGGCACTACGCACCGGCGGGCTCGCCGGGGGTGCTGTCGTCGCGCTGTACGCGCTGTGGCTCAACGACCGGCGCCGCCGGATCGAGGAAGCCCGCCAGGACATCGAGCGCCAGCGACATGAGCTGGAGGGCAGCCGGATCTCCGACGAGCGCTTCGCCCGCTCGGTCGAGCTACTCGGCCACGCCGCCGACCAGGTCCGGGTGGGCGCCATGCACGCACTCGCCGGCCTCGCACGCAGCCGCACAAGCTATGCGCAGACGGTGCTCGACGTGCTCTGTGCCTACCTGCGCCGACCGTTCACCCATCCTCGCTTCGAAGCCAAGAACCGGCCCACAGACGAGGAGGCCGAGCGCGAGCTACAGGTCCGGCTCACCGCACAGCGCCTCATCTTTGATCTGCTGCCCGATGCTGGGAAGGCCGACGCCCCGAGCTACGACCTCGATCTGACCGGCGCCGCGCTCGAGTACCTCGACCTGTCCGGCCGCAAGCTCGGCAGCGTGATCCTGCGCTACGCCTACCTGCACAGCAGCACCAACCTCAGCGACTGTGAGTTCACCGGCCCCGTGTGGTTCACGGCCGCCAGCACGGGAACGGGCCGGCTCTCCGGACGCTTCCGCTGCCAGCAGGCGACGTTCCACGAGCGCGCGTGGTTCAGCGGGACCACGTTCAACTCCGTCGCCGACTTCGCCGGCACCACGTTCCAGGGCGAGGCGAGTTTCAAGGACGCGGTGTTCGGCGGCGAGGCCGTGTTCGGTCAGACCTCGTTCGGCACGGGGCTCGACCTACGGCGGACCCGCTTCGCAGCGGAGCTGGACCTCTGCTGGAAGGCGGACCCGCCGTGGTACACAGTGGACGGTGCCGTGGTCGACAGGCCGCATGCCGTGGCGCTGCCGCCGGGTTGCTCCGTCGTGGAGCAGCGCGACGAAACGGGACGCCTCGCCAGGGCAACGACCTAGACTGACGTCCTAGGCCTCGAACAGCGCGGGAAGCGTGCCTTCCCACGCGGAACGCAGCTCGTCGAGGCCGAAGGTCGTCACGTCCTGGATCTCCAGCGCGCCGGACTCCGGGTCGGCCACACCGGTCTTGCGCCACGGCAGGCCCCGCGCGCTGCACATCTCGGTGAACCGCAGCTCCTCCGAGCGCGGCACGGCGACCAGCACGCGACCGGCCGACTCGGAGAACAACTGCACGAACGGGTCGGAATCCTGGTCGAGCACCAGCCGCGCACCACACTGTCCAATCAGGACCATCTCCACAATGGCCTGTGCCAGGCCACCGTCGGAGAGGTCGTGTGCCGCGGAGATCATTCCGTCGCGCGAACCGGCGACCAGGATCTCGGCGAGCAACCGCTCGCGCTCGAGGTCGACCTTGGGAGGCAGGCCACCAAGGTGGCCGTGCATGACCTGGGCCCACGCCGACCCGCCGAACTCGTCGTGGGTCTCGCCGAGCAGCAGCAGGCTTTCGCCTGCCTCCGCGCCGATTCCGGTCGGGATGCGCCGCTTCACATCGTCGATCACGCCCAGCACGCCGACGACCGGCGTCGGCAGAATGGCCGTGTCCCCGGTCTGGTTGTAGAAGCTGACGTTGCCACCGGTGACCGGGACGCCGAGCTGCGCACAGCCGTCGGCCAGCCCGTGCACGGCCCGCTCGAACTGCCACATCACGCCCGGGTCGGTCGGCGCTCCGAAGTTGAGGCAGTTCGTCACCGCTACCGGCAGCGCACCACCCGCCGCGACGTTGCGGTAGGCCTCGGCAAGCGCCAGCTGCGTGCCCGCGTAGGGGTCCAGGTAGACGAACCGGCTGTTGCAGTCGGTCGACACGGCGACACCGCGACCGGTCGACTCGTCGATCCGGATCACCCCGGAGTCGGCGGGCTGTGCGAGCACGGTGTTGCCCCGCACGTAGCGGTCGTACTGCTGGGTGACCCATTCCTTGGACGCCAGGTTCGGCGAGGAGATCAGCTTCAGCACCGTCTCGCGCAGTTCGTCCGGAGTGGACGGACGAGGCAGCGAGGCGGGGGTGTCCGCCTGCACGGCGTCCTGCGTGGCAGGCCTTGCGTAGGGGCGGTCGTAGACGG
Organism: Saccharomonospora sp. NPDC046836; assembly: GCF_040645195.1. Classification (NCBI taxonomy): domain Bacteria; kingdom Bacillati; phylum Actinomycetota; class Actinomycetes; order Pseudonocardiales; family Pseudonocardiaceae; genus Saccharomonospora; species Saccharomonospora sp. NPDC046836. The sequence goes on from NZ_JBEYXW010000027.1 coordinate 20,120, forward strand.
GACCCTGATGCGCGACGGTGCGCGGCGGAACGTCGACCACGGTCTCCCCGCGCCAGCTGATCACCAGCCGGTCGCCGTCGGTGACCTCACCGATCTCGGTGGCGATGACGTCCCACTTGCGGCACACAGCCATGAAGGCGTCCACATCGGACGGAGCAACCACGGCGCACATCCGCTCCTGCGACTCACTGGAGAGGATCTCCGCGGCGGTCATTCCCTTGGCACGCAGGGGAACCCGGTCGAGATCGATGTACATGCCACCGTCACCGGCCGCGGCCAGCTCGGAGGTGGCACACGACAGGCCGGCTCCGCCGAGGTCCTGGATGCCGACGACCAGCTTCTTCGCGAACAGCTCGAGGCAACACTCGATGAGGACCTTCTCGGTGAACGGGTCGCCGACCTGCACGCTCGGCAGCTTCTTGCGGCCGCCCGCGGTCTCGTCGCCGGAGAAGGAGTCGCTCGCGAGCACGGAGACGCCGCCGATGCCGTCGAGCCCGGTGCGCGCACCGAACAGGATGATCTTGTTGCCGGTGCCGGACGCGTGCGCCAGATGCAGATCCTCCACCCGCATCGCACCCACGCACAGTGCGTTCACCAGCGGGTTACCCGCGTAGCTCGAGTCGAACACGACCTCGCCACCGATGTTGGGCAGGCCGAGGCAGTTGCCGTAGCCGGCGATACCGGCCACGACACCCGGCAGCACCCGGCGGGTGTCCGGCGCGTCGGCGGGGCCGAACCGCAGCGGGTCGGCGACGGCCAGCGGGCGCGCGCCCATGGCCAGGATGTCTCGGACGATACCGCCGACACCCGTTGCCGCGCCCTGGTAAGGCTCCACATAGGACGGATGGTTGTGGCTCTCCACCTTGAACGTGACCGCCCAGCCATCGCCGACGTCGACCACACCGGCGTTCTCCCCGATGCCGGCGAGCATCTTCGCCTGCATCTCCTGGGTCGTGGTCTCGCCGAAGTAAGCGAGGTGCCTCTTGGACGACTTGTACGAGCAGTGCTCGCTCCACATCACCGAGTACATGGCGAGCTCGGCATCGGTCGGCCTGCGACCGAGGATCTCGCGGATTCGCGCGTACTCGTCATCGGCGAGGCCGAGTTCGAGGTAGGGCTGCGGAAGGTCAGGTGTCTCCGCGGCGTGTGCGGTGGTGTCGATGACCGGCGTTTCGACGTCAGGGTGTGCCACGGACACCAGGGTAGCCGGGGAAAATCGGTCGCCATCGCCGCAGGTCATTCGTAACGTTGGGCGACGTGCCCGAAAAGCTCTATCCGGCCCCGGCGGTACGGCTCCCTGAGCATCCGACGCCGGCCGGGTTCCTCCGCGCCGTACTGCGCAGCCGCCCATGGCTGGCCACCGGCGCCACAGTTTTCGGCGCACTGTGGCTCGTCCCCGGGGCGCTGCTGCCGCTGGCCGTCGGCCAGGCCATCGACGCGGGCATCGCGGGCACTGACACCTCGGCGCTGCTCGCACTCGTGGGCGTGATCGTCGGTATCGGCCTTGCGCAGGCGGTGTGCGGGAGCACGCTGAGTTTCCTCGCCTTCGGCATGTGGCTGCACGGAGCGTCGGCAACACAACGCCTGGTGACGGCGCACTCCGCCCGTCTCGGCGCGGCGTTGCGCCAGCAGACGACGACCGGCGAGGTGCTCGCGATCACCTCGGCCGACATCAACAAGATCGGCAACGCCTACGAGGTCCTCGGCAGGGTCGTTGGCTCGATCGTGGCGTTCCTCACGGTCGGCGTCGTGCTGCTCGGCTACTCGCCACTGCTGGGCACGGTCGCCCTGATCGGCGTGCCACTGGCCGTCGCCGGAATCGGTCCGCTGATCGCGCCGTTGCAGCGCAAGATCGACGCGCAACGCGAGCAGCGCGCGGCGGTGAACGCACTGGGCGCCGACATCGTGTCCGGACTCCGCATCCTGCGTGGCATCGGTGGAGAACGGCAGTTCCTCGACCGGTTCCGCGCGGCGAGCCAGCGGGTGCGCAGCACCGGCGTGGCCGTGGCGCGCAGCGAATCGTGGCTCGTGGGCGCCGAGGTACTGCTGCCCGGTCTGGTCACGGTGGTCATCACCTGGCTCGGCGCACGCCTGGCCATGTCCGGCACCATCACGGTCGGCGAGCTCGTCGCCTTCTACGGCGCCTCGGCATTCCTGGTGATTCCGGTCAGCACGGCCACGGAGGCCGCGGGGGTGTGGACGGCGGCGTTCGTCGGCGCGCGCAGGGCGTGCCGGATCCTCAACCTGCGCCCGCTGCTCGCCGAGCCGGCAGCGCCGGTGACGCTGCCCGATGGACCGCTGGAACCCCACGACGCCGAAACCGGGTTCACCGCTGTGGCGGGCAAGCTCACGGTCATCGACGCCGGTCCGGCAGGTGAGGCGCTCGCCTCACGCCTGGCGCGCTTCACCGACAGCACTCAACCTGTGTTGCTCTCCGGCATCCCCGTGAACCGGGTCGCGCTGGCCGAGCTACGCGCCAGGGTGGTGTATGCGCACAACCAGGACCTGTGGTTCTCCGGCGTCCTCGGCGCCGAGGTGGCTCCGGCGCGGCCGAGCGAAGTGCCGGTCGAGACGGCGCTGTGGGCGGCCGACGCGCACGACATCCTCGATGCGTTGCCTGACGGCCTCGCCGAGCGGCTCGGTGAGCGTGGCCGGGAGATCTCGGGTGGGCAGCGGCAACGGCTGAGCCTCGCGCGGTCGCTGGCCACCGATGCCGATGTGCTGCTCCTCGACGAGCCGACCTCGGCCGTCGACGCCCACACCGAGGCCCGGATCACCGAGCGGGTCGCGACCCTGCGCCGGGGCAGGACGACGGTCGTGTTCAGTCAGAGCCCCCTGTGGGCCGCGGTCGCGGACGAGGTCGTGACACTGTGCAGCTGAAGCTTCCGCTGGCCACCCGAGCCGACGCACGCCAATGGGCGCTGACCACCCTGCGAGCCAACCGCCGGGACTTCGCGTGGGTACTCGGGCTGTTCGGGCTCGCGGCGGTCGCCGGCCTCGCCGGACCGCAGATCCTCGGGCACCTGGTGAACCAGGTGGCGAGCGGCGCCACGACGTTCGGCGTTGACCTGCTCGCGCTGATCTTCGTCGGCATCCTGCTGGTGCAGGCCGTGCTGAAGCGAGTCGCGCGGGTACGCGCAGGCGTGCTCGGCGAGCGCGTGCTCGCGCGGACACGCGAGGACCTGGTCGGCGAGGCGCTGCGGCTGCCACTGGGCACGGTCGAGGCAGCCGGCACCGGTGACCTGCTCAGCAGGGCTACCTCGGACCTCGAGCGCGTCGACCACGCGACCCGCAACGCGGTGCCGGAGATCACGATCGCGACGATCACCGTGCTACTCACCGTCGTCGCGATGGTGATCACCTCGCCGCTGCTCGCGCTCGGGCTGCTGGTGGCCGTGCCGGTGCTGCTGTGGCCGACGCGGTGGTACTGGCGCGCCGCACCACCGGAGAACGAGCGGATGCTCGACGCCTGGTCGGCCGTGCAGTCCGGTACCCACGAGACGGCGGAGGGCGCGCGGACAGCCGAGGCACTCGGCCTCATCGGCAGGCGGATAACCCTCGGTGAGTCCGCCCTGCAGAAGGCACTCGGCCGCGAACGCCGGTTACGCGTGCTTGAGACCAGGTGGATCCCGTGCCTCGAGCTATCCCACGCGTTGCCGATCGCCGCCATCCTGCTGCTCGGCGGCTGGGCGTACACGCACGACCTGGTGGAGCTCGGCACGATCACCACGATGTTGTTGTATGCCCAGGCTCTCGCGGCTCCGCTGGACGAGCTGCTCTGGTGGGTGCAGGACCTGACGGTGTCGGTGACGGCGGCGCGGCGCGTGCTGGGTGTGCGGAGCACTCCGCGGCCTCAGACGGGCGGCTCGCCGACAGGCCGCGACATCGAGTTGCGCGAAGTGCGTTTCGCCTACCCGGCGGGGCGGGAGGTGCTGCACGGCATCGACCTGCGCATTTCGCGCGGTGAACGGCTTGCGGTCGTGGGGCCCTCCGGTGCGGGCAAGTCGACGCTGGGCCGGTTGCTGGCCGGGGTCGCCGCACCGACGAGCGGCTCGGTCGCGATCGGTGGCGCGGAGGTCTCGGCGTTGCCGGACGACGTGCTGCGTGGCGAGGTGCTGCTGTTGACGCAGGAGCAGCACGTGTTCAGTGGGACGCTGCGCGAGAACCTGGTGCTGCCCGGCAATGGTGACTGGACTGACGGGCAGCTGCTCGATGCGCTCGGCGCTGCGGGTGCGCTGGAGTGGGCTCGGGGGTTGCCGGACGGCTTGAACACCGGGCTCGGCACGGGTGCGCATGCGGTACCCGCGGCGGTGGCGCAGCAGCTCGCGCTGGCACGGGTGGTGCTCGCCGATCCGCACACGCTCGTGCTCGACGAGGCGACGTCGCTGCTGGACACCTCGTCGGCGCGTGAGCTGGAACGGACATTGGCGCGGGTGCTGGCCGGGCGCACGGTGATCGCGATCGCCCACCGGCTGCACACCGCGGCCGCGGCCGACCGGGTCGCCGTCGTCGAGGACGGGCGGATCACCGAACTCGGCAGCCATGCGGAGCTACTCGCCGCGGACGGTCCCTACGCCCGCCTCGTCCAAGCCGCACACGGAGGCTGAAAAGCACCCAACCTCTGGCGGGTCAGGCGCTGGGGACGAGTGCGTCGAGTGCGGAGTAGAAAACGCCGAGACCGTCGTCGGACGGACCGGTCAACGCGTCGATCGCGTGCTCGGGATGCGGCATGAGCCCGACGACGCGGCCGTTCTCACTGCAGATGCCGGCGATGTCGTTGCGGGAGCCGTTGGGATTGCCGCCCACGTAACGGAAAACCACCCGGCCGTCACCTCCGAGCCGGTCGAGCGTTGCCTGGTCGGCCATGTAACCACCCTCGCCCGACTTCAGCGGGATCAGCACCTCCGCGCCCGCGTCGTAGCGGGTACTCCACGCGGTGGTGTTGTTCTCCACCCGCAGCCACTGGTCCCGGCAGACGAAGTGCAGCTTCTCGTTGCGTACCAGCGCACCCGGCAGCAGCCCTGCCTCACAGAGGATCTGGAAACCGTTGCAGATGCCCAGCACGGGCATGCCCTTGCCTGCCGCCTCGACCACTGAGCTCATCACCGGGGCGAACCGGGCGATCGCACCACAGCGCAGGTAGTCACCGTAGGAGAATCCGCCGGGCACGATGACCGCGTCGACGCCCTTGAGATCGGCATCGGCATGCCACAGTGCGACGGGCTCGGCATCGGCGTAGCCGACGGCGCGGGCGGCGTCGACATCGTCCAGGGTGCCGGGGAAGGTGATGACGCCGATGCGGGGGCTCACGCCTCGATCCTCCGAATGGTCCAGTCCTCGATGACCGGATTCGCCAGCAGGCCCTCCGCGATCTTGGCGAGGGTCTCGTCGTCGACGGAGTCGTCGACTTCCAGCTCGAAGTGCTTGCCCTGACGCACCTCGGTCACCCCGTGAAAGCCCAGGCGCGGGAGTGCCCCGGCGACAGCCTGACCTTGGGGGTCGAGGATCTCGGGTTTGGGCATGACGTCGACGACTACTCGGGCCACGACAGGGTGCTCCTAGATTTCCGCAGGTCGATGCCCACAGAGCGTAACTCAGGGGCCGAGAGGCCCCCGACACCCCTCGGCCCCGTGCCACTCTTCAGTGGGTAGTACATGCGTAGGACGTACCGCTATTCCCACACGTTGCGTCACCCCGACCGATTCGCCGCTTCGGCCCAACGGTGACTCATTGCCAATGGCCGTGGGCGACGGGCGGCCCGGCGGGCCTGGCACTCCGGATCGCCCGCCCCGTCGCGGGCAGCGTGGCGACCACGAGCGGAACCACCCAGAGCAACAGCGCGACGATCGGCAGCAGGACGTAGTCCCCGGCCTCGTTGGAAAGCAGGTCCGTGATCGCGTAGAGGTAGTAGAGGACGGCGTTGGCCGCGAGGTACACGAGAACCCAGCGCACAGCACGCAGCCGGCAGGCCAGCAGCACGGCGAAGAGCGTGGTCACGGACGCGAAGATCATGCTGAGGGTGATCGCGAAGTCGACATTGCCGGTGATGTCGTCGGAGAAGGCGACACCGAGAACGGAGACCAGCGCGTGGAGATCCCCTTCACTTTCGGGCGTTCCGTCCCAGGAGATCGCCACGACGATGTAGGTGAAGGCGATCACCGGTACGAAAAGGCCGGCCGCCACATAGGCCATCGCGGTGCTCGGCTTGTGCGGGTAGCCGTACCCGGGCGGTGGCCCGTACCCGTATCCGTAGGGCTGCTGCGGGTACGGCGGTTGCTGCTGGTACCAACCCTGACCCGGCTGGCTCATCCGGTTCCCCCTCGCGTCAGGAAACGACCGGGTCGTTCATAGCACGCGGTCGACCTGGCGGGGAGCGGTTCGGGGAAAGTGCCGCCCGCTAGCGGCGGCCGTGCAGCGTGGCGATGAGCTTGCCGACGAGCGCGTCGGTCCGCGGAGAACGTGGGAAGGTCGTCAGCCGCAGCGGCACGGTGAACCGCTGGCGGGCGATCGCCTTCGGCCGGGCGAACTCCCGCAACCCCTCGGGCCCGTGGATCCGGCCGAAACCCGAGTCGCCACGGCCACCGAACGGCAACGAGGCGATACCCGCGAACGACAGCGGCGCATTGATCGCCGTCTGCCCGGTGCGCAGCCGCCGCGCCAGCTCGAGCCCGCGCCGCTTGGCGAAGACCGTCGAGCCCAGCCCGTAGACGGAGTCGTTGGCCTTCTCGATCGCCTCGTCCATATCCGCGACCTTGGCAATGGTGACGGTCGGGCCGAACGTCTCCTCGCGCACGGCCGCGGAGTCCTCCGGCACGTCGACGAGCACGGTCGGCTGCACGTAGCGATCGCCCACCGCGTCCTTGCCACCGACCAGCGCGCGTCCGCCGCGGGCGAGCGCGTCGAGGATGTGCGTGCGCACCACCTCCAGCTGCGTCGGCATCGTCATGGGGCCGTAGTCGGCGCCTGCGCTGACCTTCTTCGCCCGCTCCACCACCTTGGCCACGAACGCGTCGTAGACGCCCTGGTGCACATAGACCCGTTCGACACCGGCACAGGTCTGACCTGCGTTGGAGAACGCGCCCCACACCGTCGCGTCCGCGGCCGCATCGAGGTCGGCATCGGCGTCGACGAGGAGTGGGTCCTTGCCCCCGGCCTCGATCACCACGGGGGTCAGCGTCTCGGCCGCGGCGGCCATGACCTTCTTGCCCGTCGCGGTCGAGCCGGTGAAGGCGATCTTGTCGACGCCGGAGCGGGCGAGTGCGGCGCCCGTGGCGCCGAAACCGGTGACCAGTTGCAGCACCGGGTACTCCGGCACCGCCTCGGCGAAGGTATCGACCAGCCAGGTACCGACGCCGGGGGTGTACTCGCTCGGCTTGAACACCACCGCGTTACCGGCGGCGAGTGCGTACGCGATCGAGCCGAGCGGCGTGTAGACAGGGTAGTTCCACGGCCCGATCACCCCGATCACGCCGAGCGGCTGGTACTCGACGGTGGCCGCCTGGTTCGACAGCAGCAGACCCGGTGCACGGCGCTGCGTGCCGAGCACCTTGCGTGCCTGCTTGCCCGCCCAGGCCAGGTGCTCGATCGCCAGCACGATCTCCAGCTGGGCGTCACCGGCGGGCTTGCCGGTCTCCCTGCTGACCAGCTCGCACAGCTCGGGCAGCCGGCGCGCCAGGCTGCCCCGCCAGCGGGCGAGTCGCTCGGCGCGCCCGGCGAAACCCAGCGACTCCCACCAGCGCGCTGCCGCCCGAGCGCGGTCGACGGCGGCCTGGACCTCATCGGCACTGTGCACCGGATAGGTGCCGATCACCTCGTCCGTTGCCGGGTTGAGCGAGTCGAACGTCTCAACTGCGTGCACAGTGGTCATAGGGCCAGCGTACGACCCGGTGCCATTGCTGGCAATCTGCCAACTACACGGGAGGGCAAGCCATGCAAATCGTCCACTTCGGACATTCTTGTGTGCTGGTTGAGACCGGCGCCGCCCGCATCCTCATCGATCCCGGCGCGTTCTCCAGCGGGTTCGAGACACTGCGGGAACTGGACGCGGTCCTCATCACGCACCAGCACTACGACCACATCGACACGGAGAAGCTGCCCGCACTGCTGGCAGCCAATCCGGGTGCGCAGCTCATCACCGACGCCGGCACGACCGACACCGTCGAGAAGCTGGGCCTGCCATCCCACACCGTCCAGCCCGGCGATGCGTTCGACCTCGGCGGCATGGCCGTGAACGTCGTCGGCGGCCAGCACGCCACGATCCATCCCGACGTCCCGGTGGTCCCCAATGTCGGCTTCGTCATCGACCACGGGGCCTTCTACCACCCGGGTGACTCGTTTTTCGTTCCGCAGCAACGGATCGACGTCCTCGGCCTGCCGACGGCCGCACCGTGGCTCAAAGCAGGCGAAGCCGTTGACTACCTGCGGACCGTGGCTCCACGGCTGGCGGTGCCGATCCACGAGGCGGTGCTGGCGAGGCCCGCCATGCACTACGGCCTGTTCACCAACCTCGCGCCCAACGGCACCGAGGTCAGGGTGTTACCCCGAGGCGAGACGGTGCAGCTGTGAGGTAGGTCCGGCCGGTGGCGTCGTTCTCCAGCGCGACATCGATCGCGTCCAGCAGCGCCTGCCGCCTGCCGGGCCGCTCCAGATCGCGGGTGTCGACGCCGAGCCGGACCAGGCCGCCCCGCCGGGCGGCCCTGGCCGCACCGAGCACGAACGTGAAGCAACGCACCGTCTCGGTGAGCTGGTACTGGCTGCCGAAGCCCTGCACCCGCGCACGCAGCACCGTCCCATCGCGCAGGTCACGTACACACGACAGGTCCGCACACAGCGAGAACCCGCGCTCCCGCAACGCTTCGAGCGTGCCCTGCGAGACTCGCCAGCGCGGCGGAGCGAACGCCGTCGTGCGCACGCCGGACCGTTCCATCCCGGCGGTGGCCGCGATGAGGCGCAACCGCGCCTCATGTGCAGGCAGCGAGGCGAACTCGGCCCTGACCCGCTGGTCGTAGCCGTGCAGCAGCACCGCGTCACCCCAGCGCACCCGCGCGCGAACCCAGTCGGCCACCAGCGGGGAGCCGGCCTCGGCGCTCGGGGCGAACAGGATCGACAACGGCACGCCGCGCTTGTCGAGCTCGGCGGTCAGGTCCGCGCAGCGGTGCAACGTCCGGGCGGTGGCCCCGGACAGCGACACCAGCAGGGAGGTGGCCACGCCCTCCATTACGCCCGACGCGGTTTACCGGCCGCTGGCCTCGAGATGAGAGCCGGGTGAAACCGGCACCGACGTCAGAGGATCGGGCTCGGCTGGTACTTGGCGGCCTCCGGGAACCGCTTGAGGACCTGCTCGACCCTGCCTGCCACGGCCTCGACCTGCCCGGCCGCCGTGCCCGTGAACGACAGCGGGTCGGCCAGCAGCGCGTCGAGCCCGGCACGATCGAGCGGTAGGCGCTCGTCCGCGGCGAGCCGGTCCAGAAGGTCGTTGCCGGCCTGCCCCGCGCGCATCGCGAGCGCCACCGCCACCGCGTTCTCCTTGATCGCCTCGTGGGCGGTCTCCCTGCCGACCCCGGCCCGCACCGCTGCCATCAGCACCTTCGTGGTCGCCAGGAACGGCAGGTACCGGCCCAGCTCACGGTCGATGACGGCGGGGAAGGCACCGAACTCGCCGAGCACGGTGAGGAACGTCTCCAGCAGTCCGTCCAGCGCGAAGAACGCGTCGGGCAGTGCGACCCGGCGGACCACCGAGTCGGACACGTCGCCCTCGTTCCACTGGTCGCCCGCCAGCTCGCCGATCATCGACAGGTACCCGCGCAGCACCACAGCGAGCCCGTTGACCCGCTCGCACGAGCGCGTGTTCATCTTGTGCGGCATGGCCGACGAGCCGACCTGGCCCGGCTGGAACCCCTCGGTCACCAGCTCGTGCCCCGCCATCAGCCGGATCGTCGTTGCAAGGTTCGACGGCGCGGCAGCCACCTGTACCAGCGCCGACAGCACGTCGAAGTCCAGCGACCGCGGGTACACCTGCCCGACGCTGGTGAACACCTGCGAGAACCCGAGATGCGCTGCCACCCGCGACTCCAGCTCGGCGAGCCGGGCGCGGTCACCGAGCAGGTCGAGCATGTCCTGTGCGGTGCCGACGGGGCCCTTGATGCCGCGCAGCGGGTAACGGGCGATCAGCTCGTCCAGGCGCTCGAACGCCACCAGCAGCTCGTCGGTGGCGGTGGCGAACCGCTTGCCCAGCGTCGTCGCCTGCGCGGCGACGTTGTGTGAGCGGCCTGCCAGCACCAGGCCGGCGTGTTCGGTGGCGAGCGTCGCGAGGCGGGCCAGCACCGCGACCACGCGCGTCCGCACCAGCTCGAGCGAGCGGCGCAGCTGCAGCTGCTCGACGTTCTCGGTGAGGTCCCGCGACGTCATGCCCTTGTGCACGTGCTCGTGCCCGGCCAGCGCGTTGAACTCCTCGATCCGTGCCTTGACGTCGTGCCGGGTCACCCGCTCACGCGCGGCGATCGAGGGGAGGTCGACCTGCCCGATCGCCCGCTCGTAGTCGGCGATGACGCTCTGGGGCACGTCGACCCCGAGTTCGGCCTGTGCCTTGAGCACCGCAAGCCACAGCTCGCGTTCCAACTCGACCTTGTACTCCGGCGACCACAGGGCCACGAGCTCGGGCGAGGCATACCGGGCGGCGAGAACGTTCGGAATGCTGGGCTTGTCGGTCACACCAGCCAGGCTAACCGGCGGGCCAGGTCCTGCCTGCGCCGCATGCCGCCCGCTCAGCCGAGTACGTCACGCAGCATCCGGGCGGCCGCGGCGCGCGGGTCGGGATCGACCTCGATCAACGCGTTGACCACGGCACCGTCGACCAGCGCGATCAGCTGATCCAGCCGACGCTGGTCGATGTCCACCCCGGAGCGCGCGAAGATCTGTGTGAGCAGCTCCCGCAGCTCGCCGGCGAGGGTGCGCATGAGCGGGCGGAGGTAGGGCCGCCGTCCGGTGGCCACCAGCCGTTCGTAACGCAGCAGCACGGCCTCGTAGTCCGGGTCCTCGCCGAGCAGCTGGTCCAGCACCAGCTCGATGAGGTTGTCCACCCCACGGTGCTCGGTGCTCAGCCGCTCCAGCTGCGCGTGACCACGCGCCAGCTCGGAACGTGCGTGGTGCTCCGCGGCGGCGGCGATGAGGTCGTCGAGCGAGTCGAAGTAGTAGGTGGTCGACGCCAGCGGCAGCCCTGCACGCTCGGCGACGGCGCGATGACGGATCGCGTCGAACCCACCCTCGACGAGCAGCTCGGCGGCAGCGCTGATGAGCGCCGCACGGCGGCGTTCCCCTTTCGGCGTGCTCGCTGCTGACGTCATGTGCGGAGAGTGTGCCACCTGGAACTCAGAACCGAGCAGCCAGCGCCGAGGCGATGCGGTCGAGCTCAGCGGCAAGCGGCGCCTCCGCCGAACCGGCCGCCGGGGTGCTGATCACGAAAATCGTGCCACCGCTCGCCGTGGCCTGCTGGGCGACCTCACTGCCCTGCGGTTGCCCTGGCAGTGGCACATCCAGGCCGCGCGGGGCGAGCACGGCCGTGACCGTGCCGCCGTCCAGCTGGAACCCCGCGGTGCTCGTACCCGTCGGACAACTGCGGCCTGGCCCGGCCGTGGTCGCAGCGGCGACCGGGAGCTCGCCAGCGAGGGCAGTGGCGAGCTCCCGGTCGACCTTGTCGCACCCGAGGGTGCGCTCCCCGTCCGCCGTGCCGCCCTGCTTCGGCCCGGGCTCCGGGAAGCTCTGTGTCTGGGGGAGACGTTCCGGGGACTCGCCTGGTTGCGCGGCGCCGTGCGCGGGTGCCGCCGCGGTCGTCTGTTCGTTGCTTCCACCACTACCACTCAGCAATACGCCCGCCGCGCCTGCTGCGCCGCCCAGCACCACGACGGCGCACGCGACGCCGGCAAGCAGGGACCGGCGCCGGACGCCGGCCCTGCGGGATGCGGTCGTGACCTCGGCGAGGCCGAACCGCGGCGGGGGCGGCTCGCCCGGCGCATCCCGGAACAGCTCAGTCAGCTCACGCTCATCCATGTGTCTCCACCTCCTCGCCGAGCACGGTGCGCAGGTTGGCCAGCCCACGCGCGGTCTGGCTCTTGACGTTTCCCTCGCTGCACCCGAGGGCCTGCGCGACACCGCTGACGTCGAGGCCCTCGAAGTAGCGCAGCACCAGCACCGCGCGCTGGCGCGGTGGCACCTTGCGCAGCCCCGCCAACAGGTCCTCCCTGGTCGCGACCCGGTCGGCGAGCGGGGGCTCCGCCTGCGGCCGTTCGGGCAGCTCGTCGGACTGCCGCTCGCGCCGCCACGGCCGCCGTGACTCGTCAATGGTCGCCCGCACCAGGGTGGTCCGGACGTAGGCATCGAGGGCGGTACGGTCGCGGATCTTGCGCCACTTGCGGTGCAATGCGACGAACGCCGTCTGCGCCAGATCGTCGGCCCGGTGCCAGTCACCGCAGAGCAGGTACGCGGTCCGGCGCACGGAGTCCCGCTTCGCAGCGAAGTACTCCGCGAACGCTTGCTCGTCGCGGTGGTCCACGCGGTTGGTTCTCCGGTCGGTTGTGTTGTCGAATAGTCAGGACGGAAAAGCCGGGCTCCACGGTTGCATGTCCGGATGAGCTCGCGCGCGCTGACGGCTCTGTTGTGAGAGCAACTAACGATGTGATGTGATCGGACCGTGACCTCCGCGGCAACTTCGCCTATCGACTTCCGTTCGGACACGCTCACCCGGCCCGATGACCAGATGCGGGCGGCCATGGCGAGCGCCGACGTCGGCGACAACGTCATCGACGTCGACCCCACGATCCGGCAGCTGGAGGAAAGATCGGCGGCCGTGCTCGGCATGGAGGCGGCGCTCTGGACGCCGAGCGGCACGATGGCGAACCTGATCGCTCTGTCGGTGCACCTGCGCCGCGGTGACCGGTTCCTCGCGCCGCGCAACGCGCACGTGCTGGTCAACGAGCTCGGCTCGGCGGCGTGGCTCGCCGGCGGCATGCCCGATCCCCTCGAGCACGACGCCGGGCCGGGTAGGCCATCACCGCAGGCCATCCGGGCAGCTGCCGGTAGCCGCAGCGGCCCGTACTACACGCTGCGCACGACGCTGCTCTGCCTGGAGAACACCCACAACGCGGCAGGCGGGGCGATCACACAGCCGGACGAGCACGCACAGCTCGTCGCCGCGGCGCGGGACGTGGGCCTGCGCGTGCACCTCGACGGCGCCCGCCTGTGGAACGCGGCAGTGGGGCTGGGGCTGCCCCCGGCCGCGCTCACCGTCGGCGTCGACACGGTGTCGGCCTGCTTCAGCAAGGGGCTGGGTGCCCCGGTGGGCTCGGTCGTGGCTGGCAGCGCCGAGTTCGTCGAGCAGGCCCGCCGTATGCGCCAGATGCTCGGCGGCGGCGTCCGCCAGGGCGGGATCCTCGCCGCCGCGGGGCTGCTCGCACTGGACCGGATCGGCGATCTCGCCACCGACCACGCCAATGCCAGGGCGCTCGCGGCGGGGCTGCGCGAGTTCGGCTGGGAGGTGAGCGAGCCGCAGACCAACATCGTGCTCGCCACCGTGCCGGACGTGCTGCTGACGCTGGACTCACTGCGCGGCCTCGGCATCCTGACGCTGCCGATGGCGGGCAAGGTGCGCTTCGTGACGCACCGCGATGTCTCGGCAGCCGACGTCAAGGAGGCGCTGGGCCGCATCAAGGCCGGTGGGCGGTGACGCGCAGCTGGGTGGTCTTCGACTACGGCGAGGTGATCTCCACGCGGACGACCGCGCTACCGCGGCTGGCCGACGTGCTCGGGGTGCCACTCGCCGATTTCGAGCCCGCGTACTGGACCCACCGCGACGCCTACGACCGGGGTTCAGGCGACCTGCCCTACTGGCGGGTGGTGGGCGACGCCGTTGGCGTGACCGTGGACGAGGCCGTGTCGGCGGAGCTGACGCGGCTGGACATCGCGGGCTGGGCAGAGGTCGATCCGGCGATGCCGGAGCTGCTGGCAGCGTTGGCGGAGGCGGGCACCGCGCTGGCACTGCTGTCCAACGCGCCGGCGTCGTTCGCGCGGTTCGCCGAGCTCCAGCCGTGGACCCGGCATTTTCGCGAGCTGCTGTTCTCCGGCGACGTCGGACTGGCCAAACCCGATGCGGCGATCTTCGAGCTGCTCGTGTCCCGGCTGGGCGCGGAGCCGCCGGACTGCCTGTTCTTCGACGACCGGCAGGTCAACATCGACGGCGCCAGGGCCGCGGGCCTACGCGCCCAGCTGTGGCAGGGAACCGCAGCCGCGGCGGAACTGTTGTAAGCGCCCCCAAGGCCACCTTGGTCGCGTTCAATGCGCCCACCCGTCTCCCACCGCCACCCAGACGGAGACGCTGCGCGCCGCCGTGTTCGCAAAAGGTGGCCTTGGGGAAACGTCGTTATACGGCTCCGGCGAGGCCTAGGAGAACGGCGTTGGCGACGGCCAGTACCCCCAGAGTTGCGGCGGGGGCGACGGCGGCGGCTGGATCGCCGATCCGCACGTGCCGCACCACCGTGCCGACCATCAGCACGACCAGGCCGATCGAGGCGGCGAACGCTGCTGGCCGGAACCAGAAGCCGACGATCAGCCCGGCGGCGGCCGCGAGCTCGATCGCCCCCACGGCCTTGTTGGCCCGCGGGGACACCTCGAGGTGTGTGGCGTAGGAGCGTAGCGGCTCGGCACCGATCAGCCGTGCGCCACCAGCACTCAGGAATGCCGCCGTCAGCAGGAGGGACAGCACCCCGATGACGATCGACATCGACGGTGTGGGTCAGGAGCGGATCTGCTTCTTGTCGCCCCCACCCTTGATCGCTCCGTACGCCGCCGCGCCAAGGAACGCCACGCCACCGATGACGGCAATCCAGAAGACTGCCTGCACCAGGAAGCCCACCACGGACCCGATCACCATGAAGGCGAGCCAAGCCAGAAGCAGACCCCCGACGATCTTCCAGAACATGATCATCCTCCGCTGCACTCCGAGAAGCCGTCCTGTCCACCCAGGTTGGCATGAGGCAGGTCCGGATGCCCCACAACATGGCCAACGTTCAGGGAAATGTCCGGGTTCCCCCTGACCCGCTACCACCGGATCGGGTCACAGCCAGGCCCCCAGCCTCCGCACGCCCTCGGTGACCTCGTGCTCGGCGCCGGCGAAGGAGAACCGGACGAACCGGCCCCCGTTCACGGGATCGAAGTCGATGCCGGGCGTGATGGCCACGCCCGTGTCGGCGAGTAGCCGCTGGCACCAGCTGAGGCTGTCCTCGGTGTGGGCGGAGACGTCGGCATAGGCGTAGAACGCGCCGTCGACAGGTGCCACGCGGTCGAGGCCCAGCTCGCCGAGCCCCTTGAGCAGCAGGTCGCGGTTGGCGCGGTAGTGCGCCACGTGGCCGTCCAGCTCCGCGTAGGACTCCGGCGTGAACGCCGCGACGGCAGCACGCTGCGCCAGCGCAGGCGGGCAGATGTTGAAGTTGCCGGTGAGCACGTCGACGGCCCGGTGCAGGCGCTGGGGGACCAGCATCCAGCCGAGCCGCCAGCCGGTCATCGCGAAGTACTTCGAGAACGAACCGAGCACGAGCGCCTCGGTGGAGGTCTGCCACGCGCAGCCGAGCTCGGTCTCATACGAGATGCCGTGGTAGATCTCGTCGCTGATCAGCTGGACGCCACGTGCGGAACACCAGCCTGCGATCGCGGCCAGCTCGCCGGGCGGCAGCACGGTGCCGGTGGGGTTGCTCGGGCTGGCGACGATGAGGCCCTTGATGGGACCGAGGTCGTCGAGCAGGTCGGTGGTCGGCTGGAACCGGGTGCGCTCGTCGGTTGCGAACTCGACGACCTCACAGCCCAGCGCCGAGAGCAGGTTGCGGTAGGCCGGGTAGCCGGGCCTCGCCATCGCCACGCGGTCGCCTGCGTCGAACGCGGCGAGGAACGACAGCAGGAACCCGCCGGAGGAGCCGGTCGTGACGATCACGTCCTGTGGACTGACCTGCAGGCCGTAGGTGCGGTCGTAGTGGCCGACGATCGCCTCGCGCAGTTCCGGAATCCCCAGCTGGACGGTGTAGCCGAGGTCGCCGTCCGCCAACGCTCGCTCCGCCGCCGCCAGGACGGGGCGTGGTGCACCGGCAGTGGGCTGCCCCGCGCAGAGTGCGATCACGTCACCGTGACTGCGCTGGCGGGCCTGCGCCGCCGAGAGCACCTCCATGACGTGGAAGGGAGCCACGTCGGCCCGCTGCGCCGGACCGGAGAAGGGAGCGAACTCGACCATGCGCCCGAGCGTAGGCGCTCCCCTCCCGGTCCCGGCCGGTGCGTCAGCGCGGGCTGTCCGGAGTGTCCGGGCTCGCTGGGCTGGGCGGACTCAACGGACTCAGCGGGCTGGCCGGGCTCTCC
Source organism: Saccharomonospora sp. NPDC046836 (assembly GCF_040645195.1). Lineage (NCBI taxonomy): Bacteria > Bacillati > Actinomycetota > Actinomycetes > Pseudonocardiales > Pseudonocardiaceae > Saccharomonospora > Saccharomonospora sp. NPDC046836. The sequence continues at coordinate 36,509 of NZ_JBEYXW010000027.1, forward strand.
GGCGAGTCGGCAGACTCGGGCGAATCAGCGGACTCCGGCGAATCAGCAGACTCGGGTGAGTCGTCGGTGTAGTGGCCGTTGTCCTGGGCGTAGTCCACGAGCTGCACCTGGGTGGGCACCTTGGTGTCGTTGAGCCGCACATCTGCCGACGCGGTACTCGCGACGGCGAGCAGCCCGCCCACTCCGGCGACGACACCGGTCGCCGCGACCACCAGCCAGGGACGCCGGTTCTTCTCGGTCATATCGGATTTCCTTTCTCTCGGTGATTGGCGAACAACCAGGGGTGTTCAGGCAGCGGTCAGCCAGCGGCGCGCGAGCTCGAGCCGCTGCCAGGTCGCCGTGCGCCACTGCGGCTCCCGCACGCGGTGCGGGCCCGTTGCCAGTGACAGCACGACCGCGGCCACGCGAGTGCGCAGCACGCCGAGGTCCCAGTGCCGGGCGAACTCGGCAAAGCAGCGTGCGGCGAAGCCGTCGACGACGGCTGAGCGCTCCGGCCGCACCTGTGCCAGCACGGCGAGGTGGCCGAGGAGACAGGCGGGGTCGTCGTAGCGGTCGCCCGCCCCGGCGGTGTCGATGTCGAGCAGGCCGGTCAGCTCGGCGTCCCGGACGAGGAGCTGGCTGTCGTAGAAGTCCCCGTGCACGGGAATAGCCGGCTCGCCGGTGCACATCACCGCATCGGCGATCACGTGCGCGGCAGGCCCCGCCTCGGGCAACACGGCCGCCACCACATCGGCGTAATGCCTCGCCCGCTGCCCCCAGCCGGGGCGAGCGGGGCGTTCGCCGAACTCAGGGGGCAGCGCATGCAACGCGGCGACGATGTCCGCGGGATCGACGCCGATTGGGCCACCGCCGAGGAGCAGGTGCCTCAGCGGCCTGCCGGGCAGCCCGGCGAGCACGAGCAGACCGTCGTCGGTCCAGCCGATGCTGTCCGGCACCCTGGCCCGGCCAGCCGCGCGATGCAGGCGGTGCAGGGCTTCGACCCGGTGCGGCCGGACGGCCTTGACGAACAGGCTCGTTCGCGGTGTCCGCACCTCGACCACCGCGCGCCGGCACGGCCGGTACGCCCGCACCCGCACCCGCAGCCGCACGTCGTCGTCGCCGAGTCCGAGCGCGGCGACGAGACGCCGCATTCGGTGGGGGTCGAGCGCTGCGGGCAGGCCTGGCAGGGCGGGGTCGTGCGGGAAGCTCCAGACACCGACCTCGCGGGCACCGTCGGACATCCGCAGCGCGGCCGCGGCATGCGCCGAGGTGGTCGCGCCGAAGGTCTCAGTGGTGTGCTCGCCACCCGGCCAGGCGATGTCCACCTGAGCCGCGACCGTGGTGGCCGCTCCCGGCTGGACGTCGAACTGGGTGGTGCGGCATCCGGTCACCGTCCCGCCGGCCACATCGGCCGCGCCTGCCCACAGTCGCGCGAGGTCGGCCTCGGCCGGGACCCATCCGGATTCGCTCATGGATCTTACGATCGCCGGGCACCGTGAATCCGGTCTGAGCCTGCGATGAGGGGATCTTCATGCTGGACTCAGTAGCCCTGGTAACCCCCGCCGGAGGCCATCGCCTTCAGCCCCGGATGCCCTTCGAAGCCGCCGTAGCGGTCGAAGGTGTAACGAACCCCGGCGATGATGTTGTCCACCGGGTTGTAGATGTCGTCGTGCCCGGGCAGCTTGTGGGCCTGGAACGTCGGGTCGATGCACTGCATCAGGCCCTTCGACGGAATGCCCTTGGCAGCGTTGGAGTCCCAGAGGTTGATGGCGTGCGGGTCGCCGCCGGACTCCTTCTCGATGATGGTCCAGATCTCGTCGATGTTCTCTTCGGTCACCGGAATCCCGTTGGCCTGCAGAATCCTGATGGCCTCGCGAATCCACTGCTCGACGTTGCCCGGCGGCGGACCGCTCGACGGCGGACCCCCACTGGGGCCGAGCCCGCCGGCACCACCACCGCCGCCGGAGCCGCCGCCCCCGCCCGAACCGGAACCGCCGCCGCTGATCTCGCCGGTCGACTGCATCTGCGAACCCGAGCCGCCCGGTGGCGGCACCGTGGCGAACCCACCATCGACCTCGGTCTTCATCAGCTGCTGAGCGCGCTGGATCGCCTCGTTGGACTGCCCGAGCAGGTCGTCGATCCGGCGGGCCGCGTCGCCGGCAGTGCGGCTGTTGTCCCGGCCCGCGGCCTGGATGATCTCCTCTGCTGTTGGCGACGGCGGTGCGTCCCGCTCGCCGTTGTGAAACGCCTGCATGGCCGCGCGCGCGGCTTGCGCCTGACCTTCCGCCTCGTTGTTGCGGTTGTCGATGGCGCGCCGCGCATCCTCCTTGGTGCTCTGGATCTGCTGCTTGAGGTTGGCAAGCGTCTCCTGCAGCGTGGTCAGCTCCCGCGCGACCTCGTCGAGCTTGTCCTTGACCTTGTTGCCCGCTGCCGCGACCTGGTTGACGTAGTCGAAGAACGCGTCGGCAGCGGGGCCGTCCCACACGCCGCCGTCCCGCAGCGGGGCCGCCGCGTTGGTCAGCGCAGCGGTGTGGTCGCCCGCGTTGCGTGACGCGTCGTCGAACTGCCGCGCGACTTCCTGGATCTCACCCGGGTTGACCTTGTCGACCTTGCCGGCCTTGGCCTCCACATCGGACCATTCCGCCGGGATTCCCGCGCCTGCCATCAGAGATCCCGCACGGTCAGGTTGTCGGCCGCGACGGCATCGGCCTCGGTCATGGCGCGCACGGCGTCACGCAACGCCGTGCTGGCAGCCGTCATCAATCCGGCCGCGGTCTCGAACTCGCTCTGCATCCCCGTGGTGAAGGAGCCCAGAGTGCCCGACGCCTGGTCCGGGTTCTCCGGGTCCTCGACGTCACCGAACGGGCTCTCCCCCTCGACGCCCTTCAGCTGCGCCTTCGACGTGCGGAAGTCCTCGGCAATCCTGTCGACCATTCCCGCCGTGATGTTCATCGACTCTGCGTCGTATACGGGCACGGCTCCGTCATCCCCTTCACACACCCCATCTGTGTCCGCCGGTTCGACGCGTCGATCCCCATGGCGGTTCCGGCCAACTGTACGACCCGGCCCGCGCGTCCGCGCGCGATCACGCCGGCTCAGACCTCGTCGAGTAGCTCCCAAACCCGTTGCACGAGCAGGGAATTGTCCGCCGGCGTCACCGTTGCCCAGTTCTGCCCGTCGCCGCCGGCCTGCACCTGGAAGAGGTACCGCCCTGCGTCGGTGTCGAAGAAGGCGATCACCCGGCTCGCCCGGTGGACCTGCCCGTCGCGGCCGAGCCGCTGCACTCCGAACTGACCCCGCGACACCGCACCCATGAGCATCCCGGCCAGCTCCTGCGCCTGCCACAGCGCGACGCCGCGGTCCTCCAGCGCGGTCACGAGCGCCTTGGCGTCACCACGTGCCGCGGCGTCCGCCTCCACCAGGACGTCGTGCGGCACGCTCACCGAGCGCCCGACACCGGGCGGGAGCTCACCCGCCACCGAGATGGCGGCCTGGGGCAGCGCCGTGTCGCTGGCCGGGATGAGCCAGACCTCGTCGCCGTCGACCACGCCGAGCAACGCCTGGCTGCCGGTGCTGACGGCGAGGCCGGAGATCTGCCGGTCGGCCCACACCCACACGTCGATGGCGACCTTGGGCTGCACGAAGAGGTTCAGCATGTCGACCAGTTCCGGGGCGGCCTTGCGCCCCCTGGCGAGCCGTCGCTGCGCCAGTGACTCCCACGCACGGTCCACCAGGGCAGCCCGCTCACTGTGGGTCGCGCCGGGGCTGGCGACATCGATCGCGACATGCCGCTCCGGCAACCGCGCAGCTTCCCAGAGCACGTCGAACTCCAGCGTGGACAGGACCACGCTGCCGCCTGCGCTCACCGGCGCCCGTCCGCATCGTCACCGAGCACGTCAGGTGCGACCATGCGCTGGTCGGTGAACAGGTCCGTGTCATCGACGCCGTACCGGCGCACGTGGGTGGCATCGTCCTCGCCACCCTGCTGCGGCGCGGCCTTCTCGAGGAACCCGCCCCGCTGGCGTTCGGCCCGCGGGCTGAGCCGCTCGGAGTTGCGCTGGGCCTTCGCCTCCTCCTCGGGCAGGTCACCGATGGCGAGCTGGTGCGGCGAACGGGCGGCACCCGGCGCGCTGCGTCCCACACCCCGGCCGCGGCGAGCGTCATCGCCACTCAGGGCACCAGCGACGCCGCCGGCGGCGAGCGCGGCCGCACCGGCGCCGAGGTCGTTGACAGAGGCACCACGCGGCACGGCGGTGAACCCGCCGCTGCTGACGGTGCCACCCGGCACACTGGGCTGGGGCACCGCGCCGAAGGACTTGCCCTTGGCCAGCGGCTGCTGCTCGGCTGCGCCGCCCACACCGCCGCCCGCACCCGGTGTGGCGGACTTGCCGACGACCGCGCCGGCCGCCGGTGGTGCGCCACTGGCACCGCCCGCACCGCCGGAGGAGCCGGGCACGGCTGCTCCGCCAGGCGCACCGGGCGTCCCGCCGATGGGGCCGGGCACTGCCGCACCGGGCGCGCGTGGGCCTGTCACGACACCGCCGGTCGCCGGAGGCGGGGACGGGGACACCGTGCCCGGGGCGGCACCAGAGCCGGTAGGCACCGCGGGCACACCGGTGCTCGGCGTCACGCTCGCACTGCCACTTCCGCTGACGGTGCCGGGCTGCTGGTACTGCGGTACCTGCCTGGAGACCCCCGCGACACTGGTGACCGGCGTGGGGGCAGTGGGCGCGCTACTCGGCGCGGTCGCCTGGTGCGGAGCCGTCCCCGGCGCGGCGCCCACGCTGCCCGTGCTTCGCCTGGCCGGCTGCTGGACCGGTAGACCAAGCGCGGGCGTTGGCACGTTGGCGGCGGCGCCGGTGGCAGGAGCCACGGCGGGCCCTGGCGCAGGGACCGGTGGCGGTACCGGGGTGTTCGCGGCGCCCGCGGCGATGGTGACGTCGCCGGGACCACCACCCGCGTCGATGGCACCGGGTAGCCGCGGCCCCGTGTCGGCGACCACCGCACGCGGCGAGCCCAGCTCCTGCGTGCCCGCCAGGTTCTCCCCGGAGTTCTGCGCGTAGGAGTTGAGCGCCTGGAGCGCCTGCTGCCTGGCCTCCCTGGCCTCGGCGACCCGGCGGGTGTTGTCGGTTTCGAAGCCGAGGAGACTGGCCACCGAGTCGAAAAGGCCATAGCCGCCGGCACCCTGCCGCAGGCTCTGCGCGTCCGGCAGCTTGTGCAGCGTCCGGTTGAACGCCTCGCCCTGCGCGAAGATCCGCTCAGCCGAGTCGTTGACCTTGTCGTTGGCCTCGGCGGAGAAGTCCGCCTGCCGCGTCACCGTCTCGCCCGCTTGCCTGCCCGCATCGCTACTCCACTCCACGCCGAGCTTGCCGAGCTCCCTGCGAAGCGTGTCGTCGGTCTCCGACAGCGACTCGGCCACGGCCTTGAGTGCGGCGACAGCATCGCTGATACCGCTGATCCCCGGTCCGGACCGAAACCGGTCGATCTCGTCGGCGAGCATGTTGTCGGTGTAGCCATCGAACCGGTGGTCGCCGATCCGCTCGACCAGCACCGAGATGTCGAGGTTGTCCATATCGGGTCCTTACCTCGTGGCCTTCAGGGTCTGCACGGCGAGCGTGGCCGCCTCCGTGGCCAGCCCGCACATCTGCTCCTGGCTGAACTCGCTCGGGTCGGTGGGATAGAGCTGGGTACGCAGGGTCTGCCCGTCGGCCACGCCGACCAGCACCTCGCAGTCGCTCGGACTGGACCCCTTCGCGTAGTGCACCAGTGCCGGGATGCCGGCCACTCGTGCGCTCAATGTGGTCATGCTCGTGTTCCTGCGCTCACCGTCCACCCAGTCCTGCATGTCGGCGGTGGTGATCGCCTCCACGTAGTAGCTGTAGTACGGCGCGGTGAGGTCGACATCCAGTGAGCAGGTGGGACCGTCGCGGCCGTCCTGCGTTGCGCGGGGCTCGCTGTTGACCTTCAGCTCGTCCAGTTGGGCTTCGGTGAACAGCGAGCACGGGTCGACGCCGGCGAGGGGCAGCTCCTCCTCAGGCGGCGCGGGTAACGAGGGCGAGGCGGCATCGGTTGACGCTAGGCTCGCTTCGCCGACCTCGCTGGTCGTGCACCCGGCGAGCAGCAGCGTGACGAACGCACCGCAGCAGAGCACGTCAAGCCTCGTAGACACGCCGGTCCCCGAAGCTCGCCGCCTTCTCCTCGTCGTCGACCGCGTAGGTGCCGCTCGCGGTACGCAGCTGCTCGGCCAGCTCACGCAGACCCTGCACGTACTCGCGGACCTTGCGCTCGTAGGAGCCCTCGTGCCCGGCGATGACCTCGTTCCAGACCTCGACCACGTTGGTCGAGACAATGTCCTCCGACGGCGTCGGGACGCGCAGCGCACCGAGCTGCTGAGCGAGCTTCTCCTGCAGAACGCCTGCCTGCTCGTCGATGACGCCGGCCACCTCGAGAATCTTGTCCGGCGCCACCTCGATGTCGCGGGCGTTCGGAACTGACGGAACGCTCCCGGTGAGCTGGCTACCGCCGTCGAAGATCGTCGCGAACGGCATGAACGAGCCGGTCGTCTCTGGCATGCGCGCACTCCCTGCTACGTTCGGTAGCCGGTCCATTTCCCACCGCAGGCTACCAACCCCGGGTGGACTATTGGCGACGGTTCGACGAACGAGACCGGATCTCGGTTCCCGCGAATCTCGCGGAGCAGGTCAGCGAACGGGGAACACGATCTCGCCATTCACGGCGCGCAGGGCGATGTCGGTGCGGTGGTGCGAGCCCGGCAGGTGGGCCCTGCCCACCCGCTCGTAGGCCTGCGCCCGCGCCGCCGCGAGATCCTCGCCGGTGCCGACGACGGAGAGCACACGGCCACCGTTCGACACGATGGCACCGTCGTCCCGGCGCCGGGTCCCCGCGTGCAGGAGGCCCTCGGCCTCACTACCGGTGATGACGTCGCCGGTACGGGGCTTGCCGGGGTAGCCGTCGGCGGCGACCACCACGGTGACGGCCGAGCCGTCGGCCCACTCCAGCGGTGGGTGCTCGGCGAGCTTGCCGGTGGCAGTGGCGTGCAGCAGCCCAGCGATGGGGGTGCGCAGCAGCGCGAGCACAGCCTGCGTCTCCGGGTCGCCGAAGCGGCAGTTGAACTCGATCACCTGCGGGCCCTCGCTGGTCAGGGCCAGCCCGGCGTAGAGGAGGCCGGAGAACGGCGTGCCGCGTGCGGCGAGCTCGTCGACGACCGGCTGCACGATCGTGGCCACGACGTCATCGACCAGTCCGGGGGGCGCCCACGGCAACGGGGCGTAGGCGCCCATGCCGCCGGTGTTGGGGCCGGTGTCGTCGTCGCCGACCCGCTTGAAGTCCTGGGCGGGCAGCAGCGGCACGACGGTCCGCTCGTCGACCAGGCAGAACAGCGACGCTTCCGGGCCGTCGAGGAACGATTCGAGCACCACAGGGTGCCCACCGTCGAGCAGCATCAGCGCGTGCTTGCGAGCCAGCGCCAGGTCCGGGCTGACCACCACGCCCTTGCCCGCGGCCAGCCCGTCGTCCTTCACCACCCAGGTGGGGCCGAACCGGCCGAGCGCGGCGTCGAGACGGGCGGGGTTGTCCACGACCTCGCTGCGTGCGGTCGGCACCCCGGCTGCGCCCATGATCTCCTTGGCGAACGCCTTGGAACCCTCGATGCGCGCTGCCGCGGCGGAGGGGCCGAAGCAGGGGATGCCGGCCTTGCGGACCGCGTCGGCGGCGCCGGCGACCAGCGGCACCTCGGGTCCGATCACCACAAGGTCCGCCTGCCACCTCCCGGCGAGCGCGGCGACCGCGGACGGGTCGGTGAGGTCGACGCCGAGTGGCTCGGCGAGCGCCGCGATTCCCGCGTTACCGGGGGCACAGCCGAGTGCTGTGACCGCGGGGTCGTGGGATGCGGCAAGAACGATGGCGTGCTCACGGGCTCCGGAGCCGATTACCAGGACGCGCACAGGTGACCAGCGTAGCGGCGCCGGTCTCCTGCCGTTCACCGGCATGTCTCCTGGCTGCCGCCGCGGTGTCGCTGGGGTGTCGTCACTGCCCGCGAGGGTGTCTCAGTCGTAGCTCCCTGACGCGTCAGCAAGAGAGGGCACAGAATGTTTCGACAGCGACTGGTGCTGGTCGCAATGAGCGCGCTCGCCGTGCTCGGCATGGCCAGCGTGACGAGTCCCGTGCACGCTGCCACGGACGCCGCGGTGAACGCGGGTCGTGGTGACAACGGGCCGGTGATCGTGGCGCACCGGGGGGCCTCCGGCTACCGCCCCGAGCACACGCTGGCCTCCTACGAGCTCGCCGCGCGCATGGGCGCCGACTTCATCGAGCCCGACCTGGTCATCACCTCCGACGGCGTGCTGGTCGCCCGGCACGAGCCGGAGATCGGCGGCACCACCGACGTCTCCACCCGGCCGGAGTTCGCCGACCGCAAGACCACCAAGCTGCTCGACGGTGTCGAGGTGACCGGCTGGTTCGCCGAGGACTTCACCCTCGCGGAGCTCAAGACGCTGCGGGCCAAGGAGCGCATCCCTCAGCTGCGGCCGAGCAACACGATCTATGACGGCCGGTTCGAGGTGCCGACCCTGCAGGAGGTGATCGACCTCGCCAAGCGCCTTTCGAAGGAGCTGGGCAGGCAGATCGGCATCTACCCGGAGACCAAGCACCCGACCTACTTCCGCGAGCAGGGTCTGCCGCTGGAGCCCGAGCTGGTGCGCACCCTCACCCGCAATGGCCTGAACCGCCCGAACGCGAAGGTCTACATCCAGTCCTTCGAGGTGGGCAACCTCAAGGCGCTCAGCAAGCAGGTGCGGGTGCCGCTCGTACAGCTGGTCGACGGCTCGGGCAAGCCCTACGACTTCACGGTCTCCGGTGACCCCCGCACCTACAGCGACCTGCTGACGCCGAAGGGCCTGCGGGAGATCGCGTCCTATGCCAAGGGTCTCGGCCCGCAGAAGGACCGCATCATCCCGCGGGACGCGAACGGCTACCTGACGCAGCCGACCACGCTCGTCGCGGACGCGCACCGCGTCGGTCTGACCGTGCACCCCTGGACGTTCCGCGCCGAGAACAACTTCCTGCCGGCCGACTTCAGGTCCTCGGCCGACCCGGCGCAGTGGGGTGACATCTTCGCCGAGTACGAGGCCTTCCTCGCGACCGGCATCGACGGCCTCTTCGCCGACCACCCCGACATCGCGATCGAGGCGGTCAAGGCCTACACCGCCGAGCGGGCGACGGCGTAGTGACGAACACCGGCACTGGTGGGCGCGCCCGCCCACCAGTGCCCTTCTTTTCGCCTCAGCGGTTGTAGGCGGGGACCGGGCCGCGCAGACGCTGCCACACCTCATCGCAGCGCTGCGCTGTTTCGGCCGGCAACGCGCCACCCAGCGCGGCATCCACATTGGACTTCAGGTGCTCGACGCGGGAGGAGCCGATGAGCACGGCACCGACATCGGCGCGAGAGAGCAACCAGCGCAGAGCCAGCTCGGGCAACGTCACACCCGCCTCGCGGGCAACGGCGCCCAGCGCGTCGACCGCCTCGAACAGCTGAGCATCCCAGTAGCGCCTGCGGTACATCTCCCCGAGCGCCGAGTCGCCGAAACGTCCACCGGCAGGCGTCTCGCCGAACCGGTGCTTGCCGGTGAGCAGACCACCGCCGAGCGGGTTGTAGACGATGTTGGTCAGCCCCACGTGCCGCGCGAACTCCAGGTACTCCTCCTCGACCCGGCGGCTGATCAGGTTGTACAGCGGCTGCGAGAACAGTGGCTGCGGTCCACCGATATGGCGCAGCTCGGCGATCTGCCAGGCAGCGAAGTTCGAGACGCCGACCTGTCGCACGATCCCCTGCTCGACGAGCTCGGCGAGTGCACCGACGGTGTCCGCCAGTGGCGTCCGCCGGTCGGGCTGGTGCAGGTAGTACACGTCGAGGTAGTCGGTACGGAGCCGCTCGAGGCTGCCGCGGACGCAGCGGCGGATGGCCTCGGGCGACAGCGGTGGCGCACCGTCGGCGTCCGGATGCGGCATGCCGACCTTGCTCGCGATGAGGAACCGGTCCCGCCGCCCGGCGAGCAGCTCACCGAGCAGGCTCTCGCACGCGCTGCCCGCGTAGCCGTTGGCGGTGTCCAACATGGTGATGCCGGCGTCGGCGGCGATCTCGAGCATGGTGGCCGCCGTGTCGCGATCCACCGCGTCACCGAACGTCATCGTGCCGAGCACCAGCCGCGAAAGGCGCATGCCGGTGCCCGGTACCTCGAGGTACTCCACAGCTTCTCCTCTTGTGCTCGGGCTGGTCAGCTCGCTGCCGCAGGCTGAGGTGCCGAGTACACCTCGATCTTGTGCCGGAGCAACCGCTGGTTTTCCCGCAGCTGCGCGATCTGCTCCTCGACGCGGCGATCGTGTGCCTTGAGCACCTCGACGCGTTGCTGCCGGCACGCCTCACCGCCGCGAAGCAACTCGACGAACCGGAGCATGTCGGCGATCGGCATGTCCGTATCGCGCAGGCAGCGCAGCAGGCGCAGGAAGCCGAGGTCGGCGTCGGAGAACCGGCGACGGCCACCCGGCGTGCGGTCGACCGTGTGCAGCAGCCCGATCTTCTCGTAGTAACGGAGCGTGTCGATGCTGAACCCGGTCTTCTCGGCGACCTGGGCCGGGGAGTAGAAGCTCACCTACCCAGAGTGGCACCTGGAGTGCACTCCAGGTCAAGCGACGCGAGCCTCATCTGCATACTCGAACGCGTCGGGCTCGGCGTGGCACTAGCGCAGGAACGACTGGTCCTCGAACCACTCGTCGTCGGACAGCGCGGGGCGCTCGTGCCGCGTGTCCTGTGCAGGTTTCTCGTCCTTGTCCTCGGCTGCGGCCTTGTCGAGATCAGGGAGCACGCCGCTCTGCGTCAGTGACTCCATGGTCGTGGGCGGCACTCTGGTCAGCGACGCCATCGCGGCCGAGACGTCCCTGTCCAGCCGCCCCTCGGCGACGCTCTCGACGATCTGGCGCCAGGTCAGCTCGCCCCGGCCGATCCGTTCGACCACCACCTGCCACTCCTCGGTACGCGCATGGCCGAGCACATAGGCCTTGAAGCGCGCGACCTCCTCGTTCGTCGGGGGCTGGGCGTCCTTGGCCAGCTTCTGCTCGACCTCCTCGGCTTTCTCCTGCAGTATGCGTGCCCTGCTGAAGGCGAAGTCGATCCGGCCGTCGAGCTCCCGCTCGGCCTGCACCATCCGCGTCGACCGGTAGTCGTCTCCGGACTGAAAACGCATTGTCGTCATCCCCTCGTCGCCGCGTCAGCGGCCCGCGTCCGCGGCGATCTCGTCCAGCTCGGTGAGCTTGCCCTCGGCGTCGTCGAGGTTCTCCTGCAGCGTGCCCGTCTGCTCCTCGAGCGCGGCGAGGTTGTCGTTGATCGTGGTGTAGGTGCTCGCCGCGTCCTCGACGCTGCTGATCTCGGGGATCGCCTTGACGGTGTCGAGGAGCTCCTGGGCGGTGTTGAAGTAGTCCTGCATCGTGGCGACGACCTGTTCGAGAGACTCGTACAGCGCGAAGACCTTCTGGGCCAGGTCGATGATCTCCATGATGTTGTCGTGCAGGGCGTCGATGTCGAAGTCGGCACCGGGCAGGTAGCTCGCCGCCTTCGCGAGGTACTCGATCGCCGTCCAGGCCCAGCCCACATACGGGATGAACTTCGCCGCGATCTTGCCCGCGACCTTGATGATCTTGTTGATCGCGTCGACGGCCAGCTGCGCGATGGCGATCGACACCTCGGCGATCTTCTCGAAGCCCTTCGCGATGAACTCGCCGAGCTGCTCACCCGCCCAGACCGCGCCCTTTTCCCAGTACTGCGAGAGGAACTCGCGGAAGGCGTCCGCCGCCTCGCCCTCCCAGGCCTCCGCGGCGAGCTTGGCCGCGTTGTCGAGCATGTTCGAGGCCAGCAGGCCGAAGTTGCCCCCGACGCTCACCCATGCCTCGCCGTTGGCCCTGATGCTGTTGGGGTTGCCCGCGAGCGGTTCGAGGATCGAGTCGGTGAAGGACTTCCCTCCCGCGACGCCGAACTCGGACCAGATCCAGTCGAGCACCGTGAGCACCGCGCCCGCGTCGACCTCGTCGGCGAACGACGCGTCACCCCGCTCGACCTGCGCGAGGTCGAGCTCCGTGTAGGTGAAGGAGGACGAGCCGCCCTCCAGGTGCCGGTCGTAGCCGTCGCCGTTGCCGTAGCCCGACCCGAACGTGATCTCCTCACCGGTGTCGCCGCCGAGCCCGTTGCGCTCGAAGAGGGAGGTGGTCTCCTTCTCGGTGTAGCCGTAGGTCTTCGCCGCGGCGATGACGGCGTCGCCGAGGTCGCACAGCTTGCGCTGCATGAGGCTGAACGCCTCGCCCACGACGACCGACGCCTCGCCCTTGACGACGTCGCCGAGCGGTTCGAGCACTCCCTTGAACCCGTCGGAGCTCATGCCCTCGTCGCGTGCGAGCCTCTCGATGCTCGGCAGCGTGTAGCCAGCCTCGGCGCTCAGGTAGAAGCCGAAGTCGGCCAGCTGCGCCTCGTTGACCTCGTAGCCCATCATCCCCCCAGGTCATCGTCGGTGCCGGCGGTTGCTCGCCGGTCAGGACGCAACTTAACCGGTCATCGTCAACGCCGAGGGATAATCCGCTAAAAAAGCTGAATCAGCGTGAAGCGGACGCCTGTCGGGTAGCCTGCCCGCTACCTCAGGGCCTGCTCCAGTCCGCTGAGCACCTGCTCGGCCAGCGGCCGCACCTGGGCGAGGTCGGCCTTCCCCAGCGTGCTGACCGTCAGCAGCAAGCGCTCGCCGCCGACGTGGAACACCACGCCGAGGTGCCTCGCGGCGACGTCGGCGTTGGACAGTGTCGCGTCACCGCCGAAGCCGGCGACGTCGCCGAGGCCCTGCACGCGCTCGTAGTCGCCCTCGGTGCCGGACTCGCTCGCGCTGTCGGTGAACACCTTCCGCAGGACCTCGTCGTCCGAGGTGTTGTCGTCCCACTCGGTGGTCACGTCGGTGGACAGGCTCGGGAACCCGTCGGTGTCGTACTCGCACTCGCGCGTGAGGAAGTACGGCGACTGCATCTCGGGGGCGCGGCCCCGTTCGCCGCCCTCGCTGCCTCGCACCGTGGTGCCGAGGTGCTGTTCGATGGCCGCGGCGGGGAGCAGGCCGCACAGCTGGTCGCCGGACAGCTTCTCCAGTGCCGGCGTCGCCTGCCCTTCGTCCGCTGTCGTCGTGGTGTCGTCGGCCTGCGACGCGCCTTCGCCGGATGCGCAGGCCGTCAGCGTGAGGGAGGCCGCGACCAGGGCGGCGAGGAGGCGCGTACTGCGCATAGCAGACAAACCTTCGATCATGTGGCGGATGCTACCCATAGCGATGTCGTGCGTGGCCCGCTTCTGGCACACCCGCCTCGCAAGTGTTGCGCCGGGCTAGAAGGGCTCCGCACAGCTCCGCTGGTCGCGACGGTTCGTAAGCGCGAACACATCGGCGCGGGCTGGCGTTCCTGCGCTACTCGGTCACCTTCGGGTGCCCGGCGCCGGCGTACTCCAGCCAGTACCCGCCGAGAGCGTCCCTTTGAGCTGGTGATGCCGTGCAGTCGGTTGCCGCCCTGGGCGAGAGCGCATGATCTCCCACTCCTTCCGAGCGTTGCCACGAGCCGTGTTGCTGAGTTCCTTCCAGCCCTGCACCGCGTCGGACTTGGCGTACTTGATCTCCCATTCGTCACCGACTACGGGCGGCGCCACTTCATCGCCCCGTTTCGGGCTCATGCGCCCATCGCGTCAGGCTCGGCAACCGGCCCCAGGTCTTCGCCTTCCTGCTGCAGGATCGCAAGCAACTCGGGGTCGGCGTGGACGTTGGCGGTATTCCGCCAGGTCGTGATCACGTGTGCGACAGGAGCAGGATTCTGCAGCGATTCCGCGCTCTCGAGAACCTCCACCAGCTCAACGATGAAGGCCTGAACGTCTTCCTTGGGCAAGAACCGCACCCACGGGAAAGCGACCGGCAGAACCTCCGTGACCAGCGCGCGAACTCTCTCGTCACGCTGCATGAGAGCTACAAAGAGCTTGGTGGTGACCGAACTGACCTCGGTCTCGGCGGCCGCGCGACTGGCTGTTGCCAGCACCAGATCTTCCCCGTCCCTGCGCCGGACGCGAACATACCGCCCCTGGGACCGCTGCAGTTTGCTCACGGTCTCCTTGGGCTTGTTCACCAGCTCGGAGAAGTTGATTTCTGGCGCGGTCATACTTTCAAACTACCTCGAAAGTCTCCGGTGGCCAACCGTCAGCCGGTAGGTAAGGCTTTCGGCCCCGATCAGGCGAACTGGTGGCGCACGATCGTCTGCTCACGGCCCGGCCCGACGCCGACCGCCGAGATGCGTGCGCCGACCAGTTCCTCGATCCGCTCGACGTACGCGCGGGCGTTGGCCGGCAGCTCCTCGAAGGTGCGGCACTGGCTGATGTCCTCCCACCAGCCCGGCAGCTCCTCGTAGATCGGCACCGCGTGGTGCACGTCGGTCTGGGTCATCGGCATGTCCTCGGTACGGAAGCCGTCGACCTCGTACGCCACGCACACCGGCACCTTCTCCAGACCGGAGAGCACGTCGAGCTTGGTGAGGAAGTAGTCGGTGATGCCGTTGACGCGGACGGCATAGCGCCCGATGACCGCATCGAACCAGCCAGTGCGCCGGGAGCGGCCGGTGGTGACGCCGAACTCGCCGCCCGCCTTGCGCAAGTTCTCGCCAGCCTCGTCGTGCAACTCCGTCGGGAACGGCCCGGAACCGACCCGCGTCGTGTACGCCTTGAGGATGCCGAGCACAGTCGTGATGCGGCCGGGGCCGATGCCCGAGCCCGCGCTCGCCCCGCCGGAGGTCGGGTTGGACGACGTCACGAACGGGTAGGTCCCGTGATCGACGTCGAGCAGCGTCCCCTGGGAGCCCTCCAGCAGCACCGTCTCGCCCCGCTCGAGTGCCTGGTTCAGCTGCAGGCGGGTGTCGGCGATCCGGTGCGCGAACTTCTCACCCTGGGCGAGGACGGTGTCGGTGACCTCGGCCGGGTCGAGCGCCTTGCGGTTGTAGACCTTCACCAGCACCTGGTTCTTGAACTCCAGTGCTGCCTCGACCTTCTGCCGGAGGATCTTCTCGTCCAGCAGATCCTGCACGCGGACGCCGACGCGGGCGATCTTGTCCTGGTAGCACGGGCCGATACCGCGGCCGGTGGTGCCGATCTTCTTGGCACCGAGGTAACGCTCGGTGACCTTATCGATCGCGACGTGGTACGGCATGATCAGGTGCGCATCGGCGGAGATGAGCAGCCTGCTGGTGTCGACGCCGCGTTTCTCCAATCCCGAGAGCTCCTCGAGCAGGACGCCCGGGTCGACCACGACGCCGTTGCCGATGACGTTGGTGACGCCCGGCGTGAGGATGCCGGACGGGATGAGGTGCAGGGCGAAGTCCTGACCGTCGGGCAGGACGACCGTGTGGCCCGCGTTGTTGCCGCCCTGGTAGCGGACCACCCACTGGACCCGATCGCCGAGCAGGTCGGTGGCCTTGCCTTTGCCTTCGTCGCCCCACTGGGCGCCGATGAGCACGATGGCCGGCATGTGACACTCCTGGTATTCGAACGGCAGGAAACATTGGCGCTGGAAATGCCGGTGCATGAGCCTAACCGAGGAGTTTCGGGTGCGGGGAGTGGTGCTCGTTTGCGGGCGTGCCGAGGAGGGGTTCGCGGCACCGGCGGGGGTGCGGTTGGAGACGCTTCCGGCGCGTCCCGGCCGTGCTGAGGTCGATCCACTACTGGCCGCTGAACTGGTCGTGGTCGGCACCGACGCCGACCTGGCCGCCGTGGTACTTCGCCTGGTCCGCAAGGAGAAACTCGACGCGACCACCGTGGGATACGTGCCGACGGATGCCGGTTCGGCCGTCGCCGCGGTGTGGCGGTTGCCGACCGACCGCAGGCGGGCGCTGGAACTGGCACTGACCGGCACCGCCCACCCCGTGCCGCTGATCCGGGACGACGGCGGCGGCGTGCTCCTCGGCCAGGGTGTGCTGCGCGGTCCGCGCGGCGTCGCCTACTGCGACGACACGACCGCACTGCGCGGGGAGGCACAGTCGATCGCCGTCCGCCCCGCGGCGGGCACCGCCGGGTTGGTGGCCACGGTCACCCGCGGCCGGCTGGTGAAGCGGCGCGAGGACTTCCCGGCCAGGGCGTTCCAGTTCGGCGGGGAACCGATGGTCCCGGAGTCCGACGGGGTGCCCTATCCACGGCCGGTGGAGCGCTGGACGTGGTACCGGCACACCAGCGACCTCCGGCTGGTCCTGCCTGCTAGTCCTTGAGGCCGGTGGCCTCGGCGGCAGCCGGGTCGGAGTCGGTGAGGAACTTCTTGCACCGCTCGTACTCGTCGGTCTCACCGATTCGGCCCGCGGCAGTGGCGAGCGCCGCCAGTGCACGCAGGAAGCCCTGGTTGGGCCGGTGGCTCCAGGGCACCGGCCCAAAACCCTTCCACCCGGCGCGGCGCAGCTGGTCAAGGCCACGGTGGTAGCCGGTGCGCGCGTAGGCGTACGCGGCGACCACCTGCCCGCCGGCCAGTGCCTGCTCGGCGAGCGCGGCCCAGGCCTCGCTGAAATCGGGGTGCTCAGCGGCGACCTCGGCCGGGTCAGTGCCGGCATCCAACGCGGCCTGCGCGTCAGGCCGCTCGGGCAGCTTGGTGGCGTCCGGTTCGAGGAGATTGCCGTGCGTCATACCGCACATTCTGCAACACGGGCGCGTCAGAGGAAGACGGCGACCAGAATGCCGCTGCCACCCAACACCAGCGCCGCCACCAGCACGGCGGCAACGACTCGTTTCGGCATCATGGCCAACACTCTGCACTACGCCGACGCTGCGGCAACCATGTGCCCCTTAAGGGTGAAACCGGATTTCCGCTCGTTGCTCTACCCGCCACAGAGGGCAGCGGGCATGATGCACGCGTGACGAATGCGGCGTCCATGCCGGAAGTGGCGGATTCCGGCATCCCGAGGGGTCCGGTCGCCAAGACCAAACTGTTCTTCCGGCTCCACTGGCAGCGCGGGGCGCCGGGCACGCCGACCCCCGAGTGGGTTGTCCGCTACTGCTACGGCGTCTGGCTCGTCGCCTTCGCCTGCAAGGTCATCGGCGCGTCCTGGGACATGTCATGGCACTTCAAATGGCTGCGCGACGACCTGGCACCGCCGCATCTGATCAACACGGTGGGCACGGTCATCATCTGCGTCCTGGTGATGATCCACACCTACACCGGCATGGGCTGCGACCGGCGCTCGTTGCGGCTCATGCAGGCCGGCCTGGTGATGTTCCTCATCGCCGCACCGCTGGACGTGATCAACCACCGGGTCAGCGGGCTCGACCTGACCGCGTGGAGCGCCACGCACGGCCTGCTGTACCTGGGCACCGGCGTGATGCTGCTCGGTGTCATCGACGGCTGGCTCAAGTTCGCGCCGCCGGGACCGGTGCGGGCGGTGCTGCTGACCGCACTGTGGGCCCTGTTCCTGGAGAACACGTTCTTCCCGAACGGGCAGCAGGAGTACGGCATCCTCGAACTGCGCTCCTGGGAGCGCGGCGAACCCTACGCCGAGCCGGCGCTGCTGGAGTTCGCCGCACAGGACATCGGCCGCAGCGTCGACAGGGAAGCCGTGATCCACTTCGCGCTGCCCATCGACGACTGGGTCTACCCGGTGTGGGGCATCGGCGTGATGGCGCTCATCCTGACCGCCGCGCGGCACACCGTTGGGCGCGCGTGGACGGCGACGACGGTCGCGGGCGCATACGTCCTCTACCGCGCGGTGATCTGGCCGCTGCTGCTCGCCGCCGACTTCCCGACCTCGACCGTGCCGTTCTACCTCGTGTTCGTCGGGCTCGCGGTCGATATGGCGTTCCGCTTCGCACGGCACCCACTGCGGTTCGCGGTGGGCGCCGCACTGGTCACCGGATTCGGCTACGGCGCGTTGTGGCTGCAGGCGCAGCTACGGCCCTGGCTGCTCGGCGACGCACTGACCGAGTCGGCGCCACCGGTGGCCTACTGGACGGCACCGGTGGTGCTGGCCTGCGTCGCCGCGCTCTGGTTCGCGGGCGCCCGCCGCGCCCGCACCCCCTCTACCGGCACCATCGGCCGGTAGAGGGACCTCGACGAGAAGCCGCTCAGAGCTTCTTGCCTGCGGACTTGAGGTTCTCAGCGGCCTCGGCAACACGCTTGGCCATGGCACCCTCAGCGAGCTTGAGGTAGCTGCGCGGGTCGTAGGCCTTCTTGTTGCCGACCTCGCCGTCGATCTTCAGCACGCCGTCGTAGTTCTTGAAGAAGTGGTCGGCGATGGGGCGTGAGAAGGCGTACTGCGTGTCGGTGTCGACGTTCATCTTCACCACGCCGTAGGACACCGCCTCGTGGATCTCCTGCAGCAGTGAGCCGGACCCACCGTGGAACACCAGCTCGAACGGCTTCGATCCCTCGGGCAGACCCAGCTTCTCGGCCGCGACCTGCTGGCCCCTCTTGAGCACGTCGGGCCGCAACTGCACCGCACCCGGCTTGTAGGCGCCGTGTACGTTGCCGAACGTCGCCGCCAGCAGGTACCGGCCCTTCTCGCCGGAGCCCAGTGCGTCGATGGTCTTCACGAAGTCGCCCTCGGCGGTGTAGAGCTTCTCGTTGATCTCGTTGGAGACCCCGTCCTCTTCGCCGCCGACGACGCCGATCTCAACCTCGAGAATGATCTTCGCCGCGGCGGCCTTGTCGAGCAGCTCGGCGGCGATCGTGAGGTTCTCGTCGAGATCGATGGCCGAGCCGTCCCACATGTGGGACTGGAAGAGCGGGTTCTCACCCCGGTTGACGCGCTCCTGCGAGATCTGCAGCAGCGGGCGGACGAAGCCGTCGAGCTTGTCCTTCGGGCAGTGGTCGGTGTGCAGCGCGACGTTGATCGGGTACTTCGCGGCGACGACCTGCGCGAACTCGGCGAGCGCGGTGGCGCCGGTCACCATGTCCTTGACCGCCTGGCCGGACGCGAACTCGGCGCCACCGGTGGAGAACTGGATGATTCCGTCGCTCTCCGCCTCCGCGAACCCCCTGATCGCCGCGTTCACAGTTTCCGACGAGGTCACGTTGATGGCCGGGTACGCGAACTCGTTCGCCCTGGCCCGGTCCAGCATCTCCGCATAGACCTCGGGTGTGGCGATGGGCATCGTTTGTCCTCCTCGAAACTGGCTCCTGTGCCCCGCATCCTAGAGGGTCCACCAGTGGCGAGGCGGCGCGTCAGAACAGGACTTCTGCCAGAGCGCGATAGCTGGGACGCGGGTCGTCGTCGGCCGTGAGGACCTGAATGCACACATGGTCCGCGCCCGCGTCGAGGTGCGCGTTCAGGCCGCGGGCCACGGCCTGTGCGTCACCGTGAACGGCGAGCGCGTCGATGAGCCGGTCGCTGCCGCCGTCGGCGAGATCGGCATCATCCCAGCCGAGCCTGCGCAGGTTGTTCAGGTAGTTGCGCAAGTGGAGATACGGCATGGCGATGGTCGGCCGTGCGATCTCGCGGGCACGTACGGGATCGGTGTCCAGCACGACCTTCTGCTCGGGCGCGAGCAGCGTCCCGGCACCGAGGATCTCGCGGGCCTCGCGCGTGTGCTCGGGCGTCGTCAGGTAGGGGTGCGCGCCCAGCGTTCGTTCGGCGGCGAGCCGCAGCACCTTCGGACCGAGCGCGGCGAGCAGCCGATCCTCGGTGGGCACGCCGGCCTCGTCGAGCTCGTCGAGGTAGGAGACGATCTTGCCGTAGGGCTTCTGGTACTCCTGCGTGGCTTCGGGATGGCCGATCCCGACGCCGAGCAAAAAGCGGTCGGGGTACTTGGCCACGATGCGGTGGTAGGAGGCGGCAACCGTGGCGGCGTCGTCGGTCCACATGTTCACGATGCCGGTCGCCACGGCGATCGTGCTGGTCGCGTCGAGCAGGTCCTCGACGATCCGCAGATCACCGGGGGGTGAGCTGCCGATCCAGATCGTGCCGTACCCGAGCTCTTCCAACTCGCGAGCGAGCTCCGCGTTGAGCCGGCCGGCGCGCTGCCAGATTCCGTACTTTCCGAGGTTCACAGTCATGCCTTCGGCAACATCGACTCGAACGCGGCGCATTCCCGAGCCGGAACAGATTTGCCTACCAGCAAGTAGCCTACTGGGAGTAAGTTGGGCTACGGTGCCAGGGCGAGGCATCCCCGAGGGAGGCACAGTGGCGTTCCTGACCCGCAACACCGTGCGAAACAAGGTCGTCCTCATCACCGGTGCCGCGCGCGGGATCGGTGCCGCGCTGGCCGAACGGCTCGCCGCGGACGGCGCGAAGGTGGCGCTCGTCGGCCTCGAAGCAACCGAACAGCAGGAGGTGGCCGACCGCATCGGCCCCGCGGCGCGGGCCTGGGAAGCCGACGTCACAAGCTGGGAGGCGCTGGAGCAGGCCGTGAGCGGCGTGGTCGAGCACTTCGGTGGCATCGACATCGTCGTAGCCAACGCCGGTATCGCCACGACCGGCTTCGTGCGGTCGGTGGACCCGGTCGCCTTCGAGAAGGTCATCGAGGTCGATCTCCTCGGCGTGTGGCGCACCTTCCGGGTCACCCTGCCGCACGTCATCCAGCGCAAGGGTTACCTGCTGGCCATCTCGTCACTGGCGGCGATCACCCACGTACCCGGCATGGCCAACTACGCGGCCGCCAAAGCAGGGGTCGAGGCATTCTGCAACAGCCTGCGGGCCGAGGTCGCCCACCTCGGGGTCAAGGTCGGCGTCGCGCATCCGACGTGGATCAGGACCGACCTCGTGGACAGCGCCGACGCACACCCGGTGTTCGGCAGGCTCCGTATGGGCATGCCCGGCCTCATCGGCAGGACCTACCCGCTGAGCGTCGCCATCGACTGCCTCGAAGCCGGCATCAGGCGGCGTGCCCGCACCGTTCACGTCCCGCGCTGGGTGGGTGGGCTGAAGTTGATTCGCGCCTTCCTGCCCCCGATCATCGAACTCGGTGCGCGCTCCCGCGTGCCCGCAGCCGATCGCGCCGCGGTGGCGGACATCGCCGCCCGTGGCGCTCGCGAGGCAGCCGTCACCGGACACGGTGGCCGAGCGGCGACCCGGTAGGAGGCACAACGATGTCACGTCGCGGCGAGATCAGAATGACCACGGAAGAGGTCATCGCCTACGTCGCCGAGCAGAAGGTCATCAACGTCGCGACGCTGAACCCGAGCGGCAGGCCGCACGTCGCCCCGCTCTGGTACGTGCCACGGGGCGAGAGCGTGGCCACGTGGACCTACCGGAAGTCCCAGAAGGTCGCCAACCTGCGCCGGCTGCCCGAGGCGACGGTCCTCATCGAATCCGGCGACTCCTACGAGAAGCTGCGTGGCGTGTCCATGGAATGCGATGTCGAGATCATCGACGACACCGACGCGGTAGCGACCATCGGCGCCGAACTGCTGCTGCGCTACACCGGGCAGGATGCGCCTGCCGCCGTCGCACAGCAGGCGCCGAAGCGAGTCGGTCTGGTGTTCACGCCGACCAGGATCGTCAGCTGGGACCACACCAAACTCGGCGGCGTCTACTGAACTTCGCGTCGTAGCCGGCAGGCTCCGGTGCCTGCGATGATGGCCTGGACCACTCGATGAGGAGTGCGCCGTGGAGCTACGTCCGGAGATCGCACAGTCCTGGCGCAGGGCGGAGCTGTCCGGCCTGCGCCCGACCAGTCCGGCCGACCGGCTGGAAATGCACGACATCGACACGAAAAGCAGGCTGCTTCGTGCGGCCGGTCCCGTGCTGGACGCCCACGCGCGACACCTGGCAGACACCAGCCTCTGCCTGGTGCTCGCCGACCGCGACTGCCGGATTGTGGCGCGCCGCTTCGGCAAGCGGTCGGCGGAGCGGGCGCTGGACGACGTCAGCGCGGTGCCAGGCTGCCAGTTCACCGAGGAGACCAGCGGCACGAACTCGCTGGCGACGCCGCACGAGGTCCGCCGCGGTGTCGCCGTGCACGGTGCGGAGCACTACCTGGAGGCATTCAAGCGGTTCACCTGCTACGGCCAGCCGATCGTGCACCCGGCCACCAGGCGTCTCGAGGGCGTGCTCGACATCAGCGGGCTGGTGACGGACACCAACCCGCTCCTGGCGCCGTTTCTCGGACACGCCGTCGCCGACATCGAGCGGCGGCTCGCCGCCGGGTCGAACCAGGCACAGCAACGGTTGCTCGCCGCGTTCCAAGCCGCCCAACGACGTTCGTCGGCGGTGCTGGCGCTCGGCGAGGACGTGGTACTCGCCAACAGCGCCGCGGTGGACCTGGTCGACGCCTGCGACCACGCACTGCTGCGCGAGGTCAGCCGCACCCGGCGCGGGGTGCGCAGGTTGTGCCTGACCTCCGGCACCGAGGTGGAGGTGCGGATGGAGGCGGTGTCGGTCAACGCCGGCATGCTGTTCGAGCTCGCGCCGTTGCGCCCCGCCTACCCGAGCCGGCCACGGCGGCGCGCGCTGGGCGGGATCCTGCCCGCTGACGCCGAGGAGCGGTTACGGCGCGCCGCGCAGGCCCGGCGCCGGGTTCTGGTGTCCGGTGAGCCGGGTACCGGGCACACCGCGGCAACGGCCGTCCTCGCCGGAGGGCAACCGCTGGCGCGGCTGGACGCCGCGGACGTACCGGTGCTCGGTGCGGCGGCGTGGTGCGAGCGGCTCACCGAGCTCGACCGCGGGCATCCCGGCCTGGTCGCGGTGCGGGATGTGCACCTGCTGCCACCCGTGCTCGCGGCGCGGCTGGCCAGGCTGCTCGACAGCTCGACCGGATGGTTCGTGCTGACCGGCGTTCCGGTCGCCGACCTGTGCGGCGAACACGCGGCGCTGGCCGCCCGCGTGCACCGCAGGGTGGAGCTGCCGCCGTTGCGGGAGCGGCGCGCCGACATCCCGGCACTCGCACGCACCCTGCTGGACGAGCTTCGGCCGGGCACCTCCCTGCGCCTCACCGCCGGTGCCCTCGAACTGCTCGCCGCGCAACCGTGGCCGGGCAACCTCCGGGAGCTGGAGACCGTGCTGGGCGAGGCCGCCGAGCGCCGTTCGGCCGGCGACATCACCGCCCGCGATCTGGCGCCGAGCTGCCAGGTGAGCGCGCCGTCACTGCGGCTCACCGGCTGGCAACAGGCCGAGCACGACGCGATCACCAAGGCGCTCGCCGCCGCCGACGGCAACAAGGTGCATGCCGCCCGCAGGCTCGGCATCAGCCGCTCGACCCTCTACAACCGGATGCGGGCGCTGCGGATCACGCGCTGACTGTGCAAGCGGCGAACCGGGGGATGCCTGGTCAGGTGGAGCGGCCGAACCCGCCATCCCAAGGTGGCTGGGCGGGTTCTGAAACAAGACTGTGCAGGATTTGCACAGTTGTCCCGGCCCGGTGCAGCCGACAATCGGCGTACCAACGTTGCAACGGCGCACGTGAGGAGACAGCTGTGAAGACGAAGGCAGCGGTACTGTTCGACGCTGGCAAGCCCTTCGAGATCCTCGAGCTCGATCTGGACGGCCCCGGCCCCGGCGAGGTGCTCATCAAGTACACGGCAGCCGGTCTGTGCCACTCCGACCTGCACCTCATCGACGGCGATCTGGTACCTCGCTTCCCCATCGTCGGCGGTCACGAGGGCGCAGGCGTCATCGAGGACATCGGCCCCGGCGTGACCAAGGTGCAGCCAGGCGACCACGTGGTGTGCAGCTTCATCCCGAACTGCGGGCGCTGCCGTTACTGCGCCACCGGCCGGTCGAACCTGTGCGACCTCGGCGCCACGATCCTCGACGGTCACCTGCCTGACGGCAGCTACCGGTTCCACGCGAACGGCACCGATGTCGGGGCCGTCTGCATGCTCGGCACTTTCGCCGAGCGCGCCACGATCTCCGAGCACTCGGTCGTCAAAATCGACGACTGGCTGCCGTTGACAACGGCCGTGCTGGTGGGCTGCGGTGTCCCGACCGGATGGGCGAGCGCCAACTACGCGGGCGGTGTCCGCGCCGGCGACACCACGGTGATCTACGGCATCGGCGGCATCGGCATCAACGCGGTGCAGGGCGCGGCGCACGCGGGCGCCAAGAACGTGGTCGTGGTGGACCCCGTCGGCTTCAAGCGGGACACCGCGCTGGAGGTCGGCGCAACGCATGCGTTCGCCACGGCCGCCGAGGCCGCGGCGAAGGTCGGCGAGCTGACCTGGGGGCAGATGGCCGACCAGGCGCTGATCACCGTCGGCACGGTGGACGAGCAGGTCGTGACCGACGCGTTCAACGTGATCGGAAAGGGCGGCACCGTGGTCGTCACCGGGCTGGCGAACCCGGAGAAGCTCACCGTGCACGTCTCCGGCGGGGTGCTGACACTGTTCGAGAAGACGATCAAGGGGACGGTGTTCGGTTCGGCCAACCCTCAGTACGACATCGTCAAGCTGCTACGCCTCTACGACGCGGGCAAGCTCAAGCTGGACGAGCTCGTGACGACGAAGTACACCCTCGACCAGGTCAACGAGGGCTACCAGGACCTGCGCGACGGCAAGAACATCCGCGGCGTGATCGTCCACGCAGAGTAACCAGCTGCTTGGGGCGCGTTACTGGGCCGGTACCCAGGCGCCGAGTACCGGTGTGAACTCACGGATCGTGCGCTCCGCGAGGGCGCCTTCCAGGTGGTACGGATCACTGTCGAGGATCTGCTGCAGCTCCTCGCGGCTGTCGGCCTGGCACAGCGTGAGGCCACCGATGTTGTTCTCCAGCGGCCCGGCCACCGCGACGATCCCACGCTCGACGAGCGACTTCAGGTATTCGCGGTGCCGCGGCCGCACCTCCCCGTACTTCTCCTGCACGTACCGGGTCTCCACCACGAACCACGCCACTGCGTCCTCCCGAACTCGTACTTGCCCCTGTGCGCACCGTATCGGTATCTGCCGGTCGTCTGAGACATCTGGGTAACGACCCCGGGAACCGATACGCTGAGTACGCGCGGGTTCCGGTACGGGGCTCGCCGAATGCCGTCGAGGGATGGGCAGGTTTCCATGCAGGGCAGCGCCGAGCCCATGCGCCAGCGCAACGCCGCGGGGAATGCCGAGAGCAGCGTCGAGCAGACACTGGGGCAGCTGCGGACGCTGGATGCCCCCGTGCCCAGACCCCTGCCCACCGGGCCACTGACGCTGGAGGATCTGTACCGCCAGCACCGGATGCGGCTGGTCCGCCTCGCGATCCTGCTCGTCGACGAACCGGCCACCGCCGAGGACGTGGTGCAGGAGGCGTTCACCGGCCTGCACCGCAACTGGGGCAAACTGCGTGACGCGCAGGCCGCGGTCGGCTACCTGCGTACGGCGGTGGTGAACGGATCGCGCAGCGTGCTGCGCCGCCGCAAGACCGCCCGCGAGTACGTGCCACCGCATGCCGTCAACGCCCGCTCGGCCGAGAGCCTCGCCATGCTGTCCACCGAGCACCAGGCTGTGGTCAACGCGCTCGCCAAGCTGCCGCCGCGCCAGCGGGAGGTGCTGGTGCTGCGCTACTACGGCGGGCTGTCGGAAGCCGAGATCTCCGAGGCCGCCGGCATCTCCAAGGGAACGGTCAAGTCGACCGCCAGCCGCGCGCTCGAAGCCCTGCAGCGGGCGATGCAGGACAACCGGAACTGACTGACCGCTCAGTCCGCACGTATCGTGAGTTCTGGTCTGGACCAATATGATGTGGCTGTGAAGGTCGCCGACGACGATTTGGTCCTCACGGGCGGCCGGGTGGTCTGCCCAGAGGGCGTGCTGGACCCCGGCTGGGTTGCCGTGTCCGGGAAGCTGATCAGCGGTGTCGGCACCGGAACCCCGCCCGCGGGCGCTCAGCTCGACGTCGGCGGCGCACTCGTGGTCCCCGGATTCATCGACCTGCACTGTCACGGCGGGGGCGGCGCGTCCTTCTCCACCACGGACCCCGCCGTCGCCGCCGCCGCGATCGCCGCACATCGCAGGCACGGCACCACCACCATGCTCGCGAGCCTGGTGTCCGATCCGCTACCCGTACTCACCAGACAGCTCACCGCGCTGTCCGAACTCGTCGACGACGGCGAGCTGGCCGGCATTCACCTGGAGGGACCGTTCATCGCGCGGATGCGCTGCGGCGCGCACGACCCGGCAGCACTGCGCGAACCGGACACCGCCGCGGTCGCGACGCTGCTCGACGCCGGACGCGGGCACGTGCGGATGGTCACGCTCGCGCCCGAGCTCCACGGCGGGATCACGGCCATCCGCCAGCTGACCGAACGTGACGTCGTCGCGGCGATCGGACACACCGACGGCGTCGCCGAGCAGATCCGCCCCGCAGTCGAGGCAGGCGCGACGGTCGCCACCCACCTGTTCAACGGAATGCGACCGCTGCACCACCGCGAGCCGGGGCCGATCGGCGTCCTGCTCGATGACGAGCGCGTCACCGTGGAGCTGATCTGCGACCTCGTCCACGTGCACCCGACCGTGCTCCGGCTGGCCGCCCGGCACGCGGGCCCCACCCGCACCGCACTCGTCACCGACGCCATGTCGGCGACCGACGCCGCGGACGGCACCTACCGCCTGGGCAGGCTCGCCGTCGACGTGCGGGACGGCGTCGCGACGCTCGCGGGCAACGGCGCGCTGGCCGGCAGCACGCTGACGATGGATGCCGCGTTCCGCAACCTCGTCCACGGCGCCGGGCTCGGCCTCACCGAGGCGGTCCGCGCCACGGCAGGCACGCCCGCCCAGCTGCTGAGCATCGCGGATCGCACCGGCGCCCTGCGCCCCGGACTGCTCGCGGACCTCGTTCTACTCAGAGATGATGACCTTTGCCCAATGGGAGTATTGCGCCACGGCGAATGGGTGACATAACGCGACCACTAGACTCTGCTGGGTGGCGGAGTACCGCGTCGACGAACTCGCCCGCGCGGCGGGAACGACAGTCGGAAACGTTCGGGTCTATCAGGATCGCGACCTGCTCCCGGCACCCGTGCGCCGTGGCCGCGCGGCCTTCTACTCCGAGGCGCACCTGGCGCGGCTGCGCCTCATCCGCAGCCTGCTCGAACGCGGGTACACCTTCGCGCAGATCCGCGAGCTGATCACGGCCTGGCAGTCCGGCCGCGACCTGACGGACCTGCTCGGCCTCGAACAGGTCCTCACCGCACCGTGGAGCGACGAACCCCCGACCCGGATGTCGCTGGCGGAGCTCGCCATCGAGCTGGGCGAGCCCATCGCGCCGGAGACGATCAAGCGAGCGGTAGCCCTCGGCGTGTTCGAGCGCGATGGTGACGACGTCGTGGTGCGCAGCCCGCGGCTGCTGCACACCTGCCGGGAACTTCTCGCGGCAGGGGTGCCGATGCCGGTCATCCTGCACCTGGCCGGGGAGGTACAGCGGCACACCGACGAACTGGCCGCCCTGTTCCTGCGCATGGTCGACAAGCACGTCGCCCCCACCGACAGCCCCGAGTGGCCACCAGGTGCGGAGCAGATCCCGGAGCTTGCCGAGCGCGCAGGCCGGCTACGGCCGCTCGCGCAGGCCACCGTCGCCGCCTTCCTTGCCAGATCGATGAGCCGCTCACTCAGCGACTGGGTCGCCGAACGCCTCGGTCCGCTGCTGAAGCGCCAGTACCCTAAAGGGTCATGAGCGACGACCCCGAGCGCCTGCTCGCCGAGGCGTTGCGCGCGCAGGCCCGCAACGCACCCCCGGCGCAGCCGAGCGCGCCGAGGCGGGAGCCGCAGCCGGTCGTCGAGACACCCGGCGGTTACGGGTTGCTGTCCGGGGCCGGGGAGGGCTCACTGGAGCGCGAGCGAGCCGCGCTCGACGCGCTGACCCCCACACAACCCGCGGTGACGCCGCCCGCTCGCCAGCCCCAACCACCGCCGGGACCGGTGCCCGTGCGCTGGATTCTGCTGCTCACGGTGCTGCTCGGCCTTGCGACGGGCGCGGTGATCGGGTTGCTGACACTGCTGTAACTGCGCTTTCGAGGGCAATCAGGGCACACAGCGGGACCCTGTACCTTGTGCAGGGTGAATCTCGCGCAGTCGCCTGCCCAGATGTCGATCATGCCGGACTGGCTCAACCCCGAGTACCTCCTGTCCGGGATCGGCCCAGCGGTGATCGCCGTTCTCTGCTTGATCCTCTTCGCGGAGAGCAGCATTTTCCCTGTGCTGCCTGGTGACTCGCTGCTGTTCACAGCCGGGCTGTTCATCGCCAACGGCAGCCTCGAAGCACCGCTGTGGCTGGTCTGCGTACTCGCCACTATCGCCGCGGTGATCGGCAACGCCGTCGGTTACGCCATCGGCTGGAAGGCCGGGCCGAAGCTGTTCAACCGGCCGGACTCCCGGTTCTTCAAGCAGGAGTACGTCGACAAGACCCACGCGTTCCTGGAGAGGCACGGGCCGAAGGCGATCGTGCTCGCGCGGTTCGTGCCGTTCGTGCGCACCTTCATCACCTGGCTCGCCGGAATCGGCCGCATGGAGCCGAAGAAGTACTTCACCTACACGGTGCTCGGCGGCATCCTCTGGGCCGCTGGGCTGATCGTGCTCGGTGCGCTGCTCGGCAACATCTCCTTCATCCGGGACAACGTCGACGCGATCTTCATCCTGATCGTGCTGGTGTCGGTGCTGCCGATCGCCATCGAGTACCTCAAGAGCCGCCGCGAGAAGAAGGCCGCCGCGACGGAAACCGAGCAGTGAACGGCTAAAGCGCGAACATCGACCCTGGATTGAAAAGGTTGCCGGGGTCGAGCGCGTGCTTGACCTGCCGGTGCACGCGCAGGCCGACGGGACCCAGCTCGCGTTCCAGCCACTCCTGCTTGAACTTGCCGACGCCGTGCTCGCCAGTCACCGTGCCCCCCATGGAAAGGCCCAGTTCGAGAATCGCGTCGAACGCCCGCTTCGCGCGCTCGAACTCGCCCTCGGCATCGGCGTCGTAGACGACCGTGGGGTGCATGTTGCCGTCGCCCGCATGCCCACAGACGGCGATGAGCAGGCCGACCTCGGCGCTGATCCGCTCGCATCCCTCGATCAGCTCAGCGATCCGCGTGCGCGGCACGCACACGTCGTCGGTCATGGTGGCGCCGAAGGCCTCGATGGCGTGGTGGACCGAACGGCGGGCCTGCATCAACATGGCGCCCTCGGCGAGGTCGTCGGTGGTGTGCGTCAGCTCGGCACCGGCGTCGGCGCACACCTGCTCGATGGCGGCGAGCTCGCGCCGGGCGAGCTCCCCACCGGCGTCGGACTGGCACAGCAGCAGGGCACCGGTGCCATCCCCCGTCCCCAGATCGGTCTTGAGGTACTTCTCGACCGCGTCGACCGTCGTGGCGTCCATGATCTCCATCAGCGACGGGACGAGCCCTTCGCGCACGATCCGGCTCACCGCGGCCCCGGCGTCCCGCGTGCCGGCGAACGCGGCGACGAGCGTGCCAGGCGCCTGTGGCAACGGGCGTAGCGCGAGCGTCGCCTGCGTGATGACGCCAAGGGTTCCCTCGCTGCCGACGAACAGCTTCGTGAGGTCGTAGCCAGCCACGCCCTTCACGGTGCGCCGCCCGGTGCGCAGGAGCGAGCCATCAGCGAGCACCACCTCGACACCGAGCACCGAATCGCTGGTGACGCCGTACTTGACGCAGCACAACCCGCCTGCGTTGGTGGCCAGGTTGCCGCCGATCGTGCACCAGTCGTAGCTCGACGGGTCGGGCGGGTAGAACAGCCCGTGCTTGGCGACAGCCTCGCGCAGATCCTGGTTGACCACGCCCGGTTCGACCACCGCGAGACGGTTGTCGGCGTCGATCTCGATGATGCGGTTGAGCTTGGTGGTCACCAGCACGACGCAGCCCTCGATCGCGTTCGCGCCACCGCAGAGCCCGCTGCCCGCGCCGCGCGGCACGATGGGCACACCGGCGTCGGCACACGCCCGCACTGTCGCCTGCACGCCGGCGACATCGGTGGGCAGCACCACGGCGAGCGGAGTCCCGGACGGCGCGAGCGGCATCTGGTCGCGCGCGTAGGCAGCGGTCACGTCGACGTCGGTGAGCACGGCCTCGCGGCCGAGCTCGTCACGGAGTCTGGTCAGCAGGGCGGCGCCGATCTGCGTCATGCGCCAACGCTAACGTGCCAGGCCGTACACCCGGTCTACTCGCAGCCGCAGCACGAGCCGCCGCTCGGCGACCATCGCGGCGCGATACTCGTCCCAGTCCGGATGCTCACCGCGTACGTCGCGGTACAGCTCGATGAGCTCCGCCACGGTGGCGTCGTACGGATCGCGGGCCACTTCGGACAACTCCGCGGTCCCCTCGGCGACGGCGTAGGACCAGCCGTCCTCGCTCGCGACGTGGTAGCTGGCGCGGGGATCGCGGCGGAGGTTGGCCGTCTTGGCGCGGCCGTCGGTGAGGGAGACCCGGATGGTGCCGGTGTCCGGGTCGAAGTGGTGGTTGACGCTGGACAGCTGGGGCCGCCCGTCTCGCTTGATGGTGGCGAGTACCCCGGGCTGCCGGCCGCCGAGCAGCGCCCGCAGCGCGTCGTCGCGTGTCATGGTCCGCACAACACCGGACCATGACACGGAATTCCGTGCCGCCGGAGCACCGATAACACACTTGCGCGTGAAACTGACGTGGGCTGGCCCACAGCGGCAGGAAATGAGGTTGCACGAGGCGGCCATTCGGGGACATCCTTGTATTAGCCAACTAGTTGTATGGCACAAACAAGACAATTCGTCACGAAAGACCCGCGCATGGCACCCGTATCCGAGCACGCCCAGCCGCGCTTGGCCGAGCCCACCAATGCCGAACTCGCAGTCGCGGACGAGCTGGGCAACCAGCTGATCCGGTTCATGCGCCTCGTCACGCGCATGAAGGCGCAGCTGACGAAGCAGGGACCGGACGGCATCGAGCGGGCCGCCTACGCGATCCTGTCCTGCCTGATCCACGAGGGCCCGCAGCGGACCGGCCGCCTGGCCGACACGCTGCATTCGGACATCTCCACGATCAGCAGGCAGAGCAGCTCGCTCGTCCAGCATGGGCTCATCGAGCGCAAGGCCGACCCCGTCGACGGTCGCGCGTGCCTGCTGGCGCCGACCGAAGAGGGGCAGCGGGTCTTCGCGGAGAACAGGAAAGCACGTAGCCGTTGGCTCGCAACGATGCTCGCCGAATGGCCTGAGGAAGACCGCACCACGCTCAACACACTCTTCGACCGCCTCAACACCAGCATCGAGAACATCGAGCCGCAGCTCGCCGACGCGGCAGCTCACGGCCACGGCAAGGGGGAGAACGCATGACATCCGCCGTCGAGAAACCGTCGGCGCCCAGCGAGGGCGCCGAGAGCGGACCCAACCTGACACACCGGCAGATCATGGTGATCCTGGTCGGGCTGATGACCGGGATGTTCCTGGCCGCACTCGACCAGACCATCGTCAGCACCGCGATCCGCACGATCGCCGACGACCTGCACGGCCTGAGCCTGCAGGCCTGGATCACCACGGCCTATCTGATCACCGCGACGATCGCGACACCGATCTACGGCAAACTTTCCGACATCTACGGCCGCAAACCGTTCTATCTGGCCGCGATCTCGATCTTCATCATCGGCTCCATCGCGTCCACGTTCGCGCAGTCGATGTACCAGCTCGCGGCGTTCCGGGCGATCCAGGGCATCGGCGCGGGGGGCCTGATGTCGCTGGCGCTGACGATCCTCGGCGACATCGTGCCGCCCCGCCAGCGGGCGCGGTACCAGGGCTTCTTCCTCGCCACCTTCGGCATCGCGACCGTGCTCGGCCCCGTGCTGGGCGGGTTGTTCTCCGGGCTGGACTCGCTGGCCGGCATCGCGGGCTGGCGCTGGGTGTTCCTCGTGAACGTCCCGCTCGGGCTGATCGCGCTGGCGGTCGTCGCCAGGGTGCTCAACGTGCCGCACGAGCGGCACGACCACCGCATCGACTGGTGGGGCGGCCTCGCGCTGGCGATCTGCCTGGTGCCACTGCTGCTGGTGGCCGAGCAGGGCCGCGAATGGGGCTGGGGCTCGACCGGTTCGGTGATCTGCTATGGCATCGCCGCTGTCGGGCTCGTGCTCTTCCTGTTCATCGAGCACGTGATGAAGGAAGAGGCGCTGATCCCGTTGCGGCTCTTCCGCAACTCGACCTTCAGCGTCGCCATCGCGGGTGGGCTCATCGTCGGTGTCGCCATGTTCGGGTCGATCTCGCTGATCCCGCAGTACCTGCAGATCGTCCAGGGCTACACACCCACCGAGGCCGGCCTGCTGTCGCTGCCGCTGATGGTCGGCATCATGGTCGCGTCGATCACCTCGGGCCAGATCACCTCGCGCACCGGCCGGTACAAGATCTTCCCGGTCATCGGCACCCTCCTCATGGCCGTGGGCATGCTGCTGTGGGCACAGATCCAGTGGGACAGCCCGATCTGGCAGCCGATGGTCTACATGCTGGTGATCGGTCTCGGTCTCGGTAACTGCATGCAGACCCTGATCATCGCCGTGCAGAACGCGGGCCCGCGCCGGGACATGGGCGTGTCGACCGCGTCCGCGACGTTCTTCCGGCAGATCGGCGGCACCCTGGGTGTCGCGGTCTTCCTGTCGATCCTGTTCAGCACGCTGACGGACAACATCGCGGCGGCGTTCCGCAGCGAGGGTGTCTCGCCGGCCGCGCTGAACGGCGCAGGCGACATCATGAGCGACTCCTCGTTCCTGCAGCAGCTGCCGATCGAGCAGGCCCGGCCGTTCTTCATCGGGTTCACCGACTCGCTGCACGTCGTGTTCTACCTCGGTGCCGGGGTCGCCGCACTGGCGTTCCTCGTGCTGCTGTTCATGCGGGAGATCCCGCTGGCGGGCAACGCTCCCGCGGCGGCGCCGATCGAGGGCGCCGAGGCACTCTTCGACGACACGGCCGCCGAAGAGACCACGCGCGAGCAGGCGCTGGCCGACGCCGACGAGGCGCTCGACACCGACCGGGAACCCGCGCTGGCCGGGGCAGGCAGGCACGCACTGACGGAACGGAACGGGCACGGCGAGCTACAGGGTGCCACGATGCCGATCATGGCATCGGCAGGGCTCGGCGAGCCGGTCGCGACCGACAGTGAACCGATCACCGGGCACATCCGCAGGCAGGACGGCGTGTCCGTGCCGGGCGCAGCGCTGACCCTCATCGACCAGCGTGGCCGCCAGGTGGCCCGCGGCACCGGCCACGCCGATGGCGGCTACACCATCGGCGCACCCGGCGCGGGAACCTACGTGCTGATCGTGTCGGCGAACGGGTACCAGCCGCAGGCCTCCAGCGTCGTGGTCGGAAACAGCCAGGCTCCTGTCCGGGTCGACATCACGCTGGCCGGTTCGGGCGAGGTCACCGGCGTGGTGCGGACCGCGGGCCAGGGCACACCGCTGGCGAACGTGACCGTGACGCTCGCCGACTCCCGTGGCGATGTCACCGGCGCTGCCACCACGCAGGAGGACGGCGCCTACGCGTTCCGCGGTGTCGGTGCCGGCATCTACACGCTCGTCGCGAGCGGGGAGCGGCTGCGGCCCGTCGCGGTGACGCTGACGGTCCCCGACAGCGGTGTGCTGTGCCACGACGTCGAGCTCGCAGGCTCCGTACTGCTCACCGGTACCGCGCGGACCGAGGACGGCCGAGCGGTGCCCGACGCCCGCATCACCGTGCTGGACGCCGACGGCAACGTCGCCGCTGTGGCCCGGACCGACGAGTCCGGCCAGTACGTGGTGAGCGACCTGCCCGAGGGCGACTACACCGTCGTCGCTAGTGGCTACCCGCCTGCGACGAGCCAGGTGCTGGTGGCAGGCGGAGAGGCGCGGCACGATGTGCGCCTCGGCTACGACCAGGTGATCGACGACCTCAGCGGGACCGCACGCTGATGTCGGGACTGACTGGCCGGGTACGCAGCGCCGAAGGCTGGGCCGTTGAGAACGCCGTGCTCACAGTGACCGACCTCGCCGGCAAGCAGACGGCGCGTGTGGACGCGGACGTGCGGGGGGCAGTGGCCACCGAGCCACTGCCCCCCGGCGTCTACACCGCGGTGGTGACGGCGGCCGGCTACCTGCCGGTCGCCCGCACCGCGCAGATCGCCGGAGACGGCACCGGCTCGATCGGCGAGATCACCCTCGCCGCAGAGGACGGTGCCGTCGAGCTGCCGCCCGCGGGACCGTGGGTCATCGATCCGGCGCACTCGTCGGTGCTGGTGACCGCGCGGCATCTCGGGATCTCCAGCATCAAGGCCCGCCTTCCGCTGCGGTCGGGGCGGATCGACGTGGCGCGGCCGGTTGAGCAGTCGTCCGTACGCGCCGAGATCGACGCCGCGGGTATCGACAGCGGCATCGCAATGCGCGACGACCACCTGCGGTCGCCCGATTTCCTCGACGTGGACACCTATCCGCTGATCGAGTTCGTCAGCACCGGGCTCACCAGGCAGGGTGGCGACCGATGGTCCCTGCGGGGTGAGCTGACCCTCCACGGCCAGCGCAGGCAGGTCGAGCTGGAGCTGCAGTACGGCGGGTACGGCCCCGATCCGTGGGGCGGGGTGCGCGCGGCCTTCCATGCGCGGGCCGAGCTGCGCCGGGACGACTTCGCGATCAACTACAACGCGATGGTGCGTGCGGGCGTGGCGATGATCGGCACGGCCGTCAAGGTCGAGCTCGACATCCAGGCCGTCCAGGGGGAGCAGCTGCCGGAGCTTTGAACCTCTTGACGAATTGGTTTGTCAACGGGTTTTCTGGGGGCATGCAGGACATCGAGGTGATCGCCGATCCCGCCGCCGCGGTGGTGGCACTGGACCCGGTACGGGCGCGGCTGCTCGCCGAGCTGCGCGAGCCCGCCTCCGCCGCGACGCTCGCCGCGCGCGTGGGGCTCACCCGGCAGAAGGTGAACTACCACCTGCGCCAACTCGAAGCACACGGGTTGGTGGAGGTGGCCGAGACCCGCGTCTGGGGCGGGCTCACCGAGCGGTTGCTGGTGGCCACGGCCGCGGGCTACGTGGTCGCGCCGGAGCCGCTCGGCGCCGAACGCGCCCCGGCGCGGGACGGCAACCGGCTCTCGGCCGCCTACCTGATCGCGCTCGCCGCCAGGGTGGTGCGCGAGGTCGGGGCGCTCGCCCGGCGGGCAGCGCGCGCTAACAGAACACTGCCCGTCTTCGCGCTGGACACCGAGATCCGCTTCGCCACCCCGAACGACCGCGCTGCCTTCGCCGACGAGCTCGCCACCGCGGTGTCCGGCCTCGCGGCGAAGTACCACGACGAGCAGGCACCCGACGGCCGGTGGCAGCGGCTCATGGTCGCCGCTCACCCGCTCCCCACGAACACCACCACATGACCGACGATCGCGACGCGCACGTGACCCACGCCGAGGTGGAGATCGCGGCCAGTCCCGAGGAGGTCTGGGAGGCGATCACGACCGCATCCGGCAGCGCGGCCTGGTCCTTTCCCGCCGATATCGAGCCGCGCGAGGGCGGCGCCGTGCGGCTGCACAGGGGACCGTTCGGGCCGGACGCCTTCGCCACGGTGACCGCCTGGGAGCCACCGCATCGGTTCGCTTACGAGGAGCGGGCAGCCACTACGGGCCCCACGATCGCGACGGAGTTCCTCGTCGAGGCACGTGAGCGTGGCAGCTGTGTGGTGCGCGTGGTGAGCGGCCTCTACGCCGACGGCGACGGCTGGGACGACATCGCCGAGGAGACCGGCACCGGCTGGCGGATGGCGCTGCTTCTCCTGCGCTCCTACGTCACCCACTTCGCCGACGAGCCCGCGGCACGGCTCGACCTCACGGTGCCCGTCAGAGCACCGGCGACGGCACGTGCCGAGGTCGGCACCCGCGTCGCGGCGGCGCTGGGACTGAGCGGCCTCGCCAAGGGCGCGCCGTTTCGCACCCCGGCGAACGCGCCGCACGCCAACGGGACGGTCGAGCACCTCGGGCCGTTCTTCGTGTTGCTCCGTGCGACGCAGCCGTGCCCCGCGCTGTTCGGGATCTCCAGCTTCCCGATGGATGCCGTCA
Organism: Saccharomonospora sp. NPDC046836; assembly: GCF_040645195.1. NCBI lineage: Bacteria > Bacillati > Actinomycetota > Actinomycetes > Pseudonocardiales > Pseudonocardiaceae > Saccharomonospora > Saccharomonospora sp. NPDC046836. Next base: position 72,446 of record NZ_JBEYXW010000027.1, read on the forward strand.
CGCTCTCCGTCAACGTGACCGGGCGCCTGTACGGCCCTGGCGCCGAGGCGGTCGCCGAACGGGAACGCCCGCGCTGGCACGAATGGCTCACGCGCCTGGCCACCGACACCGGTAGGTAAACCCCGTCCAAATACTGTCCAACCGATATCGCGGGCTGGGAACAGGCGGATGCGGACACGTACGCTGCCGGGCGTGACTGTTGTGCACGCTGAATCCGCGGGCGCAGGACTGGGCTGGCTCTCGACGGCCGGTCCAGTGCTCGTCTGGGTCATCGTGCTCAGCTTCGTGTTCGTCGAATGTGCCCTGATCGTCGGACTGTTCATGCCGGGCGACTCCCTGCTGTTCGGCGCAGGCGTCGTGCTCGCGCAGCACGGCGCGGTGGCGCACGCCTGGACGTTGTCGTTCGTCGCGGTGGCGGTCGCGGTCATCGGTAACCAGGCCGGTTACCTCATCGGCAGGCAGACGGGGACGAAGTTCATCGCACGGCGCGGCGGGAAGATGCTCAACCAGCGCAACCTCGACCGTGCGCGCGCGTTCCTCAACCGCAGGGGCTTCCTCGCCATCGTCGCGGCCCGCTGGATTCCGTGGGTACGCACGCTGGCACCGCTGATCGCGGGCGCGGCGAGGATGGACCCCCGGCGCTTCCTGCTCGCGACCACCGCTGGTGCGTTGCTCTGGGTGCCGACGCTGGTCCTGGTCGGCTACTACGGCGCGGGCCTGCTCGACACGCTGCCGTGGCTGAAGACCGCACTCGTCTGGTTCAGCATCGCGTTCTTCGTGTCCGGCACCGTGTACGGGGTGATCCGCTACCGCCAGGAGATGCGGCGCCCCGTGGAAACGGACCCGGAGACCGCGACGACCTGAGCGCGGCCCTCACGCGGGATCCGCCCACACCTCCAGCTGGATGCCGTCCGGGTCGCGGAAGACCACGACCTCGGCGCCGGGCACCGCCCGCGACGGCGTCGCGGGCGTGTAGGTCACGCTGTACCCGGCAAGGCGTTCCTCCCACTGGGCCAGCTCGCTGCGCGAGCGGACCGTGAAGGCGATGTGGTCGAGCCCGGTGCGCCGCTCGTCGAACGGCGAGCGCTCCCCGTGTTCATGCTGGACGAGTACCACGGCGAACCCGCCGTCCGGCGCCCGCAACATCACCTTGCGCAGCCCACGGTCCGGCTCCTCGCGGCGGGACACCTCGGCCAAGCCCAGTACCCGCACGTACCACGGCACGCTGCGGTCGACATCGGTCACCGTCAGCGCCAGGTGATGCACACTCGTGAGTATCGACACCGTCTGCCGTCCTTCCACCCCGGTGTGGATTCTCACCGCGTCAGCGGGTGCCCGCCCGGTCAGTGGCTGGAATGGGACGTCGCCGTAACCGGCCCGTTCTCCTGTGGATAACCGCCAGTTGTCCACAAGAGCTGTGGACAACTCACACAGCGAACTGTGGCAGCTCCATGTCCTCGACGACGAGATCGGCACGAATCGCACTCGGGGCCACGAGGTCGGCATTGCGCTGGTCGGAACCCAGCGCGCGTTGCCGGGCCTCCACGAGCGACCGGCCGTACCTGCGGTGCCGGGTCACCAGCCGCTCGATGCGGGCGTTCTCGTCCGGCCGCAGGTACCACACCTGTTCGATCAGCGAGCGCAGCTCGGCCCACGGCTGCGAGTCGAGCAGCAGGTAGTTGCCCTCAGTGATGACGACCCGCACACTTTCGGGCACCGGCACCGCGCAGGCGATCGGCTCCTCGATCTCCCGGCGGAACTCCGGCGCGTACACGAGTTCCCTGCCGTGCGCGAGCCTGCGGACCAGGTGCACGTAGCCGTGGGCGTCGAAGGTGTCCGGCGCGCCCTTGCGATCGGTGCGCCCGAGCCGGTTCAGCTCCACCTGCGCGAGGTGGAACCCGTCCATGCCGACCACCGCGGCGCGATCGCCGAGCGCGCTGGCCAGGCGCCTGGCCAGCGTCGTCTTGCCCGACGCAGGGGCGCCCGCGATGCCGAGCACCGTGCGCCGATCGGTCGACGCGAGTTCCTGCGCCCTGTCCAGCAGCTCGTCGAACGACGTCATCTCACTCCCATCCGGCGGCCCGCACTGGGCCAAGCCAACTCCTCGGTCCACTGTGACGCACCCGTTCGGCCGCGACGGCGTTCGCGAATCCGATCAGCTGCGGCAGGTCGAGCTCGCCGACCCGCGAGACCAGCGCGCCGTGCCACACGTCGCCCGCGCCGAGTGTGTCCCGCGCCGTCACCCGCGGCACCGGCACCTCACCGGTCAGCCCACCACTGGACCAGCGCACGGGGTCCGGGCCCGCGGTGGTGATCACCGTCGGCACGTTTCGTAGCGCACCGGCGGGGGCGCTGAACTGGGCCGAGCAGGCCACGATGTCGGCGAGCGGCAGCAACTCGGCGAACACCGGCTTCCAGCTGCCGGCATCGACCACGACGGGGCGCCCGTTCGCGCGGGCCCAGCGCGCGGCCGCCAGCGCAAGGCGCGGATGATGGCCATCCACCAGAACGGCATCAGCCGGTGGCAGCGTTGCCACGTCCACCTCGGCTAGGTCGGGCACGGCCGCCGCGTTGTGCGACACGACCGTTCGTTCACCGTCGCGCTCGCGTACGGCGACAGCGCTGAGTGCAGGCGGTCCGGGATGGTCCGGCAGAACGTCATGCACCTGGACACCACACCTGCCGAGATCCGCACGCGCCAGCCCGGCGAGCGGATGTGCGCCGAGGACGGTCAGCAACGTGGCCTCGCCGCCCAGCGCCGCGACCGTCACCGCCGCGTTCGTCGCGGGGCCGCCTGCCGCCACCTCTACCGCACGCGACTGGACCTTGCGCCCTGGCACGGGAAGCTCGTCGACCCACTGCACGAGGTCCACAGTGCACAGCCCGGCCAGCAGCACGCGCACGCCGTCCACCTTCCTCGGTGCCTCCTCGCAGCCTCCCACCTGCTCCGGGGACACCGCGGACGCTTGGACGGTAGGCACCGTCTATGCTCCGGCGCAAGCGTTTGCGCAAACGCTTGTCGAACCCGACCCGTGCCCCGCCGAAGGATCACCCATGCCCCCGACGAGGACGACCCGGCCCACCCAGCGCGACATCGCCGAGCTGGCCGGGGTCTCGATCACCACCGTCTCGCACGTCGTCAACGGCACCAGGGCCGTCGCGCCGGACACCCGCGCGGCCGTCCTCGATGCCATCGAGCGGACGGGCTACACCGGCGACGTGATCGCACGCTCGCTGGTCACCGGAGGCACCCGGTCGATCGGACTTGCCATCTCGCTGCTCGCCAACCCGTACTTCGCCGCACTGATGCAGTCCATCGAGCGGGAGGCCGCGGCCGCAGGCTACACCGTGCTGCTGTCCGACACGCACGACACCGTCGACACCGAACAGGCGATCGTGCGGGCTCTGCGGGCACGCCGCGTGGAGGGGTTGCTGCTCACCCCGGTACCCGGCGACGGTGCGGTGATCAGCGAGCTCGTCTCGCTCGGCATCCCGACCGTGCTCGTCGACCGGCTGGCGACCCGCGGCGACGTCGACCAGGTCGGCACCGAGAACATCCAGTCCACCTCCGCGCTCACCGAGCACCTGGCCGCGCTCGGCCACCGCCGGATCGGCTTCGTCAGCGGCACTCCGGGGCTGGCGACGAGCGAGGAACGGACCCTCGGCTACCGGCTCGGTCTCGGCCGCGCGGGGCTGACCTGGAACCCGGAACTGGTGGAGTCAGGGCACTCCGAGCGCGCCCGTGGCGCAGCGGCGTTCGCCACCCTGCTCGGCAAGACCGATCCGCCCACGGCCGTGCTCGTCGGCAACGACGCGATGATGGCAGGCGTGCTGCACGAGGCCCGGCGCCGAGGGCTGCGCGTGGGACAGGACATCGCCGTCGTCGGTTACGACGAGACCGAGTGGGCCGATCTCGTGGAACCCCCACTGACCACAATGGCCCAGCCGATCGCCGACATCGGCCGCGAGGCGGTGCGGTTGCTGCTGTCCCGGATCAAGGACCCGGACCGGGCTCCCGAGACGGTCCGGCTGCCGCCGATGCTGCGCCACCGGCAGTCCTGCGGGTGCGGGCTCACCGCCAGCGTTCAGTCCATTCTGGACTGAACGCGTTTACCGGACGGCCGAGAGGTCCGCGTGCTGCCGGACCCAGGCGTGCATGACGATCCCGGCGGCGACACCGGCATTGATCGAGCGGGTGGTTCCGAACTGCGCGATTGACACCACCTGCGCCGCGGCAGCCTGCGCGGCCGGGGAAAGGCCGGGGCCCTCCTGACCGAACAGCAGCACACACGCACGGGGCAGCGCCGCCGTCTCGATCGGACTCGCGCCCGGTGTGTTGTCCACGGCGACGATCGGCAACCCCTGCGCGGCGGCGAACTCGGCCAGCGCGGCGACATCGGCGTGGTGGTACAGGTGCTGGTAGCGATCGGTCACCATCGCGCCCCGCCGGTTCCACCTGCGCTTACCGACGATGTGGACGGCGGCGGCCGCGAAGGCGTTGGCGGTGCGCACCACGGTGCCGATGTTGTGGTCGTGCTGGAAGTTCTCGATCGCGACGTGGAACGGGTACCGGCGCGCGTCCATGTCGGCGACGATCGCCTCGCGCCGCCAGTACCGGTAGACGTCCACGACGTTGCGCCGGTCGCCGTGTTCGAGCAGTTCGGGGTCGTACCGGTCGTCGTCGGGCCACGGGCCCTCCCACGGCCCGACACCGACTTCGATGCCGGTTACCCATTCAGTGGGCCCTGCCCGGCTGTCCTCGATCACAAGGCCATTGTCGCCCAGTGTCAGCTGACCCCGACGCGGTGGCCGCCGGTGTGGTTGCGCTGGCGCCACAGCACGAACACACCGACGTAGGACACGATGACCACCAGCAGTGCCCCGATGCCCACCACAGGCAGCAGCTCGCGCGGCACGATGGTGTCGTAGATGTAGTACGCGTTGAAGCCGCCCGGCAGCGGGCCGAGCCCGCGCTCCTCGCGCAGCGTGTCCTCGAGCACCGTCAGCGGGCACGGCAGCGGGAAGATGTTCACGGCGAGGCCCCAGAGGGCGAAGAAGATGTGCACGAAGATCGATTTGGGCCACCGCCAAGCCAGGAATCCGCCCAGCCCGATGTAGATCAGCGCCAGAAAGTGGACCGTTGCCGTCAGCACGGTCAGAAACTCCAGCAACCGCCCCACCTACCCCGTGGCAACCCCCTGAACACGGCTAACGGTACCTCGTCTTGCGCCGCGAGATCGTCTCGAAACGATCTCCTGTGTGTAGGAAAATCTCCGTCACCGACATTTCTTTGCCGGTAACGGAGATTTCCCGACATTTCAGCGCGAGGGATAGGTGGCTTGCACCTCCACCTCGATGAGCCAGCCCGCGACGGCGAGGCCGGCGACCTCGGTCGTGGCACGGGCAGGCCGTGCGGGGTTGACGACGTAGGGCGCGACCGCCGGGGTGGTACCGATCGGCATCGGGATGGGCTTACCCGAGTCGAGATCGACGTTGGCGAAGAAGTGCCGGTACGCGCGGTTCCAGCCCGCGTAGTCGGCGTCGGTGGCGCCCGGCGTGCGCTTGAGGTAGCACTTCATCGTGATGACGTCCTGCGGCTTCGCCCCGGCCGCCTCCAGGTTGTCCACGATCCGCTTGAGCGTGTTCCACGCCTGCGCCTCGGTGACCGTCACGCCCGCGGGCAGGGTGCCTCCCGGGAACAGCGATAGGTCGAGGTAACGCTCCGGCGTGCCTGCCGGTGCCGCGGGATTCGCGGCGGCGGGGCCGAGACCGCTGCTGGTGTAGACCGCGACCGAACTGCCGACGGCGACACCGCCCGCGATCGAGGGGTTGTTGCCCTCGGGCATGTTGAACCGGACCTCGTTCGGCTTGGGCCCCTTGACCCCGCGACCACCACTCGCGCTCGCGGTTCCGGCACCGAGGCCGAGTGCGACGGCCGTTCCGCCCGCGACGGCGCCGAGCCGGCGCCGGGAGATGTTCTCCATGTACTCAGCCCTCCGCCATGACGCGCTGATGGATGTTGGTGACGGCGTAGCGTGCGGAGTCGAAGGCACCCGCCTGCCACGCGATGTAGTAGCTGAGCCAGTCACCGGCGAAGTAGACGTGCCCTGCCGGCTGGTTCAGCAATGCGTACTGCCCGCTCGTGCGCGAGGGCCAGCCCACCCAGCCGCCCTCGAGGAACGGCGTACGGTGCCACGCAACGGAGAACGCGGAAGCGAGCTCCGAGCGGTACTTCTCACCGTGGATCTTCGCGCCCTGCGCCAGTGCACGTTCGGTGCGCTGCGCCGGGGTCAGCGCACCGTAGGTGCGGGCGCTGGTTCCGGTGTTGTAGTAACCGACGACCACACCGCGCTTGGCGTGGAAGCCCGAGGACGGGTACCAGACGTGTGCGAGATCCATGTCGGTCTCGGTGATGCCGCCGTAGATGTGGTCATCGGTCTCCCACCACCGGCGCCGGTACTCCAGTCCGATCTTGCCGGCCGGCGTGATGGTGGGGTACTTCAGCGCAGCGGTGACGCCGGCGTCCAGGTTGGTGGGAACCCTGGCCATGATGTGCGGCGGAAGCGTCGCAACGCAGAAGTCCGCCTTGACCAGGACCTCCTTGCCGTTCTTGTCCCGGTAGAGCACCTCGACGCCGCCCGCGGTGTCGGTGAGCTTGGTGACCTCGGCACCCAGCCGCACCTTGTCCTTGCCGACCGCGGCGTAGAGCGCCATCGGAATGGCATCCATACCGCCCACCGGCTGGAGCATCGTCATGGCCTGGTCGTAGCCGAACTCGAAGGAGAAGTAACGGCCGACCTGGCTGGCGAGTACCTCCGACAGCGACGGCGGTGGGCCGAGCACCGTCCCGGCCTGGTCGGCGGCACCGGGTTCGACGGAGTAGCCGCGCCTGCCCGAACCGCTGTAGGCATAGCCGGACGCCTTGTTGCCGATGGCGCCGAAACCGGACAGGAAGGTCAGCAGCGCGTCCTTGTCGGAAGTGGTGAGTTCCTGATCGAGGGCACCGCGGTCGACAGCCTTGGCCAGCAGCTCCGACACGTAGCCGTACATGTCGGCCTTGGCGGTGCGGTACTGCTGCGGTGCCACGCCGGTGCCCTCGTTGTAGATGAGCGCGTTGGCGTTGGCGTTGAGGAACGGTTCGAGCGGCACGCCGAGCTCGCGGCAGTAGTCGAGCGTGATGTGCGACTGCGGGAGCCGCCCTGGGCCCGCGTTGAGGTAGACGTTCGAGTCGCGGCTGAACCGCGCGGTCTGCGTGTGGCCATCGAGGTCGGTCTCGGTGGTTCCGGCACGGACGGTCCAGTTACGGCCACCGACCCGGTTCTTCGCCTCGAGGATCGTGCACTGGTAACCGGCCTTGGCCAGTTCGTAGGCGGTGGCCAGGCCGGCGATGCCCGCGCCGAGGATGACCACCTTCTTGCCGCGTTTGCCTGAGCCGAGATCACCGGGTGCCGGGGAGCGGAAGTCCGGTACGGCGAGCGCCTGGGGGGACGCGACGAGTCCCAGTGCGAGCATCGACTCGAACATCACCCCCGCTCCACCGGCTACACCGATCGATCTCAGCAGGGTCCGACGGGTCACATTCGCTGCCATGCAAGCTCCTTTCGCCACGTGGCGAAGCAGAGCTTGATCGGCGCGATCACCCTGACGGGTGACACTTGGATGTCTTACTTGTTAGTAAAGCTAAGAAAAGAGCTCGGTGCGGGTAACCGGATGGTGATCAGGAGAGCCCGAGGTCGTCCTGATCGAGCAGATAGCGGTACTGCAGACCGGTCCGCTCGATCGCCTCCAGCGCACCGGTACCGCGATCGACCACGGTCGCCACCCCGACGACCGTCGCACCGGCCTCGGTGAGCGCCTCGACGGCAGTGAGCACGCTGCCGCCCGTCGTGGACGTGTCCTCCACGGCGAGCACCCGCTGCCCGGCGACCTCCATGCCCTCGATGCGGCGCTGCATGCCGTGTTCCTTGACCGCCTTGCGCACGACGAAGGCGTCGAGCACCATGCCGTCGGCCGCCGCCGAATGCAGCATGGCGGTGGCCACCGGGTCCGCGCCGAGGGTGAGCCCGCCGACGGCCACGTAGTCCCAGTCGGCGGTGAGCTGGCGCAGCAGCTTGCCGATGAGTGGCGCGGCGGCATGATGGAGGGTCGCCCGGCGCAGGTCGACGTAGTAGTCGGCCTCCTTGCCGGAGGCGAGCGTCACCTTCCCGTGCACCACGCACAGCTCGGTGACCAGTCTGGCCAGTTCGATTTTCGCCGCTTGATCCAACGAAGGGTTTGCCACGGCCAGCAAGTCTTACACGCGGCCCGGTCAGGTCCGGTCGCGGCCCGCGAACCGGCCACCGAGACGACGCACCAGGCCCCTCGGCAGCAGCCGGCCCACCGCCACCACGACCTTGTACTGCGGGCTCGGCACCGACACGACCTTGCCCCGCCGCAGGTCGGCGAGTGCATCGGCCACTACCCGGTCGGCACTGAGCCAGAACGGCTTCGGCCCGGCCTTCTCCAGCCCGGCACGCTCGTGGAACTCGGTCTCGGTGAAGCCGGGGCACAGCGCGAGCACGCGGACGCCAGAGCCGTGCAGGGCCGACGCCAGACCGTCCGAGAACGACGTGACCCAGGCCTTGCTCGCGGTGTAGGTGGAGCCCCGGCCGGAGAAGAACCCGGCCACGCTCGACACGTTGATCACGTCTCCGCGACCCCGCTCACGCATCGCAGGCAACGCGGCTCTGGTCAACCGCAGAACGGCGGTGACGTTGACGTCGAGCTGGTGCTGCAGCTCATCGGCCGAGGCAGTCCAGAACTCACCGGCCAGGCCGAGTCCGGCATTGTTGACCAGCATGTCGACGGGCCGCTCGGCAAGCCGCGCCTCCACAGCGGCACGCCCGTCGGTGGTGGCGAGGTCGGCAGGCAACACCTCGGCGGTGACGCCGTATGCGGCGTTGAGTTCGTCGGCGCGGGCCTGCAGCCTCGCCTCGTCCCGCGCGACGAGGACCAAGTCGTAGCGTTCGGTGGCGAGGCGACGCGCGAAAGCGGCGCCGATGCCCGCGGAGGCTCCCGTGATCAGTGCGACTGGCACCAGCCAAGCCTAGTGTCGCTCGATTGGGTTATCGTCTGCGAGGCCAGGAGGGGACCCAGCCTCACCCAGACGAGGTGCGCGCGCAGATGGAGAACGGTGCCATCGACTACCTGTCCTTCGTCCGCGGCTTCATCGCGGCGAGGGAGAACGACGGCCATGGCACGGCCGAGATCCCGGCCCACGATGTGGTCCAGGACGCCTACGCGGAGGGCTACGCCGCGGGCGCGACCCTTGACTACCCGGTGACCTACCGCGAGCTGTCGGTGCAGGACGGCGGCCGGTTCACCGGCACGCTGGATCTGGGGGAGCTGCCCGTGCTGTCCGGCACACTCGACCTGAACTGAGGCCGCGCGCTAGAAGCCCTGCTGGCGGGCACGCTGGTCGGCGGTGGGCTCCGGTTCTTGGTGTGACGCGTAGTCCTCGTCGAACGGATCCACGATGTCGGCGATCTCGCCGAGGTCGCGCAGCAGCCGCTCGAGTCGCGACGGGCCGACGTTGGGCGCGACGCTGGCCAGCACCCACTCGTTCTCCAGCCACGCGACCCCGACGTCACCGCCGAGCGCGTCGGCCGCGTCGACGAGGTCCTGCGTGATGAGCTGGCGCGCACTGGCGACGTCGTCGGCGAACGCGTAGCGCTGACCGACAGGACCGAGCAGCTCGGGCATCTCGGCCCGCTGGAACGGCACGCTCGCGAGCCACAGCTCCAGCAGCACGGGGTGGATGCGGTTGCAGCGCACGGCCACGACCACCGCGGGGATCAGACCATCGGACTCGATGTCGAACACGAACACCGGGCGGCGGCCATCGGAGGTGAAGGTGGACCCGGCCACCACGTTGACCGCGGCGTCCGCGCCGAAGTAGCCGATCGCCCCACCCGACCATTGCTGCGGAAGGCGTTCGTCCTCCTCGACGTACTGCCAGCCACGCAGCTCGGCCCAGCGTGCGCGCTCGCGATTACGCGAGCTCTCCCTGGCCCGGTCGGCGGTGAGGAGTGCGAGCCCGGCCACCGCGGCGACGCCCGCTATGACGAACCAGATCCACGCTGGAATACCCACGGCGATCAGGGTATCTTGCACGGCCCGCTGACCAAGATCAGCGGGCCGTGTCGTTACCACCCTTTCGGGTTTTAGGCCCGGGTGACCGTTAACGCTGTGTCAGCGGTATCGAGATCCGGGATGTCGACGCGCACGGTATCGCCGTCGCGGATCTCGCCTGCCAGCAGTTTGCGCGCGAGCTGGTCACCGATCGCCGACTGCACCAGCCTGCGCAGCGGGCGCGCGCCGTAGATCGGGTCGTAGCCGTTGAGCGCCAGCCACTCGCGCGCCGCAGGCGTGACGTCCAGCGTGAGCCTCCGCTGCGCGAGCCGCTCCGCCAGCCTGCGGACCTGGATGTCCACAATGGAGGTCAGCTGCTCGGTGTCGAGCGCGTGGAAGACCACGATGTCGTCGAGCCGGTTGAGGAACTCCGGCTTGAAGTGCCGCTGCACCACGGCCAGTACGGCGTCGTTGCGCTGCCGCTCGTCCAGCGATGCGTCCGCGATGGACTGCGAGCCGAGGTTGGACGTGAGCACCAGGATCGTGTTGCGGAAGTCGACGGTGCGGCCCTGGCCGTCGGTCAGCCTGCCGTCGTCGAGCACCTGCAGCAGAACGTCGAACACATCGGGATGCGCCTTCTCCACCTCGTCGAGCAGCACCACCGAGTACGGCCGTCTGCGCACCGACTCGGTGAGCTGACCGCCCTGGTCATAGCCCACGTACCCGGGCGGAGCGCCGACCAGCCGGGCAACGCTGTGCTTCTCGCTGTACTCGCTCATGTCGATGCGCTGCATGGCGCGCTCGTCGTCGAAGAGGAACTCCGCGAGCGCCTTGGCCAGCTCGGTCTTGCCGACACCGGTCGGGCCGAGGAACAGGAACGATCCGGTCGGCCGATCGGGGTCGGCGACCCCGGCACGGGCCCTGCGCACCGCGTCGGAGACGACCTGCACGGCGTCGGGCTGGCCGACGACGCGCCCGGTCAGCTCGTCCTCCATGCGCAGCAGCTTGCCGGTCTCGCCTTCGAGCAGCCGCCCCGCCGGGATACCGGTCCACGCGCTCACGACATCGGCGACGTCGTCCGCGCCGACCTCCTCCTTGAGCATCACCTCGGCCTTCGCCTCGGTGACGCTGGTGGCTTCCGCGAGCTCCTTCTCCAGCGCGGGAATCCGGCCGTAGCGCAGTTCGGCCGCGCGGCCGAGGTCGGCGTCGCGCTCGGCGCGATCGGCCTCACCGCGCAGTTGCTCGAGCTGCTCCTTGAAATCGCGGACCCGCTCGATCGCGCCCTTCTCGTTCTGCCAGCGCGCGGTGAGCGCGGCGAGCTCCTCCCGCTTCTCGGCCAGCTCGGCGCGCAAAGCGGTCAGCCGATCCTTGGAGGCGGGATCGTCCTCCTTGGCGAGCGCCATCTCCTCGATCTCCATCCGCCGCACGGCGCGCTCGACCTCGTCGATCTCGACGGGGCGCGAGTCGATCTCCATGCGCAGCCGGGACGCGGCCTCGTCGACGAGGTCGATGGCCTTGTCCGGCAGGAACCGCGCGGTGATGTAGCGATCGGACAGCGTCGCGGCGGCCACGAGTGCGGCGTCGGTGATCCGGACACCGTGGTGCACCTCGTAACGCTCCTTGAGACCGCGCAGGATGCCGATAGCGTCCTCGACCGACGGTTCGCCGACGAGCACCTGCTGGAACCGGCGCTCCAGCGCGGCGTCCTTCTCGATGTGCTTGCGGTACTCGTCGAGCGTGGTGGCACCGACCATGCGTAGCTCACCGCGGGCGAGCATCGGCTTGATCATGTTGCCTGCGTCCATGGCGCCGCCATCGCCGGTCGCGCCTGCGCCGACGATCGTGTGCAGTTCGTCGATGAAGGTGACGACCTGCCCGTTGGACTCCTTGATCTCCTTGAGTACCGCCTTGAGCCGCTCCTCGAACTCGCCGCGGTACTTCGAGCCGGCGACCATCGACCCGAGATCGAGCGAGACGACACGCTTGCCGCGCAACGACTCCGGCACGTCACCGGCGACGATGCGCTGGGCGAGGCCCTCGACGATGGCGGTCTTGCCGACACCGGGCTCGCCGATGAGGACCGGGTTGTTCTTGGTGCGCCGGGAAAGGACCTGCACGACGCGCCGGATCTCGGTGTCCCTGCCGATCACCGGGTCGAGCTCGCCTGCCCTGGCCCGTTCGGTGAGGTCGACGCCGTACTTCTCCAGCGCCTGGTAGGTGCCCTCCGGATCGGGCGTGGTGACGCGGGCGGAGCCTCGCACCTTCGTGAACGCGTCCCGCAGCGCGTCCGGGGTCGCACCGTGCCGCTGGAGCAGGCTCGCGACGGGCCCGCCCTCGGCGGCGAGACCGACCAGGACGTGCTCGGTCGAGACGTACTCGTCGCCGAGTTCGGTCGCGAGCCGCTGAGCATGCGTGAGCGACTTGACGGCATGGCCGTCGAACTGCGGCGTGGAGACGGTGGAACCGGTCGCGGACGGCAGCCCGGAGACGATCGGCTCCAGCTCCTTGTGGACCTGCTCCGCATCGGCTCCGACCGCAGTCAGCAGCGGCGCTGCGAGCCCGTCACCCTGGGAGAGCAGGGCGCCGAGCAGGTGCGCCGGCGAGATCTCGGGGTTGCCTGCCATCGTGGCCGCCTGTGCCGCGGACGAGATCGCCTGCTGAGTTTTCGTGGTCGGGTTGAAAGAATCCATCCCCTCACCTCTGGTTCGAAGAGCTCTGGGACAAGCCTCTCGCAGAGGCTGCCGCTCTGCACAACGTCAGAAAAGTTGAGTGTGTTCCGCTCAAGTTGTGCGGCGTTACGTAACATCTCCAAGTCAAGGGTTGTGATTTACCAACTCTTTGGGTCAACTAGCGAACCATGTCCGTACTGACCACCGGGATGGCCACGAGCCCACCACCGGACGACACCTTGCAGGTCCTCGCTGCCGAGGGCGGCACACTCGCCTCGATCGAGGAGTGGATCAACACCGTCTTCAATCCCGTCTCCGACGCGGTGTCGAACTTCGTGTTCGCCGAACTCACCATCGGCAGCGTGTCGTTCCCCTGGATCGTCGCGTGGCTCGTGCTCGCCGCGACAGTCTTCTCCTGCTACTTCGGCTTCGTCCAGTTCCGCAAGTTCAAGCTCGCGACCGACCTGGTTCGCGGCAAGTACACCAACCCGGACGAGCCGGGCGAGATCAACCACTTCCAGGCGCTCGCCTCAGCACTGTCGGGCACCGTCGGCCTCGGCAACATCGCCGGTGTCGGCGTGGCCGTGACCATCGGCGGCGCGGGTGCGACCTTCTGGATGATCGTCGCCGGCCTGCTGGGCATGTGTACGAAGTTCGTCGAGTGCACGCTCGGCGTGAAGTACCGCGAGACGCATGCTGACGGCACAATATCCGGCGGGCCAATGCACTACCTGCGCAAAGGCCTGGCCGAGCGGTTCGGCAACGGCTTCGGCGTCCTCCTCGGCAAGGTGCTCGCGGTGCTGGCGGCGCTCATGCTGCTGTTCTTCGCGCTCGCAGGCGGCAACATGTTCCAGGCCAACCAGACGTTCGCCCAGCTGCGGGACGTGACCGGCGGCGATGAGGGCTTCCTGGCCAGCGACGGCGCCGCGTTCGTGTTCGGCGTCATCCTGGCCGTCGTCGTTGGCGCCGTGATCATCGGCGGCATCAAGTCGATCGGCGCGGTCACCAGCCGCCTCGTTCCCGCGATGGCCGTCATCTACATCAGCGCGTGTCTCATCGTCATCCTGGTCAACTTCACCGACGTGCCGAATGCGATCGGCGAGATCATCTCGGGCGCGTTCACCGGTGAGGGTGTCGCCGGCGGTGCGATCGGCGCGCTGATCGTCGGTTTCCAGCGTTCGGCGTTCTCCAACGAGGCCGGCCTCGGCTCCGCCCCCATCGCCCACTCGGCGGTGAAGACGAAGAACCCGATCACCGAGGGCTACGTGGCGCTACTGGAGCCGTTCATCGACACGGTCGTGGTCTGCACGATGACCGCGCTGACCGTCGTCATCGCCGACACTCAGTTCTGGAACGACGCGAAGGCGACAGTGGCGGCCGGCGGCGACACCCCGGACGGCGTGACGGTGACCTCCGAGTCGTTCGGGACCGTGCTGCCCTGGTTCCCCTACGTGCTGACCGTCGCGGTGGTGCTCTTCGCACTGTCGACACTCATCACCTGGGGCTACTACGGACAGAAGGCCTGGACCTTCCTGTTCGGCAAGACCAGGACCAGCGAGCGCGTCTATCAGCTGGTGTTCTGCCTTCTCACCATCGCGGGCTGCGTGCTGACACTGGGCAGCGTGCTGAACTTCGCCGACGCGGTGTTGTTCCTGCTGGCACTGTTCAACATCATCGGCCTGCACCTGCTGATGCCGGTCGTGAAGCGGGAGGTCGCCGACTTCGCGGCCAAACTGCGTTCCGGTGAGGTCCGCAAGCTCGAGAAGACCAGCACCTGACCGAGCGATCCGCTCAGGCGGAGAGTCCCCTTGCTCTGCGAAGAACGCGGGCAAGGGGACTTTTCTGTCGTGACGGTCAGTGACTTCCTCAATGCAACTTCGCCGCCGCCGCACGGGCTTCCGGCCATCTTCCGGCATGGTCGGCCACCCATCCGGAGCAACCGGAGTGTGACAACTGCGCAACGACTACCGCCCAAGTGCGCAGGAACCTAGTGTTGGAGAAGCGCTTGCATGGAGAGGTGGAATATTCATGGGGTCCGCGAACGGTCCGTGGGTCACTGACCTGCTGAAGTTGATCACGACTCTCGCCATCACCCGATCGTGAATAATCGCCGACTGAAGTCAGTCACTGTGCGTACTCAACTCTGCAGTCCGGGCGGACATTCTGGGGCAACCGGATGACAGCCGACCCGATCAGTCCGATACCGCAGTCGGGGCGCGTACGGGAAGTGCCGCCCGCGGTCGCCGCGATGGTGGACCTGATCCGCCAGACCTGGCGGCAGGCCGAGCCCTACACGCCGGAGATCTCGCAGTTCTTCTACGGCATGCTCTTCACGCTCGCGCCGGCCACGCGTGACTTCTTCCCCATCAACATGGAGTCGCAGCGCGGGCGACTGGTCCGCGCGCTGGTGCACATCATCCAGCTGGTCGACCGTCCCGACGACCTCGCGCCGTTCCTGCGCCAGCTCGGCCGCGACCACCGCAAGTTCGGCGTCGTTCCCAAGCACTACGAGGCCGTCGGCACCGCCCTGCTCGCGGCCCTCAAGCGCCAGCTCGGTGACGTGTGGACGCCGCCGGTCGAGCGGGCCTGGGCCGAGGCGTACACGATCATCGCGCGGTCCATGCAGGAAGCCGCGGGCAAGGACACGAACCCGCCGTGCTGGCTGGCGACCGTCGCGGAACACCGGCGGCTCAGCTGGGATCTCGCGCTCGTCCGGGTGGAGCCCGAGCAGCAGGTGCCCTACGAGGCCGGCCAGTACATGAGCATCGAGGTTCCGCAGCGGCCTCGCCTGTGGCGCTACCTGTCACCCGCCAACGCACCGCGGCCCGATGGCTCTCTCGAATTCCATGTGCGAGCGGTCGAGGGCGGCTGGGTGTCCCGGGCGATCGTGAGCCACACCCAGAGCGGGGACGTCTGGCGGATCGGCCAACCGATGGGCAGGCTCGCCGTGAACCGGGAGTCCGGCCGCGACGTGCTCATGATCGCGGGCGGCACGGGGGCCGCGCCGCTGCGGGCGATCCTCGACAACCTCGCGCAGTGGGGCGAGAACCCCAAGGTCACGCTCTTCTACGGTGGCGCGAGCCGCGAAGATCTCTACGACCTCGAACAGCTGCGTGCCCTGGCCTCGACGAACCCGTGGCTGACGGTGTGCCCCGTCGTCGAGCACGGCGAAGGGTTGCCCGGCTTCGCACACGGCACGCTCGCCGATGTCGTCACCCAGCACGGCGCGTGGCCCGAGCACGATGTCCTGGTGTCCGGTTCCCCCGCGATGATCAGGGCGACCGTGTCGCGCATGCTCGTCGCCGGGACGCCACTGGACCGGATCCGGTACGACCCGTTCACCATCGACTGAGACGGCGACGGTCTAAGAGCGCGTCTGAGAACCGTCCTCCGTGCGAGCGGTGATCCAGATGGATGCATCGCAAGGCGGAGGAGGGAGCCATGACGGAGTCATGGTGACCG
>NZ_JBEYXW010000028.1:0-83213 GCF_040645195.1 Saccharomonospora sp. NPDC046836
TTCCGGAATCGCACACCTGCACAACATCCTCCTCACGGACTGACCCACAACACCAGTCCCATCAACCACAAGATCAGTTACGAGACAGCCCTTAGGCCACGGCGTCGTGCATCCCTTGCTCAACCGGGACCTGCAGTCGCGGCCGACTGCTGACGTCGGCCAGCACCCGATCGCCACACATAGATCACGGCGACCGGGAGCAGGACGAAGGGAATGTCGGTGAGGAACTTGCTCCAATAACGGTCGATCTCCATTGCGGCTTGGAAAGTCATGAGCACGCCGTGTGCCGCGTTCGCCCACATCGTGAAGTCGAGAAACGACCGGTGTGCCAACGGGTCACGGGCTGCGCGTAGCAGGAAGGCTCCCCACACTACGTAGATGAGCAGCAGCATGGGCGGAACGTGCGCGTGCTCGTCGCCGAAGCGAACGTCGTTCCAGATGAGCCAGTTCAGCGGCCCGCCCTGTTCGGCGAGAAGCGACGTGTTGGCCATGAACCCCAGGAACAGCAAGGTAAACAGGATCACCGTTATCGCGCCGTAGACGCGCAGAAAAATTGTGAATCCACGGTGGTCATTCATGTGCGGACACCGCCGTCCCGGCGAAACGGTAGGAACCGATCAGAGTGGCCTCGTCGGCGGTCGGCTCCCCGATGACACGGTCGCCGAAGCCGCGCTGGAACTCCGCGAACGCCGCCGACCGCGACAGGCCATTGTCGTCGATGTCGAAGTGGACGATGTGGACGAAGCTCACGCCGTCGGCGAGCCGGAATACTGCGTAGCGCATGCCATCTGGGTTCTCGGCCGCGAACTCGGCGACCACGTTCTCCACCAGTCGCTGGTTCTCGTCGGCGACCTCTGGGCGCACCCGGTACTGCACCACTTTCGACTTACCCATGATCCTCCTAACCAGATCTGAGTTGGACAATACAACTAGCTAGTTGGTTTGTCCAACCAGGGAAGCCGACTGTCGTATCTGGGCTGGTAGGCTCGGCGACATGGTGGGCAGGAGGAAGTACGACGAGGGCTGTGCCGTGTCACACGCACTCGACCTGGTTGGGGAACGCTGGGCGCTGCTGGTCGTACGCGAGCTACTGCTTGGCCCGAAACGTTTTACCGATCTGCGTGCGGGGATTACCGGCGCGAGTTCGGATGTACTGACGACCCGGCTCCGTGAGCTCCGCGAGGCGGGCATCGTCTATCAGCACAGGCTGCCTCCGCCCGCTGGCTCCCAAGTCTACGAACTGACCGCGTGGGGCGCCGAACTCGAACCGGTCATCACCGACCTGGGCCGTTGGGGCAGCCGCTCCCCGTCCATGCCGCACAACGCCCACAGCAGTATCGACTCGCTACTGCTGTCACTGCGATCGCTGTTCGACCCCGAAGCCGCACACGGCTTCAACGCGACGATCTCGCTCAGAATCGAAGGCCGCCCGTTCCGCGCCCAGGTCGCCGACGACGAGTTCCATCTGTCCAGTGGCGAGCCGGCCGACCCCATTGCAACGCTGGACACCACCCGCCAAACCCTGGCCGACCTGCTTTATGGTCCTCGCCGCCTTGACGACGCACGACGCAGTGGCCAGGCCACGACCACCGGTCCCTCCGATGTGATCGCCCGGTTCCTGAAACTGTTCCCACTACCCAAACCAGCGGAGTGAGCTGACCCCCTGCTGCGATGCGCAGGAGACTGTTTCGAGATCGCTCTGGCCTGACACGCAAAGTTCTGGCCCGTATCTTGTGACCCGCAGCCTCGACCCCACCGAAAAGGCGCAGCGCGATGTAACCGCTGGCCGGTCACCGAGACCTACTAACCAAACCCGGTGAACACGCCCATCACGCTCAGCAGCATAGTCGCCGTTGGCGAGTCCTCGCCCGCGAAGGTGTACCCCAGCCGGGCGGGCAGGTTACGGGTGTTCGAGAACGAAGCGTTCTGCGAACCGCGACAGCTCGTCACGTTGTTCGTTCGGACTTGAAGCCGTGGCGCTGACGACGACACGGGTGACGCCCTGCGCGGCGAAGGCTTCGAATTGCTCGTGGGTCATGTCGATTCCGCCCCAGCGGGTGTATTCGAGGCTATCCGGATCACGCCCGGCATCCTTGGCGGTCACGCGAGCCAGTTCCCACTGGGCCACACGTTCCTCGGGCACCAGCGCCCCACCCGGGAAGTACCCGTCACCCCGGAGACCGGCCCGGCGTGCCGCCGCCTGACTCGATCCACCGACGTGAATGGGCAGCGTCGTGCTCTGGTACGGCTTCGGAAACTGCACAAGCTTGTCGAATGAGAAGAACTCGCCCTGGAAACTGACGCCCTCTTCGCCGCCCTCCCACAGCAGACGCAACACATCGATCGCTTCATCGGCCCGCCGTCCGCGTGTGCGGAAAGCAACGTTGGTAGCCGTGGCCTCCTCCGGCAGGGTGCCCAACCCCACTGTCAGCAACCGCATCCGGCCTTTGGACAACACATCGATGGTCGCCAACTGCTTGGCGAGCACCACAGGGTGCCGATACGGCAACAACAGCACGCCCGTGCCCAGCAGGAGCCGCTCGGTCGCTGCGGCGACATAGGCGAGGGTGTCAAGCGGATCGAGGAACGGCAGCGACGGCGGGACCTCAACGTTATAGAGTCGCGCTCCGGGATACAGAACCAGGTGTTCAGGAAGGTACAGACCCTCGAAACCACACGCCTCCGCATGACGTGCATAAGCGACGATCCGATCTGGATCGAAGCCGAAATGGGAGGTGGAGTAGCTAACTCCGAACTTCATGCCTTTGCCTTCCTCGCGGATTACCAGTGCCGCCACTCAATAGCCGAATGTCATCGCCAGAAACGCCACACACGCACGTATCGTCAGCCCCGACAGTAGACTGAGTGGGTAACTTCTCACCGCGTCACAAAATTCCCGAACCAGGACAACAGGCATGTGACAGCGGACACAGTCGATCGCTGTTGAAACACGGAGGAGGTAGCGCACACGAGTTCCGACATCCACACAGGCGACCGCGGACATTGGCATCGGACACCAGCTCAGAAAGAACAAACCATGCTGACCTCCTCGCGAACACCTCAACGAGTGCTGGCCAAAGCCGAAGCGGAATTACACTCATTCCAGAAAGAAATCAAGGCACGAATCGGCCCCGGCAAGCGTTGGTGGATGCGATCAACGAAGCACAGGTGCAGCGGGCGGCGCGAGCTGGGACTGCGCCAAGATCGCTGACACTCCCGTCCGCCGCGGGTTTCAGGCAATCGTCAATACACAAGCTAGTGTCGTGAGTCAGTAGTTCGTTGGTAGTTGTAGGGTGTGGCGGTGCCGAGCCCGAAGCTTGATCCGGTGGTGTTGTCCGCCGAGGAACGGTTGGTCCTGGTGGGGTGGGCGCGGCGCCGGAAGACCGCGCAGGCATTGGCGTTGCGGTCGCGGATTGTGTTGCGCTGCGCCGAAGGTGGCACGATCGGCGAGGTTGCGGAGGACATTGGGGTCTCGCGCAACATGGTGTCGAAGTGGCGGTCGCGGTTTCTGGCCAGGCGTCTGGAGGGGCTGTCGGATGAGCCCCGTCCGGGGAAGCCTCGGACGATCACCGACGTGCAGGTTGACCAGGTGATCGTGAAGACGTTGGAGGAGATCCCGGGCGAGGACACGCACTGGTCTACCCGGTCGATGGCCGAGGCGGT
The DNA here is from genome assembly GCF_040645195.1 of Saccharomonospora sp. NPDC046836. Lineage (NCBI taxonomy): Bacteria > Bacillati > Actinomycetota > Actinomycetes > Pseudonocardiales > Pseudonocardiaceae > Saccharomonospora > Saccharomonospora sp. NPDC046836. The sequence goes on from NZ_JBEYXW010000028.1 coordinate 3,664, forward strand.
GGGCATGTCACAGTCGGCGGTTTCGCGGATCTGGCGGGCCTTTGGGTTGAAGCCGCATGCGATCGAAACCTGGAAGCTGTCGACCGATCCGCAGTTCGTGGACAAGGTCCGCGATGTTGTTGGCCTGTATATGGCGCCGCCGGAGAACGCGCTGGTGCTCGCAGTGGACGAGAAGAGCCAGATGCAGGCGATCGACCGGACCGCCCCGATCCTGCCGATCATGCCCACCACCCCGGCGCGGATGACCCATGACTACGTCCGTCACGGCACGACCAGCCTGTTCGCCGCGTTCGACATCTCCAGCGGTTCGGTCATCGCCCAGCATTACCGCCGGCACCGTCACCAGGAGTTCCTGCGATTCCTCAAACTCATCGACGACGCAGTGCCTAAGGACCTGACCTTGCACCTGGTGTTGGACAACTACGCCACGCACAAGATCCCCAAAGTCAAGGAATGGCTGATCCGCCACCCACGGTTCCACCTGCACTTCACCCCGACCAGCAGCTCCTGGCTCAACCTGGTGGAACGCTGGTTCTCCGAGTTGACCAACCGCAAGCTACGGCGCTCCGCCCACCGCAGCGTCACCGAACTCGAACGCGACGTCCGCCGCTGGATCAACGAGTGGAACGCCGACCCCAAACCGTTCATCTGGACCAAGCCCGCCGACCAGATCCTCGACACCCTCGCCACATACTGCCAACGAATTAACGACTCACGACACTAGAACGGTGGGTCGTGGAGTGGTTCGGGTTTGCTGGTGTAGGTGGTACCCGTGGGTGTGGTGACGGCGACGGCTGCCGTGGTCGGGTGTAACCGGTAGGTCCACCCTGGACGGTCCTTAAGGCGGTGGTGCCGCCGACACAAGTTGACCAGGTTGGCCTGATTCGTGGGTCCCTGGCGGTTCCAGGGAATGTGGTGATCGTTGTCGCCGAAATGGGCGGGCCGATGGCACGACGGGAACCGACATTCGCGATCGCGCACCCGGACGAACTCGTCGGTCACCGCCGGCGGGCGATACCGTTGTCGCCCCACGTCGACCGGCGCCCCGGTGAGCGGATCGGTGACGATCCGCCGCCACGTCGAGGACGGTTCCTCGGCAATCTGCCTAGCCACGTCTGCCGCGATCGGCCCGTACCCCGCCAACTGAGCCGGATTGTCGTTCAAGCCAGCCAGAGTCGTGAGGTCAACGTAGACGTGCACGTCGGCCTTCGCCCCCGAACCGGTGGCATTCGAGCCGAGCAATTCGGCGAACACGTCGGCCCGAAGTTGGTCGAGAGTGCGGGATTCATTGCCGCCACGCAAGGTGCGGGCCATCCGATCAATCCGCGCATAAGCGGATGAGGCAACCTCGGCAGGCAGGTCAGCGAGCAATGTGGACATCCCGTCCTCACCCGGCAGCAACTGCACCGACCTCTCAGCCCGACGAACGGAAGCCCGTCGGGCAGCCCCCTCCGGATCGACCTTCAAAGCCCAATAGGTAGCAACCCGCCGCACCTGATGCGGATTCTTACCGACAAGACGAGGAGCGACGGTCGAGTCGACCTCCCGAGCCTGCGAGTCATTGAGCCAAGCGGTAGCGCTGGCGACCTTCGAAGCCCGATAGGAATCGACAACACCGGACTCCATAGCAGACAAAGTCCGAGGCAACCGATGAACCAACGCGGCAGACAAATCCACCATCCGCCGAGCATGCTGCTCACTCACCGAGAGCACCAACGCCAACTCAGCTACCACATCGGGAGCATGCCCCCGATGCTCGTCGAGCGAGTTCACGGCCCGATGCAGCAGGGCCTCAGCCCGCATTTTGAGCCGATTCAGACCTTCGATCTGGGTCAGAATTTGTTGGTCTAGCAAGGAATCCCCCACGAGACCATCATACCGAACCAAGTAGCCAACTACAAGCAGAACCTGACAACGATACCCGGACCGTGGGGAACTGTCGCTAGTGGACAGTGACAAAACCCAACCACAGGAGCGACAGTTTCACACGGCGCGCCGACGGCGTGCCTGAAACCCAACCACCCCAACCCAAATCGTCCCAAGTTAAGCCAAGTGACGCGCCCACCACTCGAGGACGGCGTCGAACCGCTGCACGCGATGCTGTGGTTTCCCGGACCGGGTCAGCTCATGCCCCTCCCCGGGGAAAAGCAGGAACTCGGTCTCGGTGCCGTTCTTCTTGAGCGCAACGAACATCCGCTGCGCCTGCTCGACCGGACACCGCCAGTCGTGCTCGGAATGCACCACCGCAAACGGGATTCCGATGTTGCCGACGTGGCTCAGCGGGCTTCGCGCCCGCTGCTCACCGGGGTCGGTGCCGACGTAGTTCTCGGTGAAGAACCAGCCGATGTCCGAGCTGCCGGCGAAGGAGTCCCATGCGTTGACGGCCCGCTCACTCCACGCGGCACGGAACCGGTGCCCGTGGTGCGCGGCGAGCCAGCCGGTCATGAACCCGCCGTAGGAGCCACCCATCACACCGACCCGGCTCGCGTCGGCGTCAGGGCGTTCCAGTGTGACGTCCAGCAAGGCGAGTAGGTCGTCGGCGTCGACGGTGCCGAGCTTGCCGAGTATCGCCTGACCGTGCGATTCGCCGTAACCGGCCGAGCCGCGTGGGTTCGCGAGGACGACCAGGTAACCGGCCGAGGCATAGACCTGCGCCTCGTCGAAGAGGCTCCATTCGTAAGCGGCGAACGGGCCGCCGTGGATCACCAGCAGCACCGGATGCGGGCCCGCGCCCTCGGGCGGGACGACCCATCCGTGTACCGGGTAGCCGTCGGGCGCCTGCGCGGTGAGCTCCTCGGCGGGCCGGACGCCCGCTGCCCGTAGCGGTCGCGAGAAGTCGGTCAGGGTCCGCACGGTGTCGCCTTCGAGCCGCACGACCTCGCCCGCATCGGCGGGCCCGGCCTGGACGAGGGTGATCGTGTCGCCGTCGACGGCGAAGCCGCGCACGGCAGCGCCCTCCCCCGCCAGGAGCGGGAGATCGGCCAGCGGGGCCCGGTCACCATCGCGTGGCACCGCGCGCAGCTCGGCCGCGCCGCGATGTTGCACCACGACGAGCACACCGTTGCCGAAGGGCGCGGGGTCGCCGGCGGTCTCGTCGCACAGCACCGTTTCCGGGTCGGTGAGCCGCCGCGGTTCGGCGACCGCGCCGTCGCCAGGCAGCGTCGCCGCCCACAGCCCGGAGTTCTTCGCCACGCTGAAAACGCCGGCGAACTCGGTGCCGTAGAAGAAGACCGTGCCGTCGTCGCTCACCACCGGATGCGAAGCCCGCCCCGTCGTACGCACTGCCAGCACCGGGTCTCCCCCATCGGCTGGAACCGCGTACAGGTCCTGATGCAACGTCTCGGCGCGGTCCCAGTCCCGCGCGGCGACCACGATCACCCGCTGCCCGTCCGGCGTCCACGCCGGGTCGGCAACATCGGCCGCACCGCCGGTCAGTGCCGGCGGTTCCTCGGGAGTGCTTTCGCTGAGCGCGTCCATAACGAACAGCCGCTTCGGCCGGTCCCGCAGGAAGCCGATGTCATCGATGCGGTAGTCGAAGCGGGTGATCCGCCGTGGGGCCTCCGCGGCGGGTTCGGGTGCCTCGTCTGCGCCGTCGGCGGTGGTGCCGTAACGACCGGGCTGCGGCACGCGTGCGGTGAACGCGATGCGCCGGGAGTCCGGCGCCCACACCGGTGCGTCCACCCCGAGGGGCAAGGCGGTGATGCGCCGCGGCTCGCCACCGGCTGCGGGCATCACGTGCAGCTGTGGCCGGGACAGCGCCCCGGAGGTACCCGTGGCCCGGAGGAATGCGACCCAGCGGCCGTCGGGAGAGATGGCGGGAGCGGTATCGCGCTCACCGTGAGTCCAGGGGCTGTCACAATCCGGCCCGATCCGGCGCAGCGCACTCCGGTAGGAGTTGCTGGCCAGATCGGGCCGGGTCAGCGTGACGAGGGTCAGGTCACCCCGGCAGGCGGGGCGACCGGGTACGGCAAGCAGTGCCAGGTCAGCGGGACGCACGACCCGGACATTACCGGATCTTTAGCGAAACTAACGAGTTACTTCTCCGGTCGCGAGCCGGCGGCCTCGTCCTCCGGCTCGGCCTGCTCCGGCGCAGCGGCGGACAGGTTCAGCTTGCCGGTGGCCCCGGGATCCCGCTTGGCCTTCATCAGGCTCGCGATAGTCGTGATCGTGAGCACCGTGACGATGAAGCCGAGCGACACCCAGTTGTTGATCTCCAGCCACGACGGCGTGACGTGGTACTCGTGCAGGGCGTGCAGCACGAGCTTCAGGCCGATGAAGCCGAGGATGACGGCGAGACCGTAGGACAGGTAGACCAGCTTGTTGACCAGCCCGCCGAGTAGGAAGTACAGCTGGCGAAGGCCCATCAGCGCGAACGCGTTGGCCGTGAACACCAGGTAGGCGTCCTGCGTGATGCCGAAGATGGCGGGGATGGAGTCGACCGCGAACAGCAGGTCGGCACTGCCGATCGCGACGATGACCACGGCCATCGGCGTGAGGTAGCGCTTGCCGTTCTGCTTGACGACCGTGTGGTGCCCGACGTAGTCGTCGGTCACCGGGAAGATCTTGCGCACCCAGCGGGTGACCGCGTTCTCCTGGTACTCCTCGTGCCCGCCCTTGTCGCGGACCATGCTGTAGGCCGTCCACACGAGCACCGCGCCGAACAGGAAGAACACCCACACGAAACGGTTGATGAGCGCCGCGCCGACCGCGATGAACGCACCACGCATGACGAGTGCGAGCAGGATGCCGATCAGCAGCACGCGGTGCTGGTGAATGGCGGGGACGCGGAACGACGCCATGATCACCATGAAGATGAACAGGTTGTCGACGGACAATGAGTACTCGGTGATGTAACCGGTGAAGAACTCGACACCCGGGTCGTGCCCGCCGAGCACCCAGACACCGATGCCGAAGACCACCGCACAGGAGATGTAGAAGATCACCCACCGGGCGGCTTCCCCTGTCGTGACTTCATGTGGCTTGCGGTCGACGATCACCAGGTCAACCGCGATCAGAGCGAGCAGGCCACCGATCGTGGCAAGCCAAAGCCAAACGGGCACCGTCATGTACCAAACCTCCGGTTAGCGGAAAGAACGGCCACTACCCGGAGGTCTCTTCCACCAGCGATGCTGGTCGACGGTGCCGGGTGCCACTAGGGGCAGCCGTGCTGACGACACCGCCGCGAAGGAATACTCCCCTCCACAACTCCTCCATCATCGCGGCTCGGCCCACGGAAAGCCAGCCGTGATCACCTGGGTCACCGGGTTTGCAGTCGTTACTTCGGTCACACAGGACAACGGGTCACCCCGCCTGGTGGTAGCCGTCCGGTCGTTCTCAGCAACCGTTCAATACTGTGAACCCGTGCCCCGTACTTCCCTGTTGCACGGCCGTCGCGGGCGCCTGCCGGCGCTGCTCGTCGTGGTCGCCGTCCTGATCACCGGCGGTACCGTCTGGCTGAGCGGCGACGACCAGCCCGCCCGGTTCCGCACACAGGACGCGATCATCGACGTGCCCGCGGCACCCGGCTCGGCCGACCGCGTGCAGCTCGACACCACGCTGTACGTGCCGGAGAGGACCCCCGCGCCCGCCATCCTGCTGCCGCACGGCTTCGGTGGTGACAAACAGAGCGTCAGCCGGGAAGCCGGCGAGTTCGCCGACCGCGGCTTCACGGTGCTGACGTACTCGGCGCGGGGCTTCGGCCGCAGCACCGGCCAGATCGCGCTCAACGACCCCGACTACGAGGTCGCCGACGCGTCCCGGTTGCTCGACTTCCTCGCCGGCCGCCCGGAGGTGCTCAAGGACGGCCCTGACGACCCCCGCGTCGGGGTGACCGGCGCGTCCTACGGCGGCGCGCTCGCCCTGCTGCTGGCCGGCACCGACGAGCGGGTCGACGCGATCGCTCCGGTCATCACCTACAACGACCTCGCACAGGCACTTCTGCCCAACGCCGCGACGCAGGGCACCGTCGACGCGCGCACCCCGGCCGCCACGGCGGCCAGCGCGGACGGCGTGTTCAAGAAGGGCTGGGCCGGCACGCTGTTCTCCACCGGGCTGGGTACCCCGATGGCCTCCGGCGGATCCGGCGCCGACGCCGTGGAAGCCGGGGACGAGGTGGACAACGGCACCGCAGGCAGCGCGCAGAACGGCGGCGGTTCGGCGGCACCCGCGCAGGACGCGCAGCCGGCGCCGCCCGCGGCGCAGCCAGGTGAGTGCGGCCGGTTCACCCCGCAGGTGTGCGCCGCCTACACCGACGTCGCCACCAACGGGCGCGCGAGCGCGCAGACCGTCGCGCTGCTGCAGCGGGTGTCACCGGCCTCGGTGACCCGCAACATCACCGCGCCCACGCTGCTCGTGCAGGGCGAGAGCGACACGCTGTTCGGGCTCGACCAGGCCGACGCCAACGCCCGGCAGATCACCGAGGCGGGCGGCAAGGTGACGACCATCTGGTACACCGGCGGCCACGACGGCGGCGGCCCCGGTCCCCAGCTGCGTGGCAAGCTCGGCGACTTCCTGTCGTACCACCTCATGGGCACCGGCAGCGACCCCGGCACCGGCTTCACCTACGACGTCCAGGGTGCGCTGCGGGCCAACGGGGCTCCCTCGGTCCGCAGTGTCGAAGCGCCTGCCTACCCAGGCCTGGCCCCCGGCAACACCGAGCGCCACGACGTCGCGCTGACCGGCGGCGAGCAGCCGGTGCTGCGCCCGCCGGGCAGCTCCCCGGCCGCGGTCAGCGGCATCCCGGGTCTCAACCGCGTCATCTCCGGCTCGTCGCGGCTGTCCGGCATGTTCGCCAGCGACCTGCCGGGGCAGTCCGCGGCCTTCACCTCCGCGCCGGTCGGCTCGCAGCTGCTCGTGGCGGGAGCATCGACGGTGCGGTTGCGGGTGGCGGCGCAGGGCCGGGTACCCGAGGGCGGTGCGGTCCTGTTCGCCAAGCTCTACGACGTCAACCCGGACGGATCACGCACGCTGCCGGGCAGTGCGGTCGCGCCCATCCGTATCCCGTCGCTGCCTGCCGACGGCTCACCGGTTGACGTCACAGTGACCCTGCCGGGCGTGGTGCGGCCCGTCGAGTCGGGTCACTCCCTGCAACTCGTGGTGAGCACGACCGACCAGGCCTACCAGACGCCCGCCGAACCGGCCCTGTACCGGCTCTCCCTCGCCGACTCGCAGCTCTCCGTCCCGGTCGTGCCGGGTACGTCGGTGACCTCCGGCTGGCCCGTCGGCCAGCTGCTCGGCATCGGGGGCACACTGCTCGCGGCCGCCGTGATCGCCGTGGTAGCCGCGCTGCGCCGCAGGCGCTCACACCAGGTCGACCCCGAGCTCGCCGACATCCCGATGGTGATCGAGGGCCTCACGAAGTCCTATCCCGGCGGGCTGACCGCGGTGAGGGAGCTGTCGTTCCGCGTCGAACCGGGACAGGTGCTCGGCCTGCTCGGCCCCAACGGCGCCGGCAAGACCACCACCCTGCGCATGCTGATGGGCCTCATCACGCCCAGCGCCGGAGAGATCAAAGTGTTCGGCCACCGGATCTCCCCCGGCGCGCCGGTGCTGTCCCGGATCGGCTCGTTCGTCGAAGGCTCCGGCTTCCTGCCGCACCTGTCCGGTGCGGCGAACCTGCGCCTGTACTGGGAGGCCACCGGCCGGCCTGCCGAGAAGGCGCACTTCACGGAGGCGCTGGAGATCGCGGGCCTCGGCGATGCGGTGCACCGCAAGGTCCGCACCTACAGCCAGGGCATGCGGCAACGGCTCGCCATCGCACAGGCGATGCTCGGGTTGCCGGAGCTGCTCGTACTCGACGAGCCCGCCAACGGGCTCGACCCGCCGCAGATCCACCAGATGCGCGAGGTGCTGCAGCGCTACGCGGCGACCGGCCGCACGGTCGTCGTGTCCAGCCACCTGCTCGCCGAGGTGGAACAGACGTGCACCCACGTGGTCGTCATGCATCGCGGCAGGCTCGTGGCCGCCGGTGAGGTGCACGAGATCGTCGCCGCCGGTGGCGAGGCGACGTTCCGGGTGGACAACCCGCAGACCGCCGCGGAAGCGCTGCGGGTGGTCAGCGGAGTGTCCAGCGTCGACATCGACGGCCCACTGGTGCACGCCGATCTCGACGGGCTGCCACGGTCGGAGGCCGTCGCCGCGCTCGTGCGGGCCGGTGTGTCGGTGGAGCAGGCCGGGCCGCGGCGCCGGCTGGAAGATGCGTTCCTGCAACTGGTCGGGGAAGGTGACGGCTCATGAGCAAGGCACGCAGGACGGCCGAGGAGAACGCCCACCTCGACCAGGGCGTGCACACCGATCCGGCGGCACTGGAGGAGCTGACCGACGCGGCCAGCAGCGAGGCCACGGAGGTCGGCGCCGACGGCGCGGTCGCCGGGTACCGCGCCGGCCGCACCCTGCGGCTCGGCGTGGAGCTGCGCAGGCAGCTGCGCCGCAGGCGGACCCAGCTGGTGCTGGGGTTCGTGGTGCTGCTGCCGCTGATTCTGGTGGCCGCGTTCGAGATCGGTGACGCCAGCCCGAACCAGCGCTCCGGCGGCTTCATCGACCTGGCGACGGCGAGCGCGCCGAACTTCGTCGTGGTGGCGCTGTTCGTTTCCGGGTCGTTCCTGCTCCCGATGGTCGTCGCGCTGTACTTTGGCGACACGATCGCGAGCGAGGCGTCCTGGTCGAGCCTGAAGTACCTACTGTCGATCCCGGTACCCCGGCACCGGCTGCTACGCCAGAAGGCGACGGCGTCGGCGTTGCTGTCGGCGATGACAGTGGCGGCACTGCCGCTGGTCGCGCTGATCGTGGGCATCATCGGTTACGGCGCGGGCGAGGCGATCAGCCCGACCGGCGACGCGATCCCGTTCGGCCGGAGCCTGCTGGCGATCCTGCTCGGAACCGGCTACATCATCATTCAGCTGGCCTGGGTGGCCGCGCTCGGCCTGTTGCTGAGCGCGTCGACCGAAGCCCCGCTCGGCGCGGTCGGCGGCACAGTGCTCGTGTCGATCCTGTCGTCGATCCTCGACCAGATCACCGCGCTCGGCGACCTGCGGGAGTTCCTGCCAACGCACTACTCGTTCGCGTGGGTGGACCTGATCGCCACCGACATCGACTGGGCCAACATGGCCAGCGGTGTGCTGTCGTCGGTCGTGTACGCGACGGTGTTCGGGCTGCTTGCCGCCCGCCGCTTCGCCACCAAGGACATCACCAGCTGACGGCACAACGAGAGGTTGGCAGTGCCGTCTCTGCACACCGAGCGGGTTGGCGACATTGCCGTGCTGCGGATGGCACACGGCAAGGCCAACGCGCTGGACACCGACCTGTGCCGGGAACTGATCACCCGGATCGAGGAGGTCACCGCCGACGGTGACTGCCGCGCCGTGGTCCTCACCGGCGCCCTACGTCGAGGAGTTCCTGACGCTGCTGTCGGAGGCCTTCCTGACGCTGTTCGACCTCCCCCGGCCGGTCGTCGCCGCCGTGAACGGGCATGCGATAGCGGGCGGCGGGGTACTCGCCGCGGCCTTCGCCCAGACCAAGTACCAGCTCCACCGTCCGTTCAACGAGCGCATCGGCGAGCAGCGCGCGGCCGACGACCCGCGGGCGGGCGAGCTGTGGACAGCCCCGGAGCCCTGCGCGCCACTGACGCCTACATCCAGTCGGTGCTGGCCTGAAAGCGAGTTCTCCTTCAACGCCTGCTGACAAGCGTGCACTGGGTGACTGACAATTCCCGCATAGCCACTGTGCCGTCTTGTCCCACGCTCGCAACGGGCGCAGCCCGGCAAGGAGGCCGCCATGCCACGCCCCATGCACTTCGAGATATTCGCGAGCGATCCGGAACGTGCCATTACGTTCTATGTGACCGTCTTCGACTGGGCTTTCGAGAGATGGGGGTCCGGCTCCTACTGGCTGATCTCCACCGGCGACGGGCCCGGCATCGACGGCGGGCTGGCGCAGCGGCCGGGTCGCGCACCCGGGGAGAGCTGCGTACCCAACGCCTGCGTGCTCACGATGCAGGTCGCCGACATCGACAGCGCGGTACGGACGGTGAAGCAGGCAGGCGGCACGATCGCCCGGCCGAAGAACGCGATCCCGCGTATCGGCTGGCACGTCTATTGCCGCGACACCGAGGGCAACCTGTTCGGGCTGCTGGAGGACGACCCGAGCGCCGAGTAGCGGGCAGCTACTTGACGCCGGCGGCATCCATGCCACGCAGCTCCTTCTTCAGCTCGGCGATCTCGTCGCGCAACCGGGCCGCCAGCTCGAACTGCAGGTCCCGCGCCGCCTGCATCATCTGGTCGGTCATCTGCTGGATGAGGTCGGCCAGCTCAGCGCGGGGCATCGTGCTGACGTCGCGGTCGGTCAGCACACCCGAGCTGCGTACCCGGTCGCCCTGTTCCGGCTTCTTCCCGCGCGAGACGTTGCGGCCGGAACCACCGACGGCGATCCCCTCCTCCGAGTCCTCGGCCTCCGTGTAGACGCGGTCGAGGATGTCGGCGATCTTCTTGCGCAGCGGCTGCGGGTCGAGGCCACGTTCGGTGTTGTAGGCGATCTGCTTCGCGCGCCTGCGGTTGGTCTCCTCGATCGCGAACTGCATCGAGTCGGTGATCTTGTCGGCGTACATGTGCACCTCGCCCGACACGTTACGGGCGGCGCGGCCGATCGTCTGGATCAGCGACGTACCGCTGCGCAGGAAGCCTTCCTTGTCGGCGTCGAGGATCGCGACGAGCGACACCTCGGGCAGGTCGAGGCCCTCGCGCAGGAGGTTGATCCCGACGAGAACGTCGAAGTCGCCGGACCGCAGTTGCCGCAGCAGCTCCACCCGGCGCAGCGTGTCGACCTCCGAGTGCAGGTAGCGGACGCGGATTCCGAGCTCCAGCAGGTAGTCGGTGAGATCCTCGGCCATCTTCTTGGTGAGCGTGGTGACCAGCACCCTCTCGTCCCGCTCGGCGCGGAGCCGGATCTCGTGCACCAGGTCGTCGATCTGGCCCTCGGTGGGTTTGACGACCACCTCCGGGTCGACCAGGCCGGTCGGCCGGATGACCTGCTCGACGAACTCGCCGCCGGCCTGCCCCATCTCGTACGGACCGGGGGTCGCCGAAAGGTACACGGTCTGGCCGATGCGGTCGCTGAACTCCTCCCAGGTCAGCGGCCGGTTGTCCAGTGCGCTCGGCAGCCGGAACCCGTGCTCCACGAGTGTGCGCTTGCGCGAGGCGTCGCCCTCGTACATGCCGCCGATCTGCGGCACGGTCACGTGCGATTCGTCGATGACGAGCAGGAAGTCCTCGGGGAAGTAGTCGATCAGCGTCGCAGGAGCCGAACCCCCCGGCCGGCCGTCGATGTGCCGCGAGTAGTTCTCGATGCCGGAACAGAACCCCACCTGACGCATCATCTCGATGTCGTAGGCGGTGCGCATGCGCAGCCGCTGCGCCTCCAGCAGCTTGCCCTGCTTCTCGAGCTTCGCCAGCCGCTCCTCCAGCTCGGCCTCGATCGCGTGGATGGCCTTCTCCAACCGATCGGGGCCCGCGACATAGTGGGTTGCCGGGAAGATCCGCACCTCGCCGACCTCGTTGACGATCTCCCCCGTCAGCGGGTGCAGGTAGTACAGCTTGTCGATCTCGTCGCCGAAGAACTCGACACGGATCGCGAGCTCCTCATAGGCCGGGATGATCTCCACGGTGTCACCGCGGACCCGGAAGGTGCCGCGCGCGAAGGCGAGGTCGTTTCGCGTGTACTGGACGTCGACCAGCGCGCGCAGGAACGTGTCGCGCTCGACCTCTTCACCGACCGTGAGCTTCGCCGAACGGTCGAGGTAGGACTGCGGCGTGCCGAGACCGTAAATACAGGAGACGCTGGCGACGACGATGACGTCGCGCCGCGACAGCAGGTTCATCGTCGCCGAGTGGCGCAGTCGCTCCACATCGTCGTTGATCGACGAGTCCTTCTCGATGTAGGTGTCGGTCTGCGGAACGTAGGCCTCTGGCTGGTAGTAGTCGTAGTAGCTGACGAAGTACTCGACGGCGTTGTGCGGGAACAGCTCGCGTAGCTCGTTGGCGATCTGCGCGGCGAGCGTCTTGTTCGGCGCCATCACCAGTGTCGGCCGCTGGACCCGCTCGATCAGCCACGCCGTGGTCGCCGACTTACCGGTACCCGTGGCGCCCAGCAGCACGACGTCCTTCTCGCCTACCCCGAGCCGGCGCTCCAGCTCATCGATGGCCGCCGGCTGGTCACCGGCCGGCTGGTACTCGCTGACCACCTGGAACCGGCCGTCCGACCGAGGGACCTCGGAGACCGGCCGGAACTCCGACTGCGCCAGCACGGGGTGTTCCGTTGCGAAAGCCACGCCATCCAGGGTAGGCGCACGCACCGACAATCCGCGTCAGCGGGCGACCGGCAGCAGCCCGCCCGGCGCCGAGCGCGCCGACATCATCAGGCACACCTCACAGGGCATCCCGGTGATCGCAGTCAGCAGCTCGGCCTGACCTGGCCCGATGCGCTCACCGCAGAGTGCCACCAGTTCGCCGGGTGCGGTGTCCGGCACACGGACCACGTGACACACCCGTCTGGTCTCGCCAACTGTGCCCTGCCGCAGGCGGACAACCATCACCGCGTCACCCGGTTCCGGCACTGTCGACCCCATACCGGGCAGAGTAGAAGGCCACCCCACGAAATGCTTCGTGTTGGGATAACAATGATCTACGACACAACTGGTCCGGTAGACCGAAAAGGCTCAGCTCAAGGTGAGTACGGCGGCACCGAGCCGGTGGCACAGGCTGAGCGCGAGCTCGACGTCGAGCCGGTTGTCCGCGACGGGCCTGCCCAGTAGCTCCTCGGCCTTGCGCACCCGGTACTGCACCGAGTTCTTGTGCATCGTCAGCCGCGCCGCGGCGGCGGTGTAACTCCCGCCGGCGGCGAGGAAAACACGGAGCGTCTCGCGCAGCCGGTCGTTCTGCTCGTCGTCGACGGCCAGCGCACCCAGTGTGTCCGCCACCCAGGTCCTGGCCGCAGTCAGGTCCGATGCCATCAACGCGATGGCGCCGACCTCGCGGAACAGCAGCGCTCTTGCGCAGGTCCGGCCCGCGGCGAGGGCCAGAGCGTGTACACGTACCGCCTGACGGTGCGTCTGCCGGAACCCGGCGATGCCCGCGCCAGGCTCGCCGAGCGCGACCCGGATGTCGGGGTCCTTCTCGAGCACCCGCTCCAGCAGCGCGCGATCCCATGATCCTGGCCGCTCGGCCGGCAGCCATACCCACGCGCACAGCTCGTCGTTCGGTACGAACAGGGGCCGGACGTCTCCGCCGAGCTCCACCGCGAACCTTCCGGCCACCGCCTCGAGCCCGGCCAGCGGGTCAGCGGGATGAGTGGACCGGGGATACCAGACGATCATGCCGACATGCCGCCCACGCAGGCGGTACCCGAGCGCCGCCTCACCGGCGTCGATGTCGGCCAGGTCGTCGTCCAGTAGTGCACGCACCCGCGCGGCCCGCACGGCACTGCGGTTGAGCAACCAGTTGTCCCGCTCCTCTTCGTAAGCCGCCACCACCTGCTGGGTCACCCGATCAATGAAGGTCACGGCTCCGGCGAGCGCCGCGCGCATGGCCACACCCAGCACAACGGGATCAGCGATCTGCCGGGCACCCTCGTCGAGCGCGCGGTCCAGTACCGACATCTGCCCCAGGTAGTACGCCCGGATGAGGTCGATCACCGGCGTGCCGCGCTGCGCGAGCCTGCGCGCGTACTCGATCGCCGCGGCGGGTGCTTCGGCCCGCTCGGGGTCGATGCCGTGCTGGAAGATCCGCAGTGCGGTGTCGATGTTCTGGTACACGCTCGCGGCGAGCAGGCTGACCATGCTCTCGTCGTCGTGTGCCAGATGTGGCAGCTCCCGCTCGTACAGGGTCACCAGGTCGGCGGTCAGCTCCGACGCACGGCCGGTCAACGCGGCGGCGACGAGGGACACCTGCTCCTGGAAGGCGGCTGCGTCCTGCACCTGGATCACTGTAGGGCGTGACGCTCGCCGTGTCTGTGTAAACCCCGGAAGATGGCAGCCATGCACCCGCCGAAGCTGGAGAGGTTCGACGTCGCAGCCCGTACCAACACCGATCCCAAAGGGATCGTCCGCGCGGTCGAGGAGTACCGCATCGAGCCGTTCGGGCTATATATGGCACGACAGGCGCCGGGCCGCACACAGTTCGACTACCTGGAGTCCTGGCTGCTGCCCTCACTCGGCCTGCGCGTGACCGACTTCTGGTTCACCCCGGGACACGAGCGCGACCAGGACTTCTACCTCGACGTGGTGACCATCGAGACCGAGGGCGACACCTGGCTGGCGACCGATCTCTACCTCGACCTCGTCCTGCGGGGTGGGCGCGACGTCCAGGTGCTCGACACCGATGAGCTGCTGGCGGCCGTCGCGGGCGGCCTCGTACGGCCCGAACAAGCCTGCCACGCATTGGAGACCACCTACGCGACGGTCGACGCGCTGGCCCGGCACGGTTACGACCTCGCAGCCTGGTTATCCACTGTGGACATATCGTTGACCTGGCGGCGGCATCCGACGGGCAGTGCCTGGAGATAATGCCCTGATGAAGGACGCGCGCGCCGACCACCCGTCGTCGTGGCTACTGCCCGTCGACGGGAAATCGCCGTGGGGGCCATGGCTGCGGCGGCTGGAACGCGGGCTCGCACCTGTGCTGCTGGCCGTCTCCACGGTGCTCAGCGCGGCGCAGGGCCCGCCATGGGGGCAGTGGTGGCCCACGCTGGCTCTGGCGGGCCTCGCCCTCGCGTGGGTGCTGCTCACCGACACGTTCCTGCCCGCGCGGCTGCGCACGCCGTGGTTGCTCGCCCTCTTGTTCGCCGGGACACTCGCGCTGGCCGCGGTGCTCATGTCCCGGGACATCGTGTTTCTCGTGTTCATGATCGCGTGCTTCTTCAGCTCGTTCGAGCTTCGCCCGCTGCCCGTCGTACTGCTCGGGCTCGCCGCCACCTCCACCCTGATCAACAGCATGGCCTCCGGTGGCCCCCTCCAGGCACTCCGTGACTGGCCGGCGCCCTTCATCACCATCGTGATCGTCCAGACGGTGGCGATCGGCGGTGGCTTCGTCATGTCGCGGCAGCTCGTGGAGCGCAACGAGCAACGGCGCAAGGCGATGGCCGAGTTGGAGGCGGCGCTCGAGGAGAACGCGGGCCTGCACCGGCAGCTCCTCACGCAGGCGCGGGAGGCGGGCGTGCTCGACGAACGGCAGCGGCTGAGCCGCGAAATCCACGACACGCTCGCGCAGGGCTTCACCGGCATCGTGACGCAGCTCCAGGCCGCACAGGAGGCCAAGGAAGATCCGCAACTGTGGCAACGGCATCTCACCGCCGCTACGGCGCTCGCGCGGGAGAACCTGCAGGAAGCCCGGCGTGCCGTGCGCGCACTCAGCCCCAGTGCCCTGGAGTCCGCCGGGCTCCCGGACGCGCTCGGCGGGGTGGTCGCGCGGTGGTCGGAACGCACAGGCGTGGCCGCAACCTTCACCACGACCGGCACCGTCCAGGCACTGCATCCCGAGATCGAGGCGACGTTACTGCGGATCACGCAGGAGGCGCTGACCAATGTCGCGAAACACGCGCGCGCGAGCCGGGTCGGCCTGACACTGTCCTATATGGAGGATCTGGTGACGCTCGACGTGCGCGACGACGGCGTGGGTTTCGACGGGGACCGGACGCGCCCCAGCCGCGATGGCGACCACGGCTTCGGGCTGGCCGGTATGCGGCACCGGCTGCACCGGCTCGCCGGGTCACTCGTGGTGGAGAGCGAACCGGGCAGCGGCACCGCCATCTCCGCCAGTGTCCCGGCGATCACGGCGCGGGAGGCGTGACGAGCGCCGATGCCGAGGTGCTATGGCGTCCAGCCGGTACGCTCCGCCCACATCTCGGCGCGCCGGAACGCGACGTCGACCCAGGCCTGCTTCTCGTCGGCGTAGTGCTCGATGGTGCCGTCGCCGGCATGCGCGCGGGCGAGCCGGTACTTGATGTCAGTGTACACGGCCACCTCGGCTGGGCTCGCGCGCAGCCAGTCACGGAACAGCAGCGCGAGCCGCCACGCGGGGCCCTGCACGGAACGAACGTGGAGGTTGACCGGACGTGCCGGATCGGCGCCGTAGTGCAACCGCTTGTCCCACCGGGCTCGCGGCGTGGCGCCGTCATCCTGCGGGTGGTCGAACCAGTGCCCCTCGCCGCGGACGAACCCCGCATCGGACAGCGCATCGCTGATCGCGTCCGCATCGTCGAGGGTGGGCACCGTGAGCTGGAGATCCAGCACGTCCTTCGCGTCGAGCCCGGCAACCGCGGTCGAGCCGATGTGATCGGCACGCACCAGCCTGTCCCCGGCCGCGAGCCGGATCCTGGCGAGCGCACGCTCGGCCTCTGCGGGCCACGTGTCGTCGTGGGCGACGATGTGCGGTGAGCCGGGTGGCCGGGGCCTGCGCAGGCGGAGATTGGCTTCGAAGGGCACCAGCCGGTCCGCCCACAGCGCATCGACCTCGGCCAGCACGAGGTCACGGCTGCCGCTGTTGTCCAGCCACACGTCGGCGACCGCGCGCCGCTGCCTGCGGTCCGCCTGCGCGGCAATGCGCGCGCGAGCGTCCTCTTCGGACATTCCGCGGGCGTCGACGAGCCGGCTGATCCGGACGGCCTCCTCGGCGTCGACCACGATCACCAGGTGGTAGCCGGCCGCGTGGCCGCCTTCGACGAGTAGCGGGATGTCGTGCACGACGACGGCGTCCGGTGGGGCCTGCGCCACGAGCTCCGCCGTGCGGGCACCGATCAGGGGATGCAGGATCGCGTTGAGCCGCAGCCGGGACTGCTCGTCGGCGAACACCCGCGCGGCGACCGCTGCCCGGTCGAGGGCACCGTCCGGGGTGAGGACGTCGTCGCCGAACTCGGCGACGAGTTCGGCGAGCCCCGGCGTGCCGGGTTCGACGACCTCGCGTGCGATGCGATCGGCGTCGATGAGGACCGCGCCGTGCTCGGCCAGCCGGGTGGCGACGGTGGATTTCCCGGCGCCGATTCCTCCTGTCAAACCCACTCGCAGCATGACGGCATTCAAGCAGGCGGCCCCAGGAGCGGCTCACCATGAGCCTTCAACCAAAACGTGATGCAATTGGTGAGAGTGACACGCCGATCATTTACCACAGTTCCGCGCGTCTCTTGCGTACGGTGCCGGGCGAACGCGGGTCGCCCAGACGGAGGAACGATGCCAGCCAGTAAGTACGTCGGAAGGCACAGGCTCGGCACGCCTGGGCTGGCGCACTGCGTCCTGCACCGCGAGGTGACGGTGGCACTCGACGAGTACCGGCGCAACTGGCTGACCGCGTTGCTCGTCCCTGCCAAGCACAGCCTCGCCGGCCTGCGCCGCCGAGCGCGCGCGGCCGCGTACGAGCGTGCCTGGACGCCGGCCACCACCTAGCCCGGCGCCGAGTAGACCTTCACGCCCAGCGGCCCGCACTGTCACCACGGTGCGGGCCGCTGAACTATGCGCGCTCCGGTACCGCGGGACGGCACAACGGCAGTGGCCCCGGTTCCGGGGAACCGGGGCCACTGCCGTAGTCAGCTCAGCGCTGGTGTCGCTCACGCACCGCCGGAGAGCTTCTCCCGCAGTGCGGCGAGCTGCTCGTCGCTGGCGAGGGTGCCACCGCTGTTCTTCGAACCCTGGTCGGACTGGCCACCGGAGGTGTAGCTCTGCTCGCCACCCTCACCACCGGCCTCGCCCTCGGCAGCAGCCGCCGCGTTGGCCTGGGCGGCCTCCGTGACCTGGCGCATGTGCGCCTCGTAGCGCGTGTGCGCCTCGGCGTACTGCTTCTCCCACTCCTCACGCTGGCTCTCGTAGCCTTCCTGCCACTCCTGCGTGTCGGGGTCGAAGCCCTCGGGGTAGATGTAGTTGCCCTGCTCGTCGTACTCGGCCGCCATGCCGTACTGGGTCGGGTCGAACTCCGAGTCCGACGTGAAGCCCTCGTTGGCCTGCTTGAGCGACAGCGAGATGCGGCGGCGCTCGAGGTCGATGTCGATGACCTTGACCATGACCTCGCCACCGACCTGCACGACCTGCTCCGGGATCTCCACGTGGCGCTCGGCCAGCTCGGAGATGTGCACCAGGCCCTCGATGCCCTCCTCGACGCGGACGAACGCGCCGAACGGGACGAGCTTGGTGACCTTGCCCGGCACGATCTGACCGATCGCGTGGGTGCGGGCGAACTGGCGCCACGGGTCTTCCTGGGTGGCCTTCAGCGACAGGGACACGCGCTCGCGGTCCATGTCCACGTCGAGCACCTCGACGGTGACCTCCTGGCCGACCTCGACGACCTCGCTCGGGTGGTCGATGTGCTTCCAGGACAGCTCGGAGACGTGCACCAGGCCGTCGACGCCGCCGAGGTCGACGAACGCACCGAAGTTGACGATCGACGACACGACACCCTTGCGGACCTGGCCCTTGGCGAGCGCGTTGAGGAACTCGCTGCGCACCTCGGACTGGGTCTGCTCCAGGTAGGCACGGCGGGACAGGACCACGTTGTTGCGGTTCTTGTCCAGCTCGATGATCTTCGCCTCGAGCTCGCGGCCGACGTAGGGCTGCAGGTCGCGCACGCGCCGCATCTCGACAAGCGACGCGGGCAGGAAGCCGCGCAGGCCGATGTCGAGGATCAGGCCGCCCTTGACGACCTCGATCACGGTGCCCTTGACCGGCTCGTCCTTCTCCTTCAGCTCCTCGATCGTGCCCCAGGCGCGCTCGTACTGAGCGCGCTTCTTGGACAGGATCAGCCGGCCCTCCTTGTCCTCCTTCTGCAGGACAAGGGCCTCCACCTCATCACCGACGGTAACGACCTCAGCCGGGTCGACATCGTGCTTGATGGACAGCTCACGAGACGGGATGACACCCTCGGTCTTGTAGCCGATGTCGAGCAGCACTTCGTCGCGATCGACCTTGACGATGGTGCCTTCGACGATGTCACCATCATTGAAGTATTTGATTGTCTTGTCGATCGCGGCGAGGAAGTCTTCCTCCGTCCCGATGTCGTTGACGGCGACCTGCTGCGGCTGCGCCTGCGCGGTGGCACTCGGGGCGGTGGTGGTGTCGATGGTCATTAGGTGGGTTGCTCCGGTAGCGGATTGGTGTAGGAGATCTGCAGTTTGCGTCGCACATCGATGGGCACCAAGGCGACGGCCAAGCAATCGTCCAGCCAGGAACGGCCGCGAGCATCACCTTGAGGTGCGCGACCCTGATCACTCAGCACTGATCACTGAGCCCGAAGGCAGCGCGAACCCACTGCGCTAGAGAACATCGTACGCGGCACCCGGTGCACCACACAATCAGGGTCGGCCCCGGCCGAGTGGCGCCGACCAGGGAGGATGACTCCGTGTCCGCACCGTTACCCGCCAATCGCCATGATCGCGCCGAGGAACTGCTCGGGACCGCGGGCGTCGCGCACCGCCAGGTCGGCTCCGCGGAGGCCACCGCGGCCAACCTGGCGTGGTGGGACGCCGATGCCGACGCCTACCACGCGGAGCACGGCGAGTTCCTCGGCGAAGCCGACTTCGTCTGGTGCCCCGAGGGCCTGCGTGAGGCCGACGTCCGCCTCCTTGGCGGGCTAGCGGGTGCCGACGTACTGGAGGTGGGCGCCGGGTCCGCGCCGTGTGCCCGCTGGCTCGTCGCGCAGGGCGCACGCGTGGTCGCCGTCGATCTCTCCGCGGGCATGTTGGACCACGCGAAGGCAGGCAACGAGCGCACCGGCCTCCGGCCCGCGCTGGTGCAGGCCAGCGCCGAGGCCCTGCCGCTGGGGGATGCCCGATTCGACGTGGCGTGCTCGGCCTTCGGCGCCATCCCGTTCGTCGCGTCGGTGGACGCGGTCTTCGCGGAGGTCGCCCGGGTCCTGCGGCCGGGCGGTCGCTGGGTGTTCTCGGTGAACCATCCGATGCGCTGGATCTTCCCCGACGACCCCGGCCCCACCGGGCTCACCGCCAGCCAGCCGTACTTCGACCGCACCCCGTACGTCGAGGTCGACGCGTCCGGCACCGCCACCTACGTCGAGTACCACCGCACGCTCGGCGACTACGTCCGGGCGCTGACGGGCGCGGGTTTCCGGCTTGTCGATGTGCTCGAGCCCGAGTGGCCCGCGGGGCACACCCGCATCTGGGGCCAGTGGAGCCCGCTGCGCGGCAGGCTCTTTCCCGGCACGGCGATCTTCTGTTCTGTATTGGACGCAGCGCAGTAGAGCTGCTCGCGTCGCGTGTGGACGATGTGGCTGCTGGCCCGGAGCCGGCGGCGCGGTCAGTAGCCGTCAGTAGCCGTGCACCGGGCGGCGCTCGCCGAGCTGGTGCAGTGCGGAGGGCCTGCGCTCCAGTGCCCGCTGCAGGGCCTCCACCACCCCGGTGCCGATCTCGTCGTGGCCGAGCGGCCGCGGCGGCTGGTCGGACACGTCGCCGAGCAGGACCTGCTGGGTGGGGTGCCCGTGCAGCAGCGGTTCGGCTTCGTCGGGTACCACGGCCAGGTCCGCCAGCGCCCGCACCTCGACGATCGGGGCGCCGGGCGCCAGCAGCGGTTCCACGGCGCCGAGCACGGCCCGCCTGTACGACTCGTGCACCCACGCCACCAGCAGCTCGGCGGGTCCGGTGAGGGCCTTCTCGGCCTTACGGGCCAGCTCGTGTGGCCGGTCCCAATGTGCCTCGACCCAGATGGCGCGGCCCGCGCCGACCCGGTCGTTCCTGCGGTTGCGCCGTGACCACGACATCGGGTGCGTTCGCGTCTCCTCGACGGGCAGCGGACAGTACCGCCGGCTCGGCAGCACAACGCGCCAGCCATCGGCGGCCAGCTCGCGCGCGACCAGGCTGAGCATCCCGGAGCCGGCGAGAACCAACGCGTTGCAGGCCGTCATGTTCGGTAACTTACCCCGTTTGCGCGATTTGAACCGCCGCCGCGAGTCCCCCGCTCCAGCGCGCGAGTCCCCCGCTCCAGACGGCGAGTTGCCCGCTCAGGTGCGCGAGTCCCTCGTTCCCGACGGCGAGTTGCCCGCACCGGCACACCGCACCGAATGCGGCGCGCCGAAGTGGGCGCTGTCAGAAAACACCCAAGGCCACCTTGGGGAGCGAAAACCGGGGCTAGTGAGCGGCGTCGTTCCAGGACTGGCCGAAGCCGACGGAGACCTCGAGCGGCACCGCCAGCTCGTGGGCGGCGCCCATCTGCTTGCGCACGAGGGCCTCCACCTCGGCCTGCTCGCCGTCGGCCACCTCCAGCACCAGCTCGTCGTGGACCTGCAGCAGCATCCGGGTGCGCAGCTGCGAGTGTTCGAGCGCCCGGTGCACGTTCAGCATGGCCACCTTGATGATGTCGGCCGCGCTGCCCTGGATGGGCGCGTTGAGGGCCATCCGCTCGGCCATCTCCCGGCGCTGCCGGTTGTCACTGTTGAGGTCGGGCAGGTTGCGCCGCCTGCCGAAGATGGTCTCCGTGTAGCCGACCTTCGCGGCCTTCTCGACCACGGTGTGCAGGTAGTCCCGCACGCCGCCGAACCTGGCGAAGTAGTCGTCCATCAGGCCGCGTGCCTCCTCGGTGGAGATGCGCAGCTGCTGGGACAGTCCGTAGGCGGACAGGCCATAGGCCAGGCCGTAGTTCATCGCCTTGATCTTGGCCCGCTGGGCCCCGGTGACCTCGGTGGGCTCGACGCCGAACACCCGCGCCGCCGTCGCCGCGTGGAAGTCGAACCCGGACTGGAACGCCTCGATCAGCTCGGTGTCCGTCGACAGGTGCGCCATGATCCGCATCTCGATCTGGCTGTAGTCCGCGGTCATCAGCTGGGTGTACCCGCCGCCCACGACGAACGCCTCCCGGATACGGCGGCCCTCGTCGGTGCGGATCGGGATGTTCTGCAGGTTCGGGTCCACTGAGGACAGTCGCCCGGTCGCGGCGATGGTCTGGTGCAGGGTCGTGTGGATGCGTCCGTCGGCGGCGACGGCCTTGATCAGGCCCTCCACGGTGGTGCGCAGCCGCGTCGCGTCGCGGTGCTCGAGCAGGTGCTGCAGGAACGGGTGCTCGGTCTTCTCGTACAGCGTCTGCAACGCGTCGGCGTCGGTGGTGTAGCCCGTCTTGGTCCGCTTGGTCTTGGGCATGCCGAGCTCGTCGAACAGCACCACCTGCAGCTGCTTGGGCGAGCCGAGGTTGATCTGCTTGCCGATGACCCGGTAGGCCTCCTCGGTGGCCTGCTTCACGCGGCCGGCGTAGTGCGCCTCGAGCGTCGTCAGCTGCTCCAGATCCACCGCGATGCCCGCGGCTTCCAGGTCGGTGATGACCTCGAGCAGCGGCAGCTCGATCTCCTCGAGCAGCTTCGCCCCACCGACCCCGGTGAGCTCCTCCGCCAGCGCACCGGCCAGCTCCGCGACCGCACGGGCCCGCACCAGCTCGCCGTGCATGATCGTGGTGTCGCCGTCGTCACCGTCGAGCAGCGACAGCTGCCCGCCATCGGCGCTACCTTCCTGCCGCAGCTCGCGGTGCAGGTAGCGCAGCACGAGGTCGTCCAGTTCGAACGACCGCTGGCCCGGCCGCACCAGGTACGCGGCCAGCTCGGTGTCCATCGCCAAGCCGGCCAGCCGCCAGCCGCGCGCCAGAACGGCGTGTAGTGGGATCTTGAGGCCGTGCCCGACCTTGCGCACCGCCGGATCGGCCAGCCACGCCACGAGCGCCTGCTCGTCGGCTTCGTCCAGTGTGGACACATCGAGGTAGGCGCCCTCACCGTCCGGGGCGGCCAGCGCGATCGACTGCAGGTCGGAGGCCACCGACGCACCGGTGGTGCGGAAGGCGACGCCGACGGTCCTGCCCGTGCCCGCGTGGGTACCCAGCCAGTCGGCGACCGTACCGGGCGCGAGCGCGCCGCCGTTGACCTCGAAGCCCTCGTCGGCCTCGGGCTCGGCACTGGACAGCGTGGCGAACAACCTGTCCCGCAGCACCCGGAACTCCAGCTCGTCGAAGAGCCGGTGCACGGCATCGCGATCCCACTGCTGCACCACGAGATCCGTTGGTGCGGCGTCCATCGGGACGTCGCGGACGAGCTCGGTCAGCTGCCGGTTCAGCAGGACGGCGTCGAGGTGGGCGCGCAGCGCGTCACCGACCTTGCCCTTGACCTCGTCGACCCGGTCGACCAGCTCGCCGAGCGAGCCGAACTGCTTGATCCACTTGGCGGCCGTCTTCTCCCCCACCCCCGGAATGCCGGGCAGGTTGTCCGAAGGGTCGCCGCGCAGGGCCGCGAAGTCGGGGTACTGGACTGGGGACAGCCCGTATTTCTCCTCAACCCCGGCGGGATCGAAACGCACCAGGTCCGACACTCCCTTGCGCGGGTACAGAACGGTTGCCGAGTCCGAAACGAGCTGCAGCGCGTCGCGGTCGCCGGTACAGATCAGCACCTGGTAGCCATCGGTCACCGCCTGGCTGGTGAGGGTGGCGATCAGGTCGTCGGCCTCGTAGCCGCGCTGCTCCAGCGCCGGGATGGCGAGCGCGGCGAGGATCTCCTTGATCAGCTCCACCTGGCCCTTGAAGTCGTCGGGCGTGGCGAGCCGGTTGGCCTTGTAGTCGGCGAAGGTCTCGGAGCGGAACGTCTGCCGGGAGACGTCGAAGGCGACGGCCAGATGAGTGGGAGCCTCATCGCGCAACAGGTTGATCAGCATCGAAGTGAACCCGAACACCGCATTGGTCACCTGCCCGGTCGACGTGCGGAAACGGTCCGCGGGCACCGCGAAGAACGCCCGGTACGCCATCGAGTGACCGTCGATGAGCAACAGCCGGGGTGTGTCATTCGCTACTGAGGTGTTTGCGTTGGGGCTCACGCCCGTGAGTCTAGGGTGAGGGCCGGACAGTCCTGTCCGACGTGTCGAACTAGGAGCTGTGAGTAGTGACCGAGGGCGTGTCGGAAGAGGAGATCCGCGAACAGCTGGCGGGCATCAACCCCGAGGTGGCGCAGCAGCAACTCAACGACAAGGTCGGTCTCACATTCGTCGAGCTCGACCCGGAACGCGTCGTGGGAACGATGCCGGTCGCCGGCAACCTGCAGCCCTACGGCCTGCTGCACGGCGGGGCCAATGCCGTACTGGCCGAGGCGCTCGGCTCCACCGTGGCGGCCCTGAACGCCGGGGTCGGCCGCGCCGCGATGGGCTTGGAGCTCTCGTGCACGCATCATCGCGCCGCGCTGCACGGACTGGTCACCGGCGTCGCGACGCCGCTGCACGTCGGCCGCAGCACCATCACGACCGAGATCGTGATCACCGACGAGTCCGGCCGCCGCACCTGCACCGCCCGCCTGACCTGCATCGTCCGGGACAGGCCGCCAGGCTCCTGAGTTCACGGCCATGGACCTCGACGTGGCCCAGGTGCGGGCCTTTGTCCACACCGCCGAGCTGGGAAGCTTCAGCCGCGCCGCCGAGCACCTGTTCCTCACCCAGCAGGCGCTGTCCAAACGCATCAGCCGGCTCGAAGCCGCGCTGGGCACGCGGCTGTTCGTCCGCGCGAACCGCACCGTGGAGCTGACGGCCGATGCCGAGCGGTTCCTGCCGCATGCCCGTGAGCTGATCCGTGCCGCCGATGCGGCAGTGGCCGCACTGCGCGGCGCCGACGGTCCGGTGCGGCTGGACCTCCTCGACAATCGGCTCTCCCCCATGTTCATGCTCCGCCGCATGGCCGAACGCGATCCGCGGCTGCGGGTGGAGCGCAGCTGGCGGCACGGACTGGCCAACACGATCGATCCCCTGCTCCGCGGCGACGTGGAGGTGGCGTTCGGCCGGGTGCACGACCTGGGCCGGGAGCTGCCCGCCGAGCTGGAGCACCGGCTGATCCGGCTGGAACCGCTGGTCGCGATCCTCCCGCCGGAGCACCCGCTCGCCGGCGGGACCGCCGTTCGGATGGCTGACCTGCGGCAGGAGGGCATCTGGCTCCCCTCCCTTGCCGGGCCCGTCGAGTGGCTGGGCTTCCTGCGGCGGATGAGCGAGCGTCTGGATGTGCCGCTCGACGACTCCGGCGTGAGCTACGACCTGCGCCACACACTCGAACAGGCGCGCAACGGTACCTGCCGGGTCACCCTGGCCGGGGCGGATATGGAGCTGGCGCCCGACCTCGACCTGCGGGTGCTGCCCTTCGACCCGGCGCCGCTGTTCCCCTGGTCCGTCGTGTGGCGCCGGGGTAGACAGCGCCCGGCGGTGGCCCACCTGCTGGAGCTGGCAGACCGCACGAGCCGGGCCGAAGGCTGGTGCGCCTACGACCCCGGGCACTCCTGGCCGCCCGAGCTCACCGAAGGTGCCACTGGAACCAGGCGGTGAACTCCGCGTCCACCGTGGCGGCGTGCGCGGTCTGCGGCGCGGCCTCGATGCCTGGTTCCTCGGCGAGCGCGTGTCCCATGCCGGGCACCACGACCAGCCTGCTGGCATCACCCAACGCCTCGTGCAGGTCCGCGGCGGGCTCACGGAACTCCGCGTCGTCGTGCTCGCCGACCACGAGCAGCACATGCGGATCGAGCTCGCCTGCCCGGCAGACGAAGTCGAAACGGTCGGCGACCGCACGGGAAGGTTCGGTCCACCGGTAGCTGACGCCGAACCGCCGCTCGTTGGCCGCCACCGCAGCCGACAGCCGGGTCACCGGGTTCACCAGCGCCGCCGCGGCGATGGGCAGCTCCGCTCTGGCGAGCACCTCGAGCGCCACGGTGGCCCCTGCGGACCCACCGGCCACCCCGATCGGCGCGTCGGCGAGCGACAGCTGCTCACGCAACGCGGCTACAGCCGCGGGGAACTCCGCGGCGGCCTGGTCGGTGACCGGCTCCGCGACGTTGCGGACGTAGTCCTCGCCCGCCAGCCGGAAGAACTCCTCCGGACCACCAGGCAGGGCCCGCGCACCGAACATCGGGAGTCCTAAGTAGACTCGCCAGGCCGGGACACCGCTCATCGGCAGCGCCGCGGCCATCGCCAGCTCGCTACGTGGTGCGTCCATCAGGTGCCATGTGACGATCAGTGGTGCGGCGGTGCTGCCGTCGGCCGGAGGCAACGCCACGAACGGCACTCCTGCGGCGACGTCCTGGATCATGGTCCTCCTCAGCTCGGTTTCCATGGTGTCCAGCTAAGCGCCCGGGCCGGCAGGCGTCCAACAGCTTCTCGCGCGCCTGTCACAACCACCGGTTGTGAGAGGGAGGTCCTCGACTAGCCTGGCGGCGTGGAAAACGACGACGTCGAGTCACTGCTGGCCGAGCTGGCCACCTGGGCAGAACACAACAACCGCACGGCGGCCGTCAACCTGATGGAGGCGGAGACGTTCCTGTGGGTCCTCGAGGAAGAGCTCGGCGTGACCGACCTCGCCGAGCTGGGCAAGGGTGACCTCTCCGAGCTGTTGCTCGATGTCTACCCGGAATCCATCGACATCCTGCCCGACGAGGTCGCCGGCATCGTGCCCACGGTGCGGCAGTTGCTGGACTTCGCCGGTGACACACAACGGATCGCCGGCCCGGCGCTGGCGGTGCTGCGGGCCGAACTCGACGAGATCGAACCGGCCTTCGCCGACGCCATGGCCGAGCCCGGTCTCAAGGAGATCTACGACCTGCCCGACCGGATCGGCCCGATCCGGCTACCGTCCGAAGTGGAGCTTGCCGCGGCCGCACGGGAGTGCCGCCCGCTGGCGCGCGCCCGGCAGCTGGCCCTGTGGTGCGGGGCGGGTCGCGCCGTCGAACCCACCGGACTCGCTGCCGCGGACACCGTGACCGCAGCGGGTGCGCTCGGCCTCGCCGAGAGCGCGGTGCCGGAACTCTTCTGGCTGGCCGAGGACGCCGGGTTCCTGACGATCATCGACGAGATGACGACGGAGCCCGGCGATGCTCTCACCCACTGGCCAGAGGGCACCGACGAGCA
Source organism: Saccharomonospora sp. NPDC046836 (assembly GCF_040645195.1). Classification (NCBI taxonomy): domain Bacteria; kingdom Bacillati; phylum Actinomycetota; class Actinomycetes; order Pseudonocardiales; family Pseudonocardiaceae; genus Saccharomonospora; species Saccharomonospora sp. NPDC046836. The sequence continues at coordinate 30,532 of NZ_JBEYXW010000028.1, forward strand.
GGTGCTCGCGGTATGGCGGAAGGCCTTCGATGCGGGATTCCTGTGGTACCTGCACACCAGGGCGATCCTCGCGGGTGAGGACACATTGGACTTCAGCAGCACGGGCACGTGGTCCCTGTCGCTGTTTCTCGCCCGCCACGCGGGGCTGCCGACATCGATGGTCAGCAGCCTCGTGCAGGCGCTGGCCACCGGCGAACTCGACCCCGACCAGGCGCAGCGGACCTGGGCCGCCTGGGTCGACGAGCACGGCGAGCCAGCAGCCGCCCTGCTGGAGTGGCTGACGCAGCTGGGTGCCGTCGAGGTGGGCGATGACATCGTGCGCGCGACCCCGCTGACCACCTACGCCGTGCGCGCGAAACTGATCGAATCCGGCGTGGAGGTGCCGCTACTGCCACCGGTGGAGGAGATGACCGCGGCGGATCTTCTCGCGGTCGGGCGAGACGGCCTCGCGAGCGAGATGGAGGTCGAGGCCGTGGCATGGCTCGGCTCGCGTGGCGCCGAGCCGGCCGCCGAGGAGCTGCTCGCGGCAGCTGCCGAGGGCGGCCCGGCCGATCGCGTGGCCGTCTTCCTGCTGGTGCGGGAGGTTCTCGGCACCGCGGCCGCGGTGCCGCTGCGGAAGGCGCTGGAGACGCCGGCATTGCGGCTACACGCCAAGGCGGCCCTTGCGCAGCTGCTCGGACCGCATCCGGATTTCGAGACCTCCACCGCCGAGCGGGCTTGGCTGGCCGTCGACTCGATCGCCGGCACCCTTCTCGGCGCACCAGCCGAGACGCTGCCCGACGGGTTCGCCGTCGAGTTCGGGCCACAGCAAGCAGGACTGCTGGAGCAGATGTGGCGGGTGGACCATCCGGACGTCTGCGAGGTACTCAACCTGCTGGGCCAGCACCACCCCGACAAGACGGTCGCCAAGGCCGCCCGCAAGGTCGCCTTCAAAGCCGCCGACCGCGCCAGGGGCTGACCTCGCGCTGACACGGAAAACGGCTCGTCACCAGCGAAACCGCCGGTGACGAGCCGTTTTCGATCGGTACTACGCGACGCCGAGGTAGGCCTCCTTGACCGACGCGTCGGCGAGCAGTTCCTTGCCGGTACCGGTTTTGGTGATCGTTCCGGTCTCCAGCACATAGGCCCGGTGCGCCCGCGACAACGCCTGCTGCGCGTTCTGCTCCACGAGCAGCACCGTGGTGCCTTCCTTGTTGATCTCCGTGATGATCCGGAAGATCTGCTGGATGAACTGCGGCGCCAGGCCCATCGACGGTTCGTCGAGCAGCAGCAGCTTCGGCTTGGACATCAGCGCCCTGCCGATCGCGAGCATCTGCTGCTCACCACCGGAGAGCGTGCCGCCCGCCTGGTTGCGCCGTTCCGCCAGCCGCGGGAACAGCTCGAACACGTGGTCCATCTCAGCGGCCAGGTTCTTGCGGTCCTTCCGGGCGTAGGCACCCATGTCCAGGTTCTCGAAGACCGTCATGCCGGGGAAGATGCCCCGGCCCTCCGGTGCCTGCGAGATCCCGCGCACGACCCGCAGATCCGCCCGCAGCCGCGTGATGTCCTCGCCGGCGAAGCTGATCGAGCCCGCCGACACGGGACGGATGCCGGAGATGGCACGCATGGTGGTGGACTTGCCTGCCCCGTTGGCACCGATGAGCGTGACGATCTCACCCTCGTTGACGGTGATGGTCAGGTCGGAGACCGCCTTGATCCGGCCATAGTGGACGGACACACCGGACAGCTCAAGCAACGTCATCGTCGGGCACTCCAAGGTAGGCGGCGATCACAGCGGGGTCCTCCCGGATCTCGGAAGGCACGCCCTCAGCGATCTTCTTGCCGAACTCCAGCACGACGATCCGGTCGGTCACGCCCATCACGAGTTTCATGTCGTGCTCGATGAGCAGGACCGTGTACCCGTCATCGCGGATCTTGCGGATCAGCCCCATGAGCTGTTCCTTCTCGGCGGGGTTGAAGCCGGCCGCCGGCTCGTCGAGGCAGAGCAGCTTCGGCTCCGTCGCGAGCGCGCGGGCGATCTCCAGCCGTCGCTGGTACCCGTAGGGCAGGTTCTTCGCCTTGTCCGCTGCCCTGTCGACGATCCCGACGAAGTCGAGCAGCGCCATCGCCCGCTCGATTGCCGCCTTCTCCTCCCGGAAGTGGCGGGGAAGGCGCAGCAGCGAGCCGATCACACTCGTCTTGTGCCGCGCGTCCGTGCCGACGACCACGTTCTCCAGCGCCGTCATCTCGTCGAAGAGACGGATGTTCTGGAACGTCCTGGCGATACCGCGCCGGGTGATGTTGTACCTGGCGAGCTTGCCGAGCGGCTTGCCCTCCAGCAGCACCTGGCCCGAGGTCGGCCGGTAGACGCCCGTCATGGCGTTGAAGCAGGTGGTCTTGCCGGCGCCGTTGGGCCCGATGAGGCCCAGGATGTCACCACGCTGGATCTTGAACGACACCGAGTCCAGCGCGGTGAGACCACCGAAACGCATCGTCAGGTTGTCGATCTCCAGCAGCGTTTCCCCGACACCGACCGCGATCTCCCGATCGGGTGCGACCACCTCGGCGACCTCGGCCTCGTGCTGTTGGAGCTCGGCCTCGGTCATCTGCTGCAGTTCGGCCACGAGGCCGCCCTCGGCGGGAACCTCGGGCTCGTTGCCCTGCCCGGTCATCGCAGCCCCCCGTTCCGGTCCGTGGCCGTCGCCGTGTCATGGCTGATCTGCTCGCCCTTGCCGAGTAGCCGCTGGTACGCCTGTCTGCCGTAGGTGAGCAACCGTTGGCGCGCACCGAGCAGCCCCTGCGGCCGGAAGATCATCAGCACGATGAGTGCCACACCGAAGATCAGGAAGCGGTACTCCGCGATACCCAGGAACCGCAGCGGCACGTAGGCCACCACGATCGCGCCGAGGATCACGCCCACCTTGTTACCCGATCCGCCGAGAATCACGGCGGCCAGGAACAGCACCGAGGTGACGATGTCGAACCGCTGGTTGTTCACGAACGCCAGCTGACCCGCGTACAGCGCACCGGAGAGACCACCGATGGCCGCGCCGATGACGAACGCCCAGATCTTGAACTTGAAGGTGTTCACACCCATGATCGCGGCGGCGTCCTCGTCGTCGCGGATGGCGACCCAGGACCGGCCGACCCGGCTGCGCTCGAGGTTTCCGACCAGCACCAGGATCAGGATGATGATCGTGACGGTGAGGACGTACCACGGCGTGCCGTTGGTGTTGTTGAACAGTGCCGTGCCATCGGCGTTCGTGCCCGGCGGATGACCGACCTGCTGGAAGCCCTGGTTACCGCGCAGCGGCTCCAGGTTGTCGGCCAGCAGCCGGACGATCTCGCCGAACCCGAGCGTCACGATCGCCAGGTAGTCGCCACGTAGTCGTAGCGTCGGTGACCCGAGGATGACGCCGAACACCATCGTGATCGCCATCGCGATCGGCAGGACCACCAGGAACGGCAGCTTCGTCAGTGCGGAGTCGGGGCTGGTGAACAGCGCGGCCACGTAGGCCCCGACCGCGAAGAACCCGACGTAGCCGAGGTCCAGCAACCCGGCCTGCCCCACCACCACGTTGAGCCCGATGGCGATGAGCACGTACCGCGCCACCTCGAACATCGCGATCTGGAAGTCGTAGCCGGGCTCGGTGCTGATGATCGGCGGGTTCAGCACGGGCAACAGGTAGATCAGCGCGACCAGCGGGATGAGGACCAGCCACTGGACCGGCCTGCTCAGGTTGTTCCACCACTCGCCGATCGAGCGGCGGCTCGTGGTCGTCGTCTGGGGAGTTGTCGTCGTCGCCGTCATACTCGTGCCTTTCCGAGCGACTCACCCAGGATGCCGGTCGGGCGGAACATGAGGATGAGGATCAGCAGTGCGAACGCCACGACATCGCGCCACTCACCGCCGAACAAGGACTGGCCGTAGTTCTCCATCAGCCCGAGCAGCAGACCGCCGAGCAGCGCGCCGCGCAGGTTGCCGATACCACCGAGCACGGCGGCGGTGAAGGCCTTGATGCCGAGCAGGAAGCCGCCCTGGTACGCGGCGCCCTGCGGGATCTTCATCATGTAGAACAGCGCCGCGGCACCCGCGAGCAGACCACCGATGAGGAACGTCAGCATGATGACGCGTTCCTTGTTGACACCCATCAATGTCGCCGTGTCCGGGTCCTGGGCGACCGCGCGGATGCCGCGGCCGAACCTGGTCCGGTTGACGAAGGTGTCGGCGACGAAGAAGAGCACGATGGACGCCACCACGATGGTGATCGTGATGTTGGTGACGCTGACACCGAAGATCTCGAAGACCGGTTCCGGCCGGAGCAGCCGGATGGCCTGCTCGGGGTTACCACCGCGCCAGATGAAGATGAGCTGCTGCAGGACGAACGACGCACCGATGGCCGTGATCAGGAAGACCAGTCTTGGCGCGCCTCGTTTGCGCAGTGGCCGGTAGGCCACCCGTTCCAGCACGAGTGCGGTGGTGCCGGAGACGGCCGCCGCGGCGACCAGTGCCAGTAGTAAGAACCCGATGAGCTCGAAGACCGCGAGCTCGACGGTGGGGCCGGGCCGGAACCCGAGCCCGTAGAAGGTGAACCACGTCGCGTAGGCGCCGTAGATGAACACCTCGGAATGGGCGAAGTTGATGAGCTTGAGTACGCCGTAGACGAGGGTGTAGCCCAGCGCCACGAGTGCGTAAATGCTGCCCTGTGAAAGGCCGTCGACCGTGTTGGCCCAGAACTGGTCGACCAGCCCGGCGACATCGAAGTTGATCCAGCCGTCGCTTTGGGCCAGATACAGCGTGGACAGGTCGTGATGAATGGACAATGCGTTCTCCACGTGGGGATCGGGGCGCGTGCCCGGCGGGGTCTCCGCCGGGCTCGCGCCCCGACTACAGAGTGCGTGACCCGAGGATCGATCAGTCGGGCTTGATCTCGGTGTTGCGGACGATCTTGCCGCTCTCGACCTTGTAGGTCCACACGGTGCTCGCGGCGAGTTCGCCCTTGTCGTCCCACTTGAAGTTCTTGGTCAGGCCCTGGCCCTCGTAGCCCTTGACGAAGTCGAGCAGGGCGGCGCGGTCCTGAGCCCCGGAGTCGATGCCCTTCAGCAGGATGGTCGCGAGGTCGTAGCCCTCGGGCGAGTAGGTGCCCGGGTCGCGGCCGTTGCTCTCAGCCTTGTAGGCGTTGGTGAACTCGGTGAACTGGTCGGCGGGCACGCACGGGCAGGTGAAGTACACGCCCTCCGCCGCGTCACCGGCACCCTTGACGAACTCGTCGTCCTTCACACCGTCCGGGCCGACGAACTGAGCCTCGACACCGGCGTCGGAAAGCTGCTGCGCGAACGGCGAGGCTTCCTGGTAGTAACCGGCGTAGAAGATGGCGTCGACGTTCGCGCCCTTGATGCTGTTGACCACGGCGGAGAAGTCGGTCTGCCTGGTCTTGACCTCTTGCTGGCAGGTCGCCTTGTCGGCGAGGCTCGAGGTGATGGAGTTGGCCAGACCAATGCCGTACTCGGAGTCGTCACGCACGACGCAGACGGTCTGGGCGCCGAGGTCGCCGGTGATGAACTCGGCGGCGGCGGGACCCTGGCTGTTGTCGTTGCCGAGGCCACGGAAGAAGGTCGTCCAGCCGTTCTCGCTCAGGCCCGGGTTGGTAGCCGACGGGGTCAGCTGGACCAGACCTGCCTCATTGAAGATGTTGCCGGCAGCCTTGGACTCACCGGAGAAGGGCAGGCCGACCACGCCGATGATCTCCTGCGTGTTCACCATCTGGGTGACGATGCCGGGCGCGCGGTCCGGCTGGCCTTCCGTCTCGAACTCCTGGAGCTCGACCTGACAGTTGGCGTTGTTGTCGTTGTGCCGCTTGATGGCCACCTTGACGCCGTTGAGGATGTTCTGCCCCAGCGCCGCGTTCTGGCCGTTGATCGTGCCTGCGTAGGCGAGCTTGGTACCCGCATCGCAGGTGGCGTTGCCGTCGCCCGCCGGGTCGGCGGCGTTGGCTGCTTGGGCCGGGGCACTGTCCTGGGGGGGCTGCGAAGGCTGCTCGCTCCCCGAGTCGTCGGTGCGCGCCGAGCAAGCGCCGAGCACCAGCGACGCGGTCGCCGCCAGCACCAGAGCCCGCCCAAACCGGTTTCTTGACACTTTTCCTCCCAAAGTCCTTCAAAGAGCAGGACGCGACTCACCGCGAAAGCCGGGACCCTGACTGGGCGATGAAGGTAGCGGTACGAATAGTCAGTTGCACAGCAACCTGCGCTGTTGTATCCACATCGTGACGGTTATGGGAACTTTTTACGGTTCGTTCACACCCGGTCGCAGTACCGAAACAACTCGATCCGGACAACCAGTGATCACTGACCCGCTGCGATCGGCTCCTCCTCGTACATGTGTGTACACAATCCGGTTGCGGAAATGGGGAGGACAGTACAGGACCCACGACGCCTCCTCACACGAACGGGTGACACAACACGCCTGGGACCCCAGGAGAACAGCAGAAAGCCCCACCAGTGTGACCTAGGTCACACTGGTGGGGCTTTCTGTGAGTGGCCGCTACTTGCTGATGTTGTCGATGATCGCCTGCGCGACAGCCTTCATCGTGGACCGGCGGTCCATCGCCGTGCGCTGGATCCAGCGGAAGGCATCCGGCTCGGTCAGCCCCTGCTGCGACATGAGCAGGCCCTTCGCCCGGTCGATGACCTTGCGTGTCTCCAGCCGGTCGGTGAGCCCGGCGACCTCGGATTCGAGGGCCTGCAGCTCCGAGAACCGGCTGATGGCCAGCTCGATCGCGGGTACGAGGTCCCGCTTGGCGAACGGCTTGACCAGGTACGCCATCGTGCCCGCGTCCCGCGCCCGCTCGACCAGGTCGCGCTGGCTGAAGGCGGTCAGGATGACGACGGGAGCCACCCGGTCACCGGTGATCTTGGAGGCTGCCTCGATACCGTCGAGCTTGGGCATCTTGACGTCGAGAATGACGAGGTCGGGCTTCAGGTCGTTGGCGAGCTTGATGGCCTCTTCCCCGTCACCGGCCTCGCCGACAACCTCATAGCCCTCCTCGCGCAACATCTCGACGAGGTCGAGCCGGATCAGTGCCTCGTCTTCCGCGACGAGAACTCGACGCTGCGGTGCGGCAACAACACCGTTGGCCTCGGTAGCCGCTTCGGTCACCGGGGTCCTCCTGGACGATCGACGGGTTAATGGGAGCGGGGTACCGCTAGTGAAAGATTACCGGGAATCGCGCCGTTGCAGAGATGGCGTTCGCCACGTGGCGTGACCGCCGCGCCAGCGACTCGCCAGCGTCATTCCGTGGTAGCCCGAATGCTAGGGGCCCATCGACGCGGAGTAAAGTTCCATCCCACGCCCCCGTAGCCCAATCGGCAGAGGCAGCGGTCTCAAAAACCGTCCAGTGTGCGTTCGAGTCGCACCGGGGGCACGTACAGGATGCACAGAGGCTTTGACCTTCATCTCTACCACAGTTTGTGGCCTGTACGAGCATCTCTTCCTCCACGGTATGGCCGATCTCGGCAACGGCGATCACGTCGTCGGCCGGCAGGGTGACTTTGTCGGCGAACTGATTCGCCAGCGGGTACGGCGAGGGCATGACCGGCCGCGTACCGGGAAGGTTCCGGTGGGCCGGCCGTTCTCGGCTTACTTCAGTCGGTATTCCCTACGAACCGGCCCGCAGCCGAGCATGGGGCCTCTGGGCGGCGATCGGCGCCTCCGGTCTCGGCGCCGGCGCGCTGCTCGGTGGCGTGCTGACAGCATGGTCGTGGCGATTGACGTTCGCGATCAATGTGCCGCTCATGATCGTGTGTGCACGTGGCGCGATCCTGTGGATTCCGCCGGACCGAAACCTGGCGTCAGTCCAGGTGCCTGTGATCGCTGCAGGGCACGGCGTTGTCGTTGGCACTCGGGCTTACCGCTGCGACGGAGCAGGGGTGGCGGTCCCCGCTGGTCCTTGCCGGGCTGGCACTGGCCGTGGTCCTGGGGATCGGGTTCATCCGCCAGGAGGCTGTGTCTGCGCGAGCTTTGCTCGAGCCGCAACTCCGGCGCGTGCACACTTTGTGGACGGGCGCTGGGATCACGGCTCTCTGCATGGTGAGTGTGGGCTCGTCCTACTACCTGCCCACGCTGTTGCTCCAATACCAGTGGAGTTACAGCGCACTCGGCGCCATCGGTGTCGCCTTGCTGAGCGCCAGCAAGGCCAAGGCGCGCCTGACGCAGTAACCGTCAGGCGACGGATAGGGCAATCGCCATCTTGTCGAGGCATTGCTCCAGTCCCAGCTTGGAGATTTCGACCGTCTGCGGCGACGTGTAGCCGAGCTCCGTAACCGTCAGCTCGGTCTTTTGGCCGGTGCTGGTGAACGTGACGACGTGGCGTACCCGGGCCGGGATGTCAGGCGGCAGACCCAGCTCGGCTGGGGTTCTCGGCTGCCAGTCCACGTCGGCGAAGCCCATGATGAACTCCAGGCGTTGCAAGGGAATCACGCGCTCGTAGGTCCAGGTGTTGTACAGCTCGGCTCCGTCAGGGGAGCGCATGCTGACTCGAGACCTCCCGCCCTCGTGGACTTCCATCTCGGCGACCGGCGCGGTGAAGCCGTCTGGGCCCCACCACTGATGCACGTATCTGGATTCGGTCCAGGCCTGCCAGACTTGCTCCACGGTTGCGTCGAAAACCCGGGTGGCCTTGACTTCCATGTCAGCTCCCAGCGATGAGATCGGCCAGCAGGTCCATTGATTCCCGGATCCCTCTGTCCATGTCGGTCGGGATCCAGCCGTCACGGTCCTCTACGGACTGAAAGAGGCTGACCTGGACGTACTGTGTCCGGCCATCGACCTCCTCGAACGACTCGGTCACGAGCTGCAGGTACCCCGGCCCGCCGTGTTCGAACTCGAACGTGAAAACGGTGCCTGAGGGTGCGACGACGTCGTGGTAGACGCCGCGGAACGCGTACTCGTTGCCGTCCTCGTTGTTGCGACTGACGAATCGCCATTTGCCGCCGTGGCGGACGTCCATCCACTCGACAGTGGTGGTGAAGCGCCGAGCGCCCCACCAGCGCGGAATCAACTCCGGGTTGGTGAAGGCCTGGAACACCACGTCGCGCGGTGCGTCGAACTCGCGCTTGATGATGATGTCCTGCCTGCCCGGCTCGAAAATCACCTCGGTCATCCGTCCTCCTTGGCTTGTATCTTCTTGATCTCGGCTTCCAGCCGGTCGAACGAGTCCTGCCAGGCCGCGCGGTAGCGCGCGATCCACGCGGTGACCGCGTCCAGCGGCGCGACCTCAAGTCGGCACGGCCGCCACTGGCCCTGCCTGCTCCGACTGATCAGCCCGGCGGCCTCAAGCACCTTCAGATGCTTCGAGATCGCCTGTGCCGTCATGTCGAACGGCTGTGCCAACTCGTTTACCGGCGCAGGCCCGTCCGCGAGCCGGGCCAGGATCGCCCGGCGGGTCGGGTCGGCCAGCGCGGCGAACGTCCGGCTGAGCTCGTCTTCCATCCATATCCAACCGCTAGGTTGATAAACCAACTCGTTGAGTATGCGGGCTGGGGTTGGTTGCGGTCAAGGAGAGCGTCGAAAGCAGTCAGGTCTTGGCACCTTGCCGCCGTATGACCATGCGATGATCAGCATCCTTTGCAGGTCAAAGCCTGCACCGTTGTCTGCTGTGCGACTACCGGGACGTCTCTTAGCTGGATCGCGTACGCCACTTCGAGATCGTGCGTCTGGGCCGCAAGGAACAAGCCCACGAGAGCGCCGCCCACGAACCGCTCCCCACACAACGGCGCCTCACGTACGATGTTGCATCGTAAGGGGGTGCCATGCACGGTCTCGGTGAGCTCGAAGCCGCAGTAATGGATGTGCTGTGGCGAGCGGAAGAACCGGTCAAGGTCCGACATGTTCGAGAGCAGCTCAACACCGGCAGGCAACTGGCTTACACCACTGTGATGACCGTGCTGGACAACCTGCATCGCAAGGAATGGGTCGAGCGCGAGCTCCACGGCAAGGCTTACTACTACCAAGCATCGTTCAGCCGGGAGGAGGCCGCCGCGCGGTCGCTTCGTGACGTGCTCGAGTCCTCGGGAAACCCCGAAGCGGTACTGATGCACTTCGTCGCGTCGGGATCCGACGAACAGACCGACCTGCTGCGCAGCGCCCTACGCAAGAAACGGGTCCGGCGCCGATGACGATTGCTGCGGCGTTGCTCGCCGGGGCGCTCGCCGCGGGCTGGTTCGTCCCTGGCGTCCTACGACGGGTGGACCTGCGACGCCGCGACCCGTTGCCGTTGATCGTGGCGTGGCTGATCTCCATGGTGGGTGTGGTGCTCACCGCCGCGGCAGGCGTGCTGCTGTTGCTCACACCAGGACACGGTGGCGTCGCCTCCCTGCTCACTCTCGTCGACCAGTGCTGGTCCGCAATCCAGCATGGCTCGCCGCCCCGCGCCGAAGAGCTCGCCAGCCTCCTGGGTCTGGCTCTGCTGTGCGCCTTCGCCATCAGGCTCGTTCTCGTCTCCTTCCTCGGTGCCCGGCGGCGGTCCCGCGCACGGCGGGAGCATCTGTCCCTGCTGCGGCTGGGCGCCCGAAAGGAGACGGGCCCGCCGGACACCTGGTGGCTCGCGCACGATCGTCCGCTGGCGTTCAGCATGGCCGGTCGGCCCGGTGTGATCGTGGCGACCGAGGGCCTGACCAGGCACCTCGGCGACCGCGCGGTCACCGCGGTTCTCACGCACGAGCACGCTCATCTCGTCGGCCGGCACCACCTGCTCATCGCGACCGCGGACACCTTGCGCACGGTGCTGCCGTTCGTGCCGTTGTTCGGCCAGGCTCCGTGCGCGCTCCGCGAGTTGGCCGAACTGGCCGCCGACACCGTGGCTGCACGCCGCTGCGGGCCTGCCGCTGTGCGGACCGCGCTGCTGAAGGTCTCCAGCCACGGTGCTCCGAGCCCGTCATTGGCCATGGCGCAGGAAGCCGTGGACCTGCGACTCGCCCGGTTGCGCTTCGAGCCCGTTACGCCGGGCAGGCTGCGCCGAGCGATCTCGTGCGGGCTCGCGGGCATGACCGCAGCTACCCTGCCTGTTGTCACGGGACTTGTCCTCCTACTGGGAGTCGCCGCGGTGATCTGTCCTCTCGTACTGCCCTGGAGGGTCTGAACGCTGCTCTTCGAGCAGCTCCCGCTCGGCACTCACGACGTGTTCTCCTCATCGGCGGTCGCGCCCACATCCGTCTCCGGTGTCCGCCGTCGCCGGAGCATGAACAACATCATCCCGCCCAACAAATCTACTATTCGGCATAGTGGTAACGTCCGCGCACGAATCCAGAAGACAGAACAATCCCCCGACCCTCGAGAGCCAGCGCGCGCCCCCACAAGGAACCGCCCGAGCGGCGCCCCGCTACGCGCCCGCTGATATACTATCCGTGATAGTAGAGCTGGCTCCACGTGGTCATGCCCGGATCGACGAAGTGAGCCACACGCGACGGTCCACATCCCGCAGGGCGTGGTCTATTTGCCCAACGAAGCGCCCGCCGGGCTGAGTTCGCGCTGCCGGCCAGGTTGCTCGTCACCAGATTGGCGTAAACCTATCGCGACGTATTCATACATGCGCATATGTTTATGTTATTCTGCTGGGGCGGCAAAGGTCGCTGAGATCTCCGGACGAGGCCAGGTAGCCACCCCGGAGCGAGTACTAGCGAAGTTCGTAGAGGAGCAATCTATGGTGCACCACGCCTACTGGCCAGCTGGAACGCGGAAAGGATCATGACGATGTCCGGCGACCATGGACATGGGCACGGACTGACACCGGATCAGGCCGTCTCGGCTGGGGGGCGGTACCTGACCCGGCTGTGGATCGCGGTCGGGCTCGGCGCCGTCACGTTCGTCCTGCAGGTAAGTGTCGGTCTGCTGACATCGTCACTGGCGCTGTTGGCTGACTCGGCACACGTTTTCACCGACGTATTCGGTGTCGCGCTCGCCGCCATCGCAATCACCGTTGCTCAACGAACCCGCAGGCGCGCGGCGCACACCTACGGCCTGTACCGGAGCGAAGTTCTCGCTGCCCTGGTCAACTCCGTCCTGCTATTCGCCGTCGCCGGCTGGGTACTCTACGAGGCGATCGGTGCTCTCCGGGAGCCATCGGAAGTGCCCGGCTTGCCGGTGATGGTCGTCGCAGCGGTGGGGCTGCTGATGAACCTGATCTCCTTCCTCCTGCTGCGCAGCGGCGCGAAAGAGAGCCTGAACATCCGCGGCGCGTATCTCGAGGTCATGGCCGACATGCTGGGCTCGTTCGGAGTACTGGCCAGCGGCGCGATCACCCTGTTCACCGGCTGGAAATACGCTGACCCGCTCATCGGGGCCGCAATCGGGCTGTTCGTCTTACCGCGCGCGTGGCGGTTGGGCCGCAACGCGCTGCGAATCCTGTTCCAGCATGCACCCGAACGCATGGACCTGGCCGAGATGAAGTCCGCGCTGGAGGCGTTGCCCAACGTCAGTGGCGTGCACGACCTGCACGTGTGGACGTTGACCTCAGGCATGGAGGTGGCCTCCGCCCACCTCACCACCGCTCATGACGCCGACCTCGCGGAGGTGCTCGGCACTGCACAGCGGCTGTTCGCCGAGAACTACCACATCGAGCACGCCACCCTGCAACTCGAGCCCGCTGGAGGCAAGCGAGGCTGCCATCAGCTCAACTGGTAACCACACTCGTCGCCCAGTTCGGTCGCGGACTCGGCCACCACCGGGCTGGCTAACGCTTCGATCACCGCGCGTGCCAGATCGCCCAGGCACATGAGCGCGCCGCGCGTATCAAGCACACACACCGCTGGCGTGCATCATCTCCCATGACTCTTAGTACTAAGTCAGATAGTGGACATGGGTGAGACGATCACCCTATGGTGGCTGCGGATCGGCGGGGCGGTCTCACGGTATGTCCGCAATACTTGAGGAGTAGCACTACTCGTGAACGCGCACCGACGCCGGCAAGCTAGGACGCTGGCCGCCGCCACGCTCGCACTCACCGTATCGCTGACGCCCCTGCCCGCTGCCGCGCAGCCGCCCGACGACACATCGGACGACATGGAGCGCTACCAGCAATTGGGAGCCCAGGCGGCCAAGGCGGACGAGGACATGCTCCAGGCCGAGCAGGCACTGGCCGACAAGCAAGGACAGCGCGAAAAGGCCGACACCGCCCTGGCCGACGCGACGCAGGCGCTCGAGCTCGCCCAGCGGGAGGAGCTGCGGTTCCGCGACGAGGTCGACGAACTGACCTTCGCGTCGTTCCAGAACGGCCAGATCAGCCGCTGGCACGCAGTATTGACCAGTGACTCCCGTCGCGACTTCCTCGACCGGATGTCCGCTCTGGGCGTGCTCGCGAACAACAACGAGGAGAGCCTGGTGCGGCTCAGCGAGATCACCGACCGCGCCGACGCGGCGCAAACCGCCGCAGCAGAGGCCCAGCGCACCGCGGCAGACGCCGCCGTGGCGGCGCAACGTGCTGTCGACGAACTCGAACGCCGCCAGGAACAGCTGGACACGCAGATCTCCGAGGTCCGGACGGCACTCGACGCACTCAGCGAGTCCGAGCAGGCGTCGCTGCAAACCGTGCAGGACCACGGTTCGTACGCCGGCCCACCTGGGGCAGCCAACGACGCGCTCCAGGCCGCACTGTCCATGCGCGGCTCGGCCTACGAGTGGGGTGCTGAAGGCCCCGACACGTTCGACTGCTCAGGCCTGACCTCCTGGGCCTACGCGCAGGCCGGGGTGAGCATCCCACGGACGAGCCGACAGCAGTGGTACGCGGGACGAGCCGCCTCGCTCGACGCGCTCGTGCCCGGCGACCTGCTGTTCTTCGACGACGGCACCGGCAACCCGGACGCCATCCACCACGTCGGCATGTACGTCGGCGACGGCAAAATGGTCGACGCGCCCACCGAAGGCCAGGTCGTGGACGTACGGTCGATGGAAGGCGACGGCCACCTCCTCGGAGCACGCCGGATCGCGGGCTGAGTCCCGCGACCAGCTGCTGAACGCACACCTCTCGATGTCCGGCTCCACGACCCTGCTGGTCGGCTGGCCGGTGTGGATGGCGGGCGTCCCGGCGCCCGCCGCCACCGGGCGCGTGATGCAACTACTGGTCGGCGTTCCAGCACGGCGCCGCCCCGCCCTCGTGCAGCGGGCACGGCACACCGGAGCACGCTGCGGTCCTTCTGGCGACCCGCGTCCGTGTCACCGGAGACGCTCCGGCTCGCCCACGAGCGGCCCCTCGCGTTCAGTGCCGGGGCTGCTGAGGGCTGATCGTCGCGACCAAAGGTCTGCCACCCGCGCAGGACGCGCTGCGGACGCTGTTCCCGTCCATCCCCCTCGTCGCCCGTGCGCCGAGCGTGCTGCGCGAGTTCGCCGTTGCGGAGCCGGCACGGTCCGCTCGGCCCCCGCCGCTGAGCGTCAGTGCGGCTCGCCCCGATGCTGCCGGATCATCGTCAGCAGACCAGTCAGCCACAGCAGGACCACCGGCACCAGCAACCAGGGCACCTTCGCGACAGCGCCGACGACGGCCGTGCCCGCCGCCAACACGAGTGGCACGACCACCCGCGGTCCGTCCTTGTTGAGCAGCGCACCCACGAGCGCGATCCACGCAGCCATGACCGGCAGGTAGAGCACTCCCTGGGGAATGGCCGACATCATCAGCAACATACCTCCGAAGCTGCGAGATCAGTGTGTCCATGGACGACGATCCTCGCCGGGCGTTGTCGAATGCGGCGCGGTGAAACGGTTGCGCGGCCCAGCCGACCACAGGAACGGCCAGAGCGAGCAGCACCCACTGCCAGCCGGGGAACCGCCACTGCGGCAACACCGTGAACATGACCGACAGATCAGCGACCGGCACGAACAACAGCACGGAGACGATCAGCCTGCGCCACAGCGCTCTCGCGGTGTCCTGGCCGTCGTCCTGGGTACCCGGACGGTCCGGCGCCAGGACCTCGGCCTGGTAACCCGCGTTCACCACGGCCGCAACTAGTGCTTGGTCATCGACCTCGGCACCCGCGGAAACCCGAGCCCTTCCCGTGGCGAAGGTGACTCGCGCGTTCACCGATTCGAGCTTGTTCAGCTTCCGTTCAACTCGAGCGGAGCAGGCGGCGCAGGTCATACCGGACACCGAGAGTTCCACCTCGCGGGTCCCGGCGGCGTCGCGCACCGGCAACGGGTTCATCGATGCGGCACCTCTGGCATGGGACAACGGTCGAGACGATGACAACTACGACAGATAGTAACAACTAAGTTCGATCGTAGAAGCTCAGGTTGAGATCCGGCGTGCACTCCGGTCTGCGCATCGATCACCTCCACCTGTTCTGCTTCCCGGACGTCCGGACACCCCTGTCCTCCCACATCGCCGGGACTGCGGTGCGCGCCGAGTGGCAGTGGCCGCCGGTCAGCCGAGCAGGCTCGACCAGTACCACCAGAACGCCTGGCCGACCAGGGCGAACAGAACCAGGTACCAACTGGTGAGCACCGCGCCGTGATACCTGACCAACCACCGCCCTACCGGGCGCAGCGAAACCGGAAGCGGCAAGTGGCCGGCGGCCAGGTTATAGAGCGTGGTGTACCAGAAGATCGGCAGCATCACGGCCCACACGACCAGGCAATAAGGACAGAGCGCGCCGATCTCGTACACGCTTTGCACAAAGAGCCAGTGCACGAATCCGACACCGAAGAGCGTCCCGGCCTGCAGACCGAGCCAGAACCACCTCGGCAGGCGGACACCGGTCAGCAGCAGTACCCCGATCGTTGCCACCACAGGAAAAGCCACCACGCCGATGATCGGATTGGGGAACCCGAAGGCCTCCGCCTGCGGCGTCGACATCACCGATCCGCAGGACAGGACCGGGTTGATGCTGCACACGGGGACGTAGTCCGGGTCAGCCAGTGAGTTGATCTTCTCGATCAGCAGCGCCACCGCGGCGAGCGCTCCCACCACGCCACCGAGCGTGAGAACGTACGCCGTCGCCCTGCGCAGGAACGTGGAGAGCTCCGGCGCCACCGGTCCCGGCCGCTCACTCACGGTGTCCGGCACGGTGGCGCTCACCGGGCCAGCGCCGACTCGACCGCGGACCGCAGATCGCCCAGCGAACCCGGCGAGATCTGCTCGCCGTTCAGGAAGAAGGTCGGCGTGCCCTGCACCCCGGCGGCCATTCCATCGGCCTGTTCCCGGCGGACCCGTTCCGCGACCGCGTCGCTGTCCAGGTCGGCGCGGAACCGTTCGACATCGAGCCCCAACTCGCGCGCGTAACGAAGGAAGACCTCGTGCTGCGGCGACTCGCGGTGACCCCACTCGGCCTGCCCTTCGAACAGGGCCATGTACATCCCCTCGAAGGAGTCCTGTTCGGCGGCCGCCTGCGCGGCGCGCGCCGCCAACTCGGCGTTCGGGTGACTGGGAACCGGGAAGTACCGCACCACGTAGGTGATCCGGCCCGCGTACTCCTTACGAAGCTGCTCCACCGCAGGATAGGCGGCGCCGCACGCCTCACACTCGAAGTCGAGGAACTCGACGAGGGTCACCTTGCCGTCCGGCGCGGTCGACAACCGGTGGCTGTCTGGGCGCACAAGCACCTCACCGAGCTCGTTTCGCGGCCCGGCCTCCGTGGGCGGCGCGCTGTCCGGTTTGGACACCACGAGCAACACGGCGACCGCCACTGTGGCTACCGCCACCAGGACGATCGTGACCTTGAGATTGCGTGTCATACGGTGCTTCCTCGTGTCATTCAGTCGGTCCACGAAAAGGGACGATCTCAGCAAATGCGGCAAACAACGCGCCCGTCCCGGACTGTACAAGAGCGGGACCGGCGCACACCTGACCGACCGGCCGCCCCCGGCTGCGCCGAGCAGCCACGAAGCCATCGACGGCGTGACGTAGCGCAGACTATCCAAAGTTGTCCAAACATATCAACGTGCGTTAGATTGATGGCATGAGTGCCGACCATTGCGATCTGCTGTGTATCGACTTCGACCACGCCGAGAGCCTGCGCAGGGCACTCCCTGAACCCGGCGCGCTGCAGGTCAGGGCGGATCGACTGAAGGCGTTGGGCGACCCGACACGGCTGCGGATCGCACATGCTCTACACGCGGGCGAGGAGCTGTGCGTCTGCGACCTCGCCTGGATCGTCGGCTCGTCGCAGGGATTGGTGTCACACCACCTGCGGCAGCTCCGCTCGGCAGGGCTGGTCGCATCGCGCCGCGACGGCAAGCTGGTGATGTACCGGCTCACGTCGCACGCCCACCTGCTCCTGGACGTCGTCGGCGCACCCCAGGTTGAGGTTGATCCGGCATGAGTGCGCAGTGCTGCGACACCGGCGAGAACCAGCACCATGACGAGCACGACGAACAGCCGCGGCGGCTGCGGCAGGTCCGTGAAGTTCAGCTCGCCGGTACGGCGGGCGTGCTGGTCGCGGCGGGCTACCTATCGGGCTGGCTTGGCTCGGAGCCCGCTGGCCTGGCTCTGCACCTGACGGCAGCCGCGCTCGGCGGGTGGACGTTCGTCCCCGGCACACTCCGGGCACTCTGGCGCCGCCGCATCGGCGTCGGCACGCTGATGACCATCGCCCTGATCGGTGCGCTGGTGCTGGGTCAGGTGGCCGAGGCGGCCATGCTGGCGTTCCTGTTCTCGATCAGTGAGGCGCTGGAGGACTACTCGCTCTCGCGCACCCGTCGCGGCCTGCGGGCACTGCTCGCGCTGGTACCCGAGCGGGTCACCGTGCTCCGCGACGGCGAGGAGACCGTAGTCGCTCCCGGAGAGCTGCGGGTCGGCGACCGGATGCTCGTGCGCGCGGGAGAACGTATGGCCAGCGACGGGATCGTCGTGGACGGACGCTCCAGTGTGGACACCGCGGCCGTCACCGGCGAGTCGATGCCGGTCGAGACGGGCCCCGGCGACGAGGTCTTCGCCGGCTCCATCAACGGCAACGGCGTGCTGACCATCGAGGCCACCGCGACCGTCGCCGACAACTCCCTGGCCAAGGTCGTGCGAACGGTCGAGGACGCGCAGCGCCGCAAGGGTGCACGCCAGCGCATCGCCGACCGCATCGCCAGGCCCCTGGTGCCCGCCGTCATGGTGCTCGCCGCGCTCATCGCCGGGCTCGGCGCACTGTTCGGGGACCCCGTGACCTGGCTGGAACGCTCGCTCGTGGTGCTCGTCGCCGCCGCCCCATGCGCGCTGGCGATCTCCGTCCCGGTCACCGTGATCGCCGCGGTCGGCGCCGCCACACGTCTCGGTGTCCTGGTCAAGGGCGGCGCGGCACTCGAGACGCTCGGAACCGTGCGCACCGTGGCACTCGACAAGACGGGCACGCTCACCCGCAACAATCCCGCCGTCACCGAGGTCATCGCCACCAACGGCGGCGACGGCGCGCGGGTCCTCGCGGTCGCCGCCGCACTCGAGGCCCGCAGCGAGCACCCGCTCGCCGCCGCGATCCTCGCCGCCGCACCGCAACCCGTGCCCGCTCAGGACGTCTCCACGGTTCCGGGTGCGGGCCTCGCCGGCATCGTCGACGGCGCCCCCGCGCGGCTCGGCAAGCCCACCTGGGTCGACCCTGGCGCACTCGGACCCGAGGTCACCCGGCTCCAGGACGCCGGCACCACGGTCGCCGTCGTCGAACACGCCGGCACCGTCGTCGGCATCATCGGCATCCGCGACGACCTGCGCCCCGAGGCCGAGGAGACCGTCCGGGCACTTACCGCCGGCGGCGTGCGCGTGGCCATGCTCACCGGCGACAACGCGCGCACCGCAAGCGCGCTCGCGGCCGAGGCGGGTATCGAGGACGTGCACGCAGAACTCCGCCCCGAGGACAAAGCCACCCTCGTCGAACAGCTGCGCGACCGGCATCGCGGCCCGGTCGCCATGGTCGGCGACGGCGTCAACGACGCCCCCGCGCTTGCCACCGCGGACGTGGGCATCGCCATGGGCGCCATGGGCACCGACGTCGCCATCGAGACCGCCGATGTCGCACTCATGGGCACCGACCTGCGGCACCTGCCGCAAGCGCTGGCCCACACCCGCAGGGCCCGCGCGATCATGCTGCAGAACATCGCGCTCTCGGCGGCGATCGTGCTGACCCTCGTCCCGCTGGCCGCGTTCGGCATCCTCGGCCTCGCCACCGTGGTGTTCATCCACGAGCTCGCCGAGGTGTTCGTCATCGGTAACGGCGTGCGGGCCGGCAGGCTGCGCCCGCTCCCGGGAACCACGCCGCCACCGGCTCCGGACGACAGCTGCTCCTGCTGCGCCACCGATGCCGTGGACACACAGGTCGTCGCCGGCCCGACCCTGTCCGTCCGCCGGAACTGAGGACAGCCGGATCCAGTACAGGCGACCGTACTACCGGCGGAGGCTACTTCTCGCTCGCGTTGTCCCGCGTGTGCTCACCAGTGACAGCGGCCTCGGTGAGTGCCTGTGCCGACACCTGCGCGCCCACGTGCACCTTGGGCTTGCCGGTGAAGGTGATCTCACCCTCGTGCCGCAAGCGCTCCACCATGTGCGGGTAGTGCAGTTCGAACGCGGGCCGTTCGGAGCGGATCCGGGGCAGCTCGGCGAAGTTGTGCCTCGGCGGCGGACAGCTCGTGGCCCACTCGAGGGAGTTGCCGTAGCCCCACGGGTCGTCCACCGTGACCCGCTCGCCGTAGCGGTAGCTCTTGAAGACGTTCCAGATGAACGGCAGCGTCGACGCACCGAGGAGGTAGGCGCCGATGGTGGAGATCGTGTTCAGTGTGGTGAAGCCGTCGGACTGCAGGTAGTCGGCGTAGCGCCGCGGCATGCCTTGCGCGCCGAGCCAATGCTGCACCAGGAACGTCGCGTGGAAGCCGATGAACGTCGTCCAGAAGTGCAGCTTGCCCAGTGTCTCGTCCATCATCCGGCCGGTCATCTTCGGGAACCAGAAGTAGATACCGGCGAACGTGGCGAACACGATCGTGCCGTAGAGCACGTAGTGGAAGTGCGCCACCACGAAGTACGAGTCGGAGACCTGGAAGTCGATCGCCGGGGCCGCCAGTAGCACGCCCGAGAGACCGCCGAAGAGGAACGTGACCATGAAGCCGACCGAGAACAACATCGGGGATTCGAAGGTCAGCCGCCCCTTCCACAGCGTGCCGATCCAGTTGAAGAACTTGACGCCGGTCGGCACCGCGATCAGGAAGGTCATGAAGGAGAAGAACGGCAACAGGACCGCCCCGGTGGCGTACATGTGGTGCGCCCACACCGACACCGACAGCGCCGCTATACCGAGCGTGGCCCAGACCAGGCCCTTGTAACCGAAGACCGGTTTGCGGCTGAACACCGGAAAGATCTCCGACACGATGCCGAAGAACGGTAGCGCGACGATGTAGACCTCGGGATGGCCGAAGAACCAGAACAGGTGCTGCCACAGGATCACCCCGCCGGTGGTGGGGTCGAACACGTGCGCCCCGAGGTGCCGGTCCGCGAGGAGCCCGAGCAGCGCGGCGGTAAGGATCGGGAAGGCGATCAGGATCAGGATGCTGGTCACCAGGATGTTCCAGGTGAAGATGGGCATCCGCCACATCGTCATACCGGGAGCGCGCAGGCAGACGATCGTGGTGATCATGTTGACCGCGCCGAGAATCGTGCCCAGGCCCGACACCAGCAGTCCGGCGATCCAGAGATCCGCACCTGCGCCCGGCGAGTAGATCGCGTTCGACAGGGGCGTGTAGGCGAACCAGCCGAAGTCCGCCGCGCCGCCCGGCGTGAGAAACCCGGCCACAACGGTCAGCCCGCCGAACAGGTAGAGCCAGTACGAAAACGCGTTCAGCCGCGGGAACGCCACGTCGGGCGAGCCGATCTGCAGCGGGAGAACGTAGTTCGCGAAGCCGAACAGCACCGGCGTCGCGTAGAGCAGCAGCATGATCGTGCCGTGCATGGTGAACAGCTGGTTGTACTGCTCCTGGGACAGGAACTGCAGGCCGGGGCGCGCCAGCTCGGTGCGAATGAACATCGCCATCGCGCCGCCCACCATGAAGAAGGCGAACGACGTGACCAGGTACATGATGCCGATCTGCTTGTGGTCCGTCGTGCAGAACAACCGCAGCAGATACGAGCCCTTCGGTGCGATCCGCACCGGTGACGACTCCGCAGCGACCCGTACCGGTGTCACGACCATGCTCGAACTCCGTTCCTCGGCCACATTCAAACTACTAAACTTGATAGTACGACCAAAGGTAGTTGATATCTCAGCACCCCAGGGTTAGCAGTCTTACGATGTCATCTAGTAGATAGTCCGATCGCGAAAACCCAGTTCAGCAAAGGGAAATCCGCGGATGCTAGCCCGGCGAGCACTGACACGACCGAGTGAAGGCACCGTCCGGTCGCGCTCCGCGGTCGTGATTGCCGGTACGTTGTGGTTACTGTGGGGCACCAGAAAAACGCGATGCGTACATGCGTAACCACCCGTCTCGGGCTGGGTTTCCTGGTACTGCTCGCGTACTTCGTCTGTCACAGCGTGCCGGGTCTCGGCGACTACGACGCGACCGCCGACCACTCCATCACCGCGTCGCAGGAGCTCGTTCAGTCCGCCAACGACTGCGACCCCGATCCATGTCACTCCCCGCCGGAACACGCGCACTGCGTCGCGGTCCCTCGCTCGAACGACGACACCGCCATAACGTCCGGCGTTCAGCCGTCGGTCGGCCCGGAGGGTTTCGACACCGTCGGAGGGCAGTGGCCTGCGACGGCGATCCGCTTGTGCCCGGACGCGCCCGTGCCGGACTCCGGCCGCGACCTGCTGCACGCGCTGTGCGTGCTGAGGACCTGACAGGCGGCCCGCGCCAGCCCTTCACCGTCACCGCACAGCACGAAACGGATCAGCATGCTCTCGCACGACCTCGTTCCCCCTGCCCGCACGCACGCCCACCGCGCACACTCCGTCGGCAACACCCCGGTGGTCTGGATCGACGCGCCGTTCACCAAGGACGGCAAGGGATTCTGGGCGAAGCTCGAAGGCCACAACCCCGGCGGGATGAAGGACCGCCCTGCCCTGCACATGGTCGCCCGCGCCCGCGAGCGCGGCGAGCTGCGGCCGGGCGGGCTGATCGTGGAGTCCACCAGCGGCACGCTCGGCCTCGGTCTCGCGCTGGCGGGGATCGCCTACGGCCACCCCGTCGCGCTCGTCGCCGACCCCGGCATGGAGCCGCTCGTGCACCGGCTGCTGCTGGCCTACGGCACCCGCGTCGACATCGTGCGCCAGCCGCACCCCACGGGCGGCTGGCAGGAGGCCCGTCGCAGGCGGGTGGCCGGCCTGCTCGCCGAGCACGCGGGCTCCTTCTGTCCGGACCAGTACCACAACCCCGACAACGTCGAGGGCTACGCGCCACTCGCCGTCGAACTGAGCCAGCAGCTCGACCGCGTCGACGTGCTCGTCTGCTCGGTCGGCACCGGCGGGCACTCGGCGGGCATCACCAGGGAACTGCGCCGCCACCACCCCCACCTGCGACTCGTCGGTGTCGACACGGTCGGCTCCACGATCTTCGGTCAGCCCGCCCGCGCCCGGCTCATGCGGGGCCTCGGCTCGAGCATCTACCCCCGCAACGTCGACTACGCGGCCTTCGACGAGGTGCACTGGGTCAGCCCGCGCGAGTCCGTGGTGACCTGCCGCAAGCTGGCCGCCTCGCAGTACGCGACCGGCGGCTGGAGCGTCGGCGCCGTCGCGCTCGTCGCAGGCTGGCTCGCCCGCACGAACCCCGCAGACACCCGGATCGTCGCCATCTTCCCCGACGGCCCGCAACGCTACTTCGACACCGTCTACAACGACAGCTACTGCCACGAACACGGACTGCTCGACGCACCACCACCGGACGAGCCGGACGCCCTCGCCGACCCCGGCGAGCGGGAGGTCCAGCGCTGGACCCGGTGCACCACCGTCCTGGACCCACTCGCCGCGCACACCGGAGGTGACCGGTGAACGACATCGTGCGCCAGTTCCGCTCGTTCGACCGGCCGGTGCGCCTGCTGGCAGTCAACCAGTTCACCATCAACATCGGCTTCTACATGCTGATGCCCTACCTGGCGGCTCACCTCTCGCTCGGTCTCGGGCTGGCAGGGTGGCTCGTCGGCCTGATCCTCGGCGCGCGCAACTTCTCCCAGCAGGGCATGTTCCTGCTCGGTGGCAGCCTGGCCGACCGCTTCGGCTACAAACCACTCATCGTCGCCGGATGCGCCCTGCGGACCGCCGGGTTCGCGATGCTGGGACTGGTCGACTCGGTACCCGCGCTGCTCGTCGCCTCCGTAGCGACCGGCTTCGCCGGCGCACTGTTCAACCCTGCCGTCCGTGCCCATGTCGCCGCCGACGCCGGGAACCGGCGCGTCGAGGCCTTCGCCCTGTTCAACGTGTTCTACCAGTCCGGCATCCTGCTCGGCCCGCTGATCGGGCTAGCACTCACCGGCGTCGCGTTCCAGCTCACCTGCCTCGTCGCCGCCGTGGTGTTCCTCGTCCTGACCGTCCTGCAGGTCCGGTCGCTGCCCGAACGCCGCTCCGAGCAGGCACGGACCTCGCTGCTCGACGGCTGGCGGGTGGCCATGAACAACCGGCGCTTCCTCGCGTTTTCCGCCACGATGATCGGGTCCTACGTCCTGTCGTTCCAGGTGTATCTGGCGCTGCCGCTGGAAACCCGCAGGCTCGCACCCACCGAGACCATCGGCACCATCGAGGTGGCCGTCCTGTTCGCGGTGTCCGGTGCGCTCGCGATCGTCGGCCAGCTGCGCATCACGGCGTGGTGCCGTCGCCGATGGAGCCACGGCCGCTGCCTGGCCACGGGGCTCACGCTGATGGGGCTGGCCTTCCTCCCACCAGTGGTGACGGCCGCCAGCCCTTCAGGACCGCTGTGGACCTTCGGGCCGATGGTGGTCTCCGTCGCGCTGCTCACGCTCGGGACCGTGGTGGTGTTCCCGTTCGAAATGGACACGATCGTCACCCTGTCTGGAGACCAGTTCGTCGCCACCCACTACGGCCTCTACAACACCATCTGCGGCATCGGCATCGCCATCGGCAACCTCGCCACTGGCGCGGCGCTCGATCTCGCACGGGACAACGGGGTGCCGTGGGCGCCCTGGACAGTGCTCGCCGCGGTGGGCGGAGCGTGTGCGTACGGCGTTCGTCTGCTCGAGCGCGGCGAGCGGCTGGAACGGCGTCCCGTCACCGTGAGCTGAGCTCACCGGTCGCCGGGCCGCACGTCGACTGCGGCCGACCACGCCGGTGATCGCTCACGAGGGTGACTCATGTTGCCAACGAGGCTGATGTTACGGCAGCATACAATTAATACTATGCTTGATAGTTGTCAATAAGGTGGTCGAGCATGCCCAGGCGTGGCAATGTGCTTCCTGGCGCGCTCGCGGCCGTAGTCCTAGTGCTGGCGCTGCCGGCGCAAGCCGCTGCGGTGCCACCCCCTCCCCCGAACCCTGGCGACGATGAGCTTCGTGCCAGCAGCGCGGAAGCCACGCGCGCCGCTGAGCGCGTCGGCAGCCTCGCCAACCAGGTCGCCGAGGCGGAGGCCGCGGTGTCCGCCGCGCAGCTCGAACTCTCCACCCAATACGACGCCGTGACGGCAGCGCAGCGCGATGTGAAGAGAGCCCGCACGGAGGCAGAGGCCGCACAGGTGGCCGCCGACAACGCCCGCCTGGAGGTCGACGCGTCGATCAGCCAGCTACGGACCGCGCAGCGGGAACTCGACCGGTTCGCTGCCGCGAGCTTCCGCCAGGGAAGCACTGTCGGTTCGCTCAGCGCCTACATCGGCGCGGACAGTCCGAAGGACCTGCTCTCCCGCTCGTCGCTGCTGAACGCCGTGAGCGACTCGGGCCTGGACGCGCGGGAGGCGATGCAGCGCGCCGTGACGGACATGGCCAACGCCGACTCCGCGGCGCGCGCTGTCCGCGAGGAAGCGAACAGAAAGGAGCAAGCCGCCACACAGGCCGAGATCGAGGCGGATCGCGCCTACCGGGCCGCCGTCGCCAACGAGACCGCCGCCCAGCTCCACAGCGCCGAGCTGCTCGAGCGCAAGCAATCCCTCGATGCCGAGTTCGCCCAGGCCCAGCAGGCCTTCGCGGAACTGGAGGGCCGGCGCCGCGACTACACCGCATGGCAGGCACGCAAGCGAGCCGAACAGGCCGCCGCCGCACAAGCGGATCCGCCCGCGTCCTCACCGGCGAATCCGGGGCCGGCACCGATCCGCTCCCGGCCCGCGGGCGGCGTGGTCGCTCCCACCTACGGCGTCATCACCTCGACGTATGGACCACGCTGGGGTGTGATCCACTACGGACTCGACATCGCCAACAGTATCGGCACGCCGATCGTGTCGGTCAGCGATGGCGTCGTCATCTCGTCCGGCCCCGCGAGCGGGTTCGGGCTCTGGGTTCGGGTGCGCCACGACAACGGAATCATCACCGTCTACGGGCACATCAACGAGAACCTGGTCTCCGTGGGTCAGCGCGTGGCCGCGGGACAGTTGATCGCCACGGTGGGCAACCGCGGCCAGTCCACCGGCCCACACCTGCATCTCGAGGTGCTGAAGAACGGCAGCAAGATAGATCCGCTGTTCTGGTTGCGCGCGAATGGCGTCTCACTCTGAGAGCCTGACCTGGGTGCTCACGTTGCCGTCAGCGCGGAGTTGGTTGAGCGGCGGCGCGACGCCGGTGACGCGGGCCGAACGACGGACATATCGACGATGTTCATCGGCCACGCTGTTCTCGGCGTCGTGCGCAGGCAAAGTGTCCATCTACTGGATGAACCCACATCTCCACCACTTGACATCAACACATCAATACGTATTAGTATGACTATGTGAACGGGCAGCACGAAGCCATCAGGCTCACCCATTACGCACCGTGATCCCTCGGCCAAGACCATCCAAGTCAAGGAGCGAACTGAAACCATGAAGCGACGAAACATGGTCCGCGCGACGGGACTAGCCGGGGTGGCAGCGGCAGCGGCCTATGCCGTCAGTGACGTACTGCTACTCGGCCGGAAGGCCGACCCCGAGAAACACCCCGCGCTCCAGGGGCTCGAAGACGTGAACAAACCACTGATGCCACTGCTGTCGATGGTGCCGGCATCCACGAACCGGCTCGCCGCAGGCGCCCTGACCGGCGTATACGCAACGCCCCTCTACCTCGCGGCCGCGTGGCACGTGTACCAGGGCTTGGCCCCGGCCGGCCAGCGAAAGGCGCTGCCGCCGTCGCTGCTGCTGGCTGCCGGATTGGCCTGGACATCGTTCACCCATGGCTCGTTCTTCCACATCGGACGGATCTACCAAGACCTGGACGCCCTGGGCGAGGATGCCCGCGCCCGGGAGAGGCTACTTGCCACGGCCAAAGCGTTCGAACGAGCCACCGTCAGCGCTTATGTCCCGCTCGGCGTTGCGACGGTGGCAGCATCCGGGCTGATTATCGACGCGATCCGACGCGGAAACACGGCCTATCCACGCTGGTCGGGTCCGCTCGTCGCACCGCTGGCGCCCATCGTCGCAGCGACCGCCCTCACCGCAACCAACATCTTGCCGGGTCGCGCCCGATACGCATTACAGGGCGCCGGAGTCAACCTCGGCAGCATCATCAGCCTCGGGGCAAGTACCGTGCTGCTTTGGCGCAACCGGCGAGCAGGAACCGCCTGATGACGCAGGCTTTTCCAGCAGACACAACGATTTACGAGAAAGGCCCGAGGGGACACAGCCCGAGTCGTCTTTGTCAGCAGCGAAAAACAGCTGGACGAGCCGATGGCTCGCGCAACTCGACGGTAAGTGCCTGCCAGCACGCTCACTCTTCCGCCCTCGTCGCGTAGCCAGCCGCGCCACGACGTCTGGGTGCTCGCGCGGCGCGTTCGGAATCGCCCGATCCACGAGCAACACCGTCGAGTCGGTCAAGGAGGCCAGCGCACGCTGCACACGGACCCACTCGACGGCCGGCGTGCTCAACGCAGGCAGGACAACCACCGCGGGACTGCCGGAACCGGAACGGATGACGTGCAGCGTCGATTGTCGATGTCGACGAACTCGCCCGGAGCGGGAAAAGGTTGCCGCGCGACGGCATCCGGGGCGGCGTCATCCGCGATCCTGCGCGAGCGCGTCGACCCGCGCACGGCCGCCGCGTTACGGTCGGGGGAAGCAGACAGGACGGAGAGCTGACATGAACGACCCCACTCGCGACAACGAAGCCTCCGGCACGGAGCCGTGGCAGGGCGGCCTGCCGCAGGGTGCCGAGCCGGACTACACGGCCGATGGCATGCCGACGTTCGACTACGTGCGAGGCAAGATCGAACAACGCTCCGCCACGGCGGAGGCGAACGGCGAGCTCGCCGGGCTTGGCACCGGAAGGAGCCTCGCCGACGAGGACAAGAAGATCGCCGACCGGAAGCAGGCCGCCAAGGACAAGCTCGCCGAGATCCGTGAGTCGATGCGCGAGCGCTGAACCGGTCGGCGTCATGCTGCGCGTCGCGGAGTGAGAAGCAAGTCCCGGTTGGGGCGAGCCCACGCGCCCGCCCCACTGGGGTTACTAGGGCCGGGCTGCCCGAACGATGACTCGACCACCAGGCTGCCGGCATGAAACCGCTGGTCAGCCCTGTTCCCATCCTTTGGTACTCCCGCCGGGGGCACCCAACTCTGAACTGGTCAAACAAACGAATACAAGATCGGGGCAGTGCGGCACACGTTGCGTGCACCGCACTGCCGTAGGTCATTCTTCTTCGTCGCCGCCCGGCCCTGCCGCCGGCACAACGCTCTTGATGACGTCAGTGATGATCTTTCCGATGAAACCCCGGTTGCCGTACCAGGGATCGGTGAGGGTTTTCACTACTGACTCGAGTTTGTCCGCGTTCTCGGGCTTGATCAAATCCCCGAGCTTTTCCTTGGTGTAGTTGCCGATGTGCTCGACCCGGTCGATGATCTGCGGGTCGATTCCCTGCTCCTGCAGCTTCGCCGTCAAGGCCTCCTTGAACGCAGCGTCCGGGATCCCCTCCGGACGTCCGTGGCCTGGAGGCTGCTGGCCCGGCGGGGTGCTCGGGTCAGGTGTGGTGTTCCCGCCCGGTGTGTTCCCGCCATTGGACGAGGTGTTCGGGTCGGGAGTGGTGTTCCCGCCCGGAGTGTGGTTGCCGCCCGCGGGGTCCGGCGTGCTCCCACCCGGGGTGTGGTTGCCGCTCGGCGTGGGCGAGGGTGGCGGCACCGGTGATGGCGGCGTGCTGCCCCCACCCGGCACGGGCGACTGCGGCGGCGTGAAGAACTCGTCCGAACCCACCGACGAAACCGGCGACGGCGGCGGCACCGGCGACGGCGGCGTGCTGCCCCCACCCGGCACGGGCGACTGCGGCGGGGTGAAGAACTGGTCCGCACCTGCCGACGACGAGCCCGGTGAGCCCCCGTCGAGCACCGACGAGACCGATCCGCCACCTGACGGTGGGTTGCCCGTCTCCGGAATCTGCAACCTCGGCAACTCCGGCCTGGGGGTCGGCGTGCTTCCCGCCGGCGGGGGCGTTGACGCGGGCGGAGGAGTGCTGTTGTCACCCGG
Organism: Saccharomonospora sp. NPDC046836; assembly: GCF_040645195.1. Taxonomy (NCBI): domain Bacteria; kingdom Bacillati; phylum Actinomycetota; class Actinomycetes; order Pseudonocardiales; family Pseudonocardiaceae; genus Saccharomonospora; species Saccharomonospora sp. NPDC046836. The sequence goes on from NZ_JBEYXW010000028.1 coordinate 59,025, forward strand.
CCTCGGCGCCGGCGACGGGTCGGGCGTCGACGACGAGCCACCAGACGACGAGCCACCGGCCGGTGCCGGGGACGAGTTGCCCCCGTTGCCCGAGCTGGAGGCGGGAGGAGTTCCCGTGTCCACCGAATGCGTCGCGGGCCCGGTCCCACCATTCATCGACGGTGCGTCGCCGGCGCCCGCCCTCGGCGTACCTCCCCCCGTCGGCATGGCCGACGAGCCGCCGCGTGTCCCCGAGCTGGTGGCGGCCGTGCCGGCGGCGACGAATTCGTCACCGGCCTGCCCGAGCTTGCCGAGGGAGGAACCGAGCTTGGTCAGCTTCGCCGTCAGGTCCGCGATCTGGGTGCCGATCTTGCCGAGCGCCACGGCCACCCCGGCGATGGTGGTGCCGATGAACAGGGCGATCGAGGCTCCGAACGTGACCGGGGCGAGGGCAGCCGCGATGAGCGCGCCCTTGATGATCGTGGCAAGCAGCATCGCGATCATGTCACGGATCAGGCCACGGAAGACGCCGACGACAGCTCCGGCGATCTTCATGCTCTTGGCCGCGGACTCCACATAGCCGCCGAGTACGACCAACTGATCGGCCACGGCATCCATGTTGCGCTTGAACTCGTCGGCGGCATCACCCGCCCACCCGCCCAGAAGCTCGGTGAGCTTGGTCTTGTGCTGGTTGGACCACTCCTCGAGCTTCGACTTCTCGGCGGCGATGGCCTCTTCCGCGGCCTGGATGCCCACCGGATCGCCCATCAGCATGTCCAGCGGCCAGCGCAGCACCGAGATGTGCTCGATGAGCCAGCCGATCCCGTACGAGAGCACGCTGCCGATCGGGTCGAGCACCAGGCCGAGCGTCTCCAGCGCCATGCCCGCCGCGCCGATCCCTATGCCGACCTGGTCATTTTCCTGGCGGGCTTTGTCCAAAGTGTACGCGGACTCGATGAACCCGGCGCCCGCGAAGGCGGCGTCACCCTGCACGAGGTCCGCGTGGTCGTGCAGACCGACGTCGCCCTTCTCGTAGTCGCTCATACCTTGTACCTCAGGATCGAGTCGCCGGCCTCGGCCTCGCTGGCCTCATACCGCTTCGCCGCCTCGTTGATCTTGTCGGAGAACCCGGCAATGGTGTTGCCGTAGTCGTTGAACTGGCGCTCGGTCTTCTGGCAGTTCTCGATCACGATCGTGCCGAACAGCTGGCCGACCAGACCCCAGAGCCCGACGTCGCCGACGCAGCCACCGACCAGGCCCGCGGTCGCCTTGAGGTTGGTCTCGAGTTCGTCGAGGTGCTTGCCGAACTCGAGAAGCCGCTCGGACTCGACTTCGAAACCACTCACCATGGCCTCTCTTCGTCATCGTCCTCGTCCTTACGGGCTGGGCGCGGCCTGCGGGCCGTGGGCGGCGGCACCACCGGCGGTGCCGGAGGCGGCGGCGTGGCCTCCCGCTCGGGCTCCTCGTCAGCGAACTTGCTCTGGTCGACGTCGGCGTCGGGCTCGTCCTCGGGCGGCAGGAAGGAGCGGATCAGGTCCGTCGACTCGCCCGGTCCGTTGATGATGGAGAACGAGTCGGCGATGCTGCGGGCCGTCTGCTTCTGAGCGAGCCGGACGGTGTCCATGATCGCCGCCGTCAACCTGGCCGGTCCCAGCTCGCAGGCTCTGGCGCCGAGCTGCAGGTTCCGCAGCGCACCGTTGGGTGCCACGGTGACGGTCACGGAACCGTCCCGGGAGCTCACCGTCGCGGCCGACTCGGCGAACGCCTCGGACAGCGCTGACGCCTTCTGCTGCATTTCCTGGACCTGCCGGTCGAGGAAATGCTGAAAGTCCTCTCCCGGCCTCAGATTCGGTTGCACACCCACTCCTCGCTCTAGTCGGTTCACCGCCTGAGAACCAAAGCACGGCATGCGCCCCACGTGATCGGCGGGGCGCCACGCTCCCCACCTCGAGCCCTCCCGAGCGGTCCGGCCACGGCCGTTCGTGAACAGCAGATCACGCGCACGGAGACGGCTGGTGAATTCCCCTCCGACGGTGTCCACAGAGGATTGCAGTCGTAGCCATTCGCGGTCCAGACAACAAGGTGAACGGGCGGAATTCCGCTCAGATGAGCAGAAGCAAGGGGATCCGAGCTGGCTGGTGTCCGCTCAGGTGATCGTTTGCTACAGTCCGCGTCAGGAGTGGTTTGAGGCTACACAACCGGAAAGGCGGCCTCCAGCAACGTGTCGGAACGGTTCGATTTCGTGCTGGGCAGTGTGGAGGCGAGCGTCATCGGTCAGGCGCTGGGCGTCGACGTACGCCGCTTTCCCCTGCGGATTCGCAACACCACGACCGACCCCGTGCGGCTGGTGAAGCTCGCCAAGATCGTCACCGGGGAGCTCACCAAGCGCAGGCTCGTCGTCGGCAACGCTCTGCACTCTCATGTCCATACCACGTTCGGGTTGTTCGCCGACCACCGCGTCTCGGTCGCGATGACCGGGATCGACGGTCTCGGCGCGGACATCACCGTGCTCGCGTTCACCGATGGCTCGCAGGCGCTGGGGATCACCCAGCGCAGCGAGGACGAGCTGCTCTTCTCCCTGTTCTCCGACGACGAGCTCGTCGACGTACTCGCGGGCGTCCTGCCTCCCGTGCAGGCGGCTCCCGGGACCCCGGCGACCGTCCGCAGCAGCGTGACCGAGCACCGGTCGGGCTCTGGCGGCGCGCAGGGCGGCGGAGCGCGAGCACGACGAGGACGAGACCAACGCGTTCGGCAATATCAGCATCATCAGCATGGTCGAGCCCCCGCCCGAGCGGAACCGCGGCCGTGGCGAGACCGACGAGCGGCGGCTGCGCCGCGTGCTGGCCGGCAAGCGCCACGGCGGCGGTCAGATCACCGTCACCGGCGACCGGGGAGCACCGCGGTCGCTGAGCTGGCTCGACGCCGAGGACGGCAGGTACTTGGTCCACACCACTGACAGCGAGGGCGAGTTCGTCGCCCGCTATGAACCCGCCGGCTACGACGATGTGGTTCGCGCCATCCGAGACGCGGTCTCCCGCGCCTACTGACCCGGAGCAACTATGAGCGATGACAACGTGGAGCGGTTGGCCAGGCTGAGCGCGGAACTGAGCAAGCAGCAGGCTCCGACCCAGACGGCCCGCATGCTCAGTGGCACGGAACTCAAGCAGCTCGCCGAACGGGGCGGCTTCGCGGTGGACGAGACCACCGGCGACCGGATGATCAGCGCGCTCGAGGACATCATCGACGCACTCAACGAGCGGTGGGCGGAGCTCGAGAAGCTGAGCTCGCCTCCCCCGCTCAGCATCTCCGCCACAGCACAGTGGGTAACCCAGCACACGGTGAACACGGCCGCCGACGACCGGGGCCTGCTCACCCAGCTGCGGCGCGCCCGTGAAGAGCTGCCCCAGTACATCGAGGCCATTCGCGTGGCGAAGCACCGCTACGCCGAAACGGAGTCGGGCACGCGGACCACCCTCGACGGCTTCAAGCCGGCCTGACCAAGCCCCTGATCATCAGCCTCCGCCCCACGGGGCGAGACCGGAATGAGGTGTCAGTCCGTGTCCAGTTCCGCCGAGTCGGCCGCAGCGGTGTCGGATCCCACGAGCGAGGACTACGACCCGAACGGCCCGTTCTACGACGTCACCCTCGACCCGTCGTCGGTGTACTACGTCGGCCCGATCAACGAGACGGCGCGCTCCGGCGACGACATCCGCGCCGAAGTGACGTCGCTGGTGGGTGATGACCCCCTCGCGACCGCGCTCTCCGAGAAGGAGAGGGACGAGAAGATCCAGAGCGGGTACTCCGCCGCCATCGCCGCAGCCCGCGAGGGGCTCTACGAGGATCTCGAGCTGCGCCCGGCCGGCGAACGGCCCACGACCGTCTGGGACAACGCGTCGCACGAGCAGATGGTGGAGGTGCTCAGCAGCAACGCGGACTCCGCGGCGATCGCCGAGACCTCCGAGGAATGGGTGCGGCTCGGCAACGACCTCACGCTGCACCAGCGCGCCGTCGCCACGGCCATCGGAGACAGCATGGGCAACTGGATCGGCGAGGGCGGCGACGCGGCTCGCGAGCACCTGGCCGAGGTGGCCAAGTGGCTGGGCGTCACCGCGCAGGGCGCCGAGCTCACCGGCCGCCAGCAGCAGATCCACTCGCAGACGCTCAACGAGTCGCAGAAACAGATGGCCGCGAACCCGCCGGTGCATTTCTCGGCGCAGGAGGCCAACGCGACACTGCAGCAGATCACCGACCCGGTGCAGTACGCCCAGGCCGCCTCGCAGGCGATCCAGACGATGCAGGCACAGCAGGTCGCTCGTGCGCAAGCCGCGCGGATCATGACCCAGTTCGACGACACGGTCGGCGCGGCGGTCACCATGCCGCTGTTCACGCCGCCGCCGAAGCTCGCGGGAGGCTCCGCGACGACGGCCACACGCATGAACGCCCCCGCCGGTGGCGGAGCCGGCGCCGGCGGCGCCACGGCACAACGGACCGACATACCCGTCGGTCGCCGGCTTGACGCTGGTGCCGGCGGTCTCGGCGGCCAGGGCGGTCCGGGTGGCGTGGGCGACGGCGGCCCGCTCAGCCCTGGCGGCCCCGGCAGCGGAGGGTTGCCACCGGGCGTCGACCCGGCGGTCGCAGGCAACCAGGTGAAGGTTCCGGAGATGCCGGAGATGCCGGAGATGCCGCAGACCGGCGGCCAGACCCTGCCCCTCAGCGCGCAGAGTGGTGACGTGCCCGGCGGCGGCACCGGCGGTGCTGGTCTGCCCGGCGGGGTGAGCTTCGACGACACCACCCACCGGTCCAGCACCCCGACGATGCCGACTCCGCCCTTGATCAAGGTGCCGGACCTGCCCACCAGTGGCACCCCCGGCGGCATCAGCTCGGGTGGGATAGGCCCGGGTGGGATCGGGTCCGGCCCGGGCGGTTCTGGTGGCATACCGAACATCCCCGGCACGACGGCACCGACGTCCTACACGCCGCCGGACCTGACCCGCACCGGGCTCGGCAAGACACCGACCATCGGCTGGACCGGCGGGGTGAACGGCGACAGCATCTCCAGCAGGCTGGGCGGCCTCGACGGCGGGCTCTCCGGCGGTACCACGGGCGGCCGCCCGGGTTCCTCGTCGACGTCGAAGCCCGGCGGTGGCGCGGGCGGCGTCAGCGCCGCCGGCATCGGTGGCGTCGGTGGCATTGGCAGTGGCAGTGGCAGTGGCGCAGCCGGCATCGGCGGAGGTGCCGCAGGTGGCGGTGCGGCCGGCGGTACCGGCAGCGGGGCGGCCCCGGGGCAGGCCTCGGGTGCGGCCAAGGGCATGACAGGCAGTGGCGCCGTCGGCGGAGCCGCCGCCGCCGCGGGCGCGGCGGGCGCGCGCGGCATGACCTCGGGTACGACCTCAGGCATGGCCGGTATGCCGCCCGCAGGGGGCGGAGCGCGGCCGAAGGAAGAGGACAAGGAGCACCGCGTGGCGGGCTACCTGGAGGCCGACGAGAACCTCTTCGCGGGCGAGCAGGCCATCGCCCCGCCCGTGATCGGTGACTGGAAGAACAACAAGGACGACGACTGGAAGTGAGCGGACACGGCGCCGCCTCGCGCGGGGCGGCGCCGTCCGTCATGGGTTGGCCCCGGTGCGCGCGTCCGAGGTTTCGAGGATGGTCACGACGACGACCACCCCAAGTGCTGCGAGGACGAGCGATGCGGGTGCGAGCGCGGTGGCTGCGATCAGGATCCCGAGGGTCGCGATCGCGATGTTCCTGGTCCGGCTCAGGGTGTGGCGGAGCGTGAGCCACCAGGCGCCGAGGACGAACACGGCGACGGGAATGGTGAGGGTCGCCGCGGCGGCCGCGGCGGACAGGCCGGTCTGGTTGGTGTCGTGGTCGATCGCGACTTCGATCCCGGCGGAGAAGCTGCCGGCCGCGGCGAAGATGACGTAGTGCCCGTACCCGAAGGTGAGCGCTCTGCGCAGCGAGGTGAGGTGCTCGTCGTGTTCCCTGGAGAAGTAGATCCACCACATACCGGCGGCCAGGACCAGCCCGCAGGCGGCAATGAGCAGCAGGGGGCCGATGTGCTCGGTGTGGTCGATCGCGTCGACGATGGCGTTCGTCGACGCGAGGATTGATTCGCCAAGGACGATCAGGGTGAGTAGTCCGTAGCGTTCGGCAATGTGCTCGGGGTGCCAGGGCGTCGGGCGGTGCCGCTCCGCGAGAATGGGCACAAGGAGTTCTGCCACGACCAGCAGCAGGAACGTGGTGACTCCGCCTTGCTCGGGCAGCCACAGCCGGGCAACCCAGAGGATCTGGACGACGGTGATCCCTGCCGCGTATCGCAGCGCCGTGCCACGGAGTTCTGGTGAGCTGGCGGCAGCACGGAGCCATTGGGAGACCAGCGCCAAGCGCATGATGACGTATCCGACGGTCACGACCAGGAAGTCGCCGTCGGCCATGGCGGGCCCTGTCCCGGCGGCGAGAACGAGGACGCCGGCCATCTGAAGCAGGGTGAGGAGCCGGTAGAGCCAGTCGTCGGTGTCGAAGGCGGTGGCGAACCAGGTGAAGTTCATCCACGCCCACCAGATCGCGAAGAACACCATCAGGTAGGCGCCGATACCGGCACCGATGTGCTGCTCGGACTCGGCGTGGTGCAACTGTGCCGAGGACGTCGCGATCGCCACGACGAACACGAGATCGAAGAACAGCTCCAACGGGCTCGCCGCACGATGTTCTTCCCGGGGATCTCGGGGGATCATCCGCCGCAATGACCGAGATGCCGGAGATGTCATCGTTTGCCCTCCCATTGGAACCCGTCGATGGGTGCTGTTCTACCCCAGGCGGATCATCATGGCGCGACGTAGGGAGCAGCCCGCCTCCGTGGGGTCGCCAGCGCTATCGCCGGGGTAGGGCGCGACCGACGTACGGACAAACGAGATGTCTGGCAGCAATTGATACCGGATGCTCCGATCCGGTGCGCGCTGCGCGAGCAGGATCAGCGGTGGCGCAGTGGCACGAGGTCGTCGGCGTGCACGACCTCACGGCGTTGCTCGGCGGGCAGCTCATGAGTAGAGCGGCCAATGAGGTCCGGTAGCTCGGTGACGTCGAAGGCGACCATCCCGCGGGCAACGACACGGTGCGCGGGATCCACCAGATCGACGACGTCACCTGCCTGGAAATCGCCGTCGACGCCGGTCACGCCGGCCGCGAGCAGGGACCGCCTGCGGCGGACCACAGCCGCCACCGCGCCGTCGTCCAGGTGCAGCCTGCCGTTCGAGCCTGCGGCGTAGCCGAGCCAGAACCGCCGAGCCGACAACCGGGTACCCGCGGGTTTGAACGCCGTGCCGACCTCGGCGGCGCCCAATGCGTGCCCGGCGTCGTCGGCGGCGGCGACGAGCACCGGGATGCCGCTCGACGCCGCCGTACGCGCGGCCGCGACCTTGGACATCATGCCGCCGGTGCCGAGGCCGGAGCTCGACATCCCGACCGTCAGACCGTCCAGGTCGGACTCGCCGGCGATCTCGGTGATCTTGCGGGTACCGCCCGCCCGCGGGTCGCCGTCGTACAAACCGTCCACATCAGACAGCAAGACGAGACCGTCGGCGCGGATCAGGTGAGCGACCAGTGCCGCGAGCCGGTCGTTGTCACCGAAGCGGATCTCTTCGGTGGCGACGGTGTCGTTCTCGTTGACGACCGGGACGGCGCCGAGCGCCAGTAGCCGGGAGAACGTGCGCTCGGCATTGCGGTAGTGCGCACGGCGGACCACATCGTCGGAGGTCAGCAGTACCTGGCCGACCGTGAGCGAGTAGCGGCCGAACGACTCGGCGTAGGCGTGCGCCAGTGCGAGCTGGCCGACGCTCGCCGCCGCCTGCTGGGTCGCCAGGTCACGTGGTCGCTTGCCGAGCGCCAGCGGAGCCAGCCCCGCCCCGATCGCGCCGGAGGAGACGAGCACGATCTGGGTTTTGCCGGCAACCCGCTTCGCGATCGCGTCGACAAGAGCGTCCAACCGGGACACATCGAGCCCGTCACCGGCTGTGGTCAACGCGGACGAGCCAACCTTGACGACCAGCCGCCCCGCGGCCGCTATCGCCCGACGAGCCTCACTCACCACTGTCCTCTTCGGACTCGGGATCGCCTTCGCGGCGGATCCGGCGTGCTTCCTTGCGTTCTGCTGCTGACACCCGCCCGCGGTTCTCCAGACGGGGATCGCTGCCACGGCCTGCCAGCTGTGTGACGACGCCGGGCGTCGACGGCTCCCACTCGAAGCTGTAGTTGCCGATGGCCACCTGACTACCGGGCTCGGCACCCATGCGGGCCAGCCGGTCCTCGACGCCGAGCCGGTTGAGCCGGTCGGCGAGGTAGCCGATCGCCTCGTCGTTGCCGAAGTCGGTCTGGCGCACCCAGCGCTCGGGGCGCTGACCGCGCACGATGAACGCACCCGGCTCGTCCGGATCCGGCTCGACGGAGAACCCGGAGTCGTCCACGGCCCGCGGCTGGAGCACGATCTTCGTCGCCGTCGGAGCGGGGAGCGTCGCCCGGTACGACTCGACCACCTCCGCCAGCGCGAAGGTCAGCTCGCGCAAACCCTTGCGCGACACCGTCGAGACCTCGAACACGCGCAGCCCGCGGGCTTCCAGCTCGGGGCGGACCAACTCGGCCAGCTCGGCGGCCTCCGGCACATCGATCTTGTTCAGCACGACGACGCGGGGCCGACCGGCGAGGTCGGCACCGAGTGCCGGGGTGTAACGCGCCAACTCGGATTCGAGGGCATCCACGTCCGAGATGGGATCCCGGCCGGGTTCGTAGGTTGCACAGTCCACGACATGCACCAGAACGGCGCATCGCTCGATGTGGCGCAGGAAATCGAGGCCGAGCCCCTTGCCGTCGCTCGCGCCGGGAATCAGGCCGGGGACATCGGCCATGGTGAACACCGAATCGCCCGCCGTGACCACACCGAGGTTCGGTACGAGGGTGGTGAAGGGATAGTCGGCGATCTTCGGCTTGGCCGCCGACAGCACCGAGATCAGCGACGACTTGCCTGCAGAAGGGAAGCCGAGCAACCCGACGTCGGCGACGGAGCGCAGCTCCAGCACGAGGTCCCTGGCCTCGCCCGCCTCGCCGAGCAGCGCGAAACCGGGCGCCTTGCGGGCCCGCGACGCCAGGGCGGCGTTACCGAGACCGCCGCGGCCGCCGTTCGCGGCGGCGAACGTGGTGCCGGCGCCGACCAGGTCGGCGAGCACCTCACCGTCGGCGGTGAGCACCACCGTGCCGTCGGGCACCTTCAGTTCCAGGGTCTCGCCCGCGGCACCGTTGCGGTTGCTGCCCTGACCCGGCTTGCCGTTGCCGGCGCGCGCGTGGGGGCGGAAGTGGAAGTCCAGGAGGGTGTGCACGCTGGGATCGACGACGAGCAGCACGTCTCCCCCACTGCCGCCGTTGCCTCCGTCGGGGCCGCCGAGCGGCTTGAACTTCTCGCGGTGCACCGAGGCGCAACCGTTCCCGCCATTGCCGGCGGCCAGGTGAATCACCGCGCGATCGACGAAGCGGGATGTCATGAGTGTGCCTCTTCCTACCTGGAACTGTCCGTTACATGCACGAACGAGGGGCGGGACCGGAGATGTTCCGGACCCGCCCCTCGTTCGAGTGGTCTAGCGCGTGCTGTCCGGGCCGGTTCAGGCCTCGACCGGGACGATGTTGACCGTCTTGCGGCCACGCTTCGTGCCGAACTCCACCGCACCGGCGGCGAGAGCGAACAGCGTGTCGTCACCGCCACGGCCGACGTTCACGCCGGGGTGGAACTTGGTGCCGCGCTGGCGAACCAGGATCTCGCCCGACTTGACGACCTGACCGCCAAAACGCTTGACGCCGAGGTACTGCGGGTTGGAGTCACGGCCGTTGCGAGAGCTGGACGCGCCCTTCTTGTGTGCCATGGCTGGTCAGGTTCCTTACTTGTTGATGCCGGTGACCTCGATGCGGGTCAGCTTCTGCCGGTGACCCTGCCGCTTGTGGTAGCCGGTCTTGTTCTTGAACTTGTGGATGCGGATCTTGGGACCCTTGGTCTGCTCGACGACCTTGCCCGTGACCGAGACCTTCGCCAGCGCGTCGGCGTCCGTGGTGACCTCGCCGCCGTCGACGTAGAGCACGGCGGCGAAAGTGTGCTCGGTGCCCGGCTCGCCCTCGAGCTTCTCGACCTCGACGACATCGCCAACGGCGACCTTGTACTGCTTGCCGCCGGTCTTGACGACTGCATACGCCGACACGGAAGTCTCCTGCTTGCTCGACTGTGGGTGGGGGCTCACGCGACCGGTCCGTGTTCCACGGCCCAGCGTTCGCGCGACGCGGCCCACTCCAACAGCGGGCCGCCATACAGCTTACGTGGCACGCGGTGGCGCGTGGACACCGGGGTCACGATCAGCTGTTCTCCTGTGCGTGCACGGGCGGCCCGGCGGGCCGGGTCGCCGCCCGGCGCGGACGCCGGGTGGTCGTGCGCTTCGCCGGTGCGGGAACCGAGGGCCGCTCGGTGTCCCGCGCCGGCTCGGCAGGAGTCACGGGCGCCTGCGCAGCCTGCGCCACCTCGGCCGGTGCCGGGGCGACCTCCGACGCTGTCTGTGTTTGAGGTTCGGAAGGCGTCTGCCCGGTCCTGCTGTGTCCGTTGAGCGGCTGCGCCACCGGCTCAGCGGCCTGCCGCACCTCCTCGGCCTGCGGTGCCGTTTCGGCCCTACTGGGCTCCCCCTGCTCCTCGACGGCCTGCTCGGCCTCACCGGGCTTGGCCCCGGTCGCCTTGGAGGCGTTCGCCATGGCCTGGACGGCGGAGGCCACCGACTCCCGCTGCTCTGGCGTCGGGCCGGCGGCCGCGGGCTCCGCAGCGCGGACCTCCTGCTGCTCCTCGCCCTTGCCGCGGCCGCGGGAGCGCCTGCCGCCACCGTGCTGCTGCCCGTGGCCATTACCGTTGCCGTTGCCGTTGTTTCGCTGCGGCTCGGTGGAGACGATCACGCCACGGCCCTTGCAGTGCTCGCAGGTGGTGGAGAAGGCCTCCAACAGCCCCGTGCCGACCCGCTTGCGGGTCATCTGCACCAGCCCGAGCGAGGTCACCTCGGCGACCTGGTGGCGGGTGCGGTCGCGGCCAAGGCATTCGGTCAGCCTGCGCAGCACCAGCTCACGGTTCGACTCCAGCACCATGTCGATGAAGTCGATCACGATGATGCCGCCGATGTCGCGCAGCCGCAGCTGGCGGACGATCTCCTCGGCCGACTCGAGGTTGTTGCGGGTGACGGTCTCCTCCAGGTTGCCGCCCGCACCGGTGAACTTGCCGGTGTTGACGTCGATCACCGTCATCGCCTCGGTGCGGTCGATGACCAGGTAACCGCCGGAGGGCAGCCACACCTTGCGGTCGAGCGCCTTGGTGAGCTGCTCGTCGATCCGGTAGTCGGTGTAGACGTCCCCGGTGCCGACATAGCGCTTGAGCCGGTCCATCAGGTCCGGCGCCACGTGCTGCACATACGCGTGGATCGTCTCCCAGGCCGTGCCACCCTGGACCTCCAGCTTCGCGAAGTCCTCGGTGAACAGGTCACGCACGACCTTGACCAGCAGGTCCGGCTCCTCGTACAGCAGGACGGGCGCACTGGACTTCTTGCCGGTACCGGTCGAGGCGTCGGCCTTCTCCTTGATGACCTCCCACTGGGCCTTGAGCCTGCGGACGTCGCGGCCGAGCTCCTCTTCGCTGATGCCCTCCGACGCGGTCCGGATGATCACACCGGCGTCCTCGGGAACGATGCGCTTGAGGATGTCCTTGAGCCGCCGCCGCTCGTTCTCGGGAAGCTTGCGCGAGATGCCCGTCGCACCACCGGCGGGCACGTAGACCAGGAACCGGCCCGGCAGCGAGATCTGCGTGGTCAGCCGGGCACCCTTGTGGCCCACCGGGTCCTTGGTCACCTGCACGAGAACGTTGTCACCGGTGGACAGCGCCTGCTCGATCTTGCGCGCCTTGCCTTCGAGGCCCGCGGCGTCCCAGTCGACCTCGCCTGCGTAGAGCACCGCGTTGCGGCCACGGCCGATGTCGATGAACGCGGCCTCCATCGAGGGCAGCACGTTCTGCACGCGGCCGAGGTAGACGTTGCCGACGATCGAGCCGCTGCCGGATGTGGTGACGAAGTGCTCGACGAGGACGCCGTCCTCGAGGACGCCGATCTGCGTTGAGTCGCCGCGCTCGGCGACGACCATGGTGCGTGCGACGGACTCCCGGCGAGCCAGGAACTCGGCTTCGGACAGGATCGGCGCCCGTCGACGGCCTGCTTCCCTGCCGTCCCTGCGGCGCTGGCGCTTGGCCTCCAGCCGGGTGGATCCGCGCACGCTGCGCACGCCGTCGCGGGCCTCGGCCTTGCTCTCCGCGGTCTTGCCGTCGCGCACGTGCACGACGGTGTTCGGCGGATCGTCGGACGTCGCCACATCGGCGCTGTCGTCGTCGCCGCCCTTGCGGCGCCGCCTGCGCCTGCGCCGCTTGTTGCCGCTGTCCGTGTCGGCTTCGTCCTGCTCGGTGCCGTCCTCGGGCTTCGCGGCCTGCTCGTCGGTGTCCTCGGCCTTGTCCTCGGCGCCGTCGGCACGCTCGTCGCCGCTGTCCGTGGCGTCGTCGGAACCGGTCAGCTCCTCGGTGGTGGCGTCCTCGCCGCCCTTGCCGCGGCCCCGGCCGCGGCGCCCGCGACGGCGACGCCGGCGGCCGCCAGCATCCGACTCGCCCGCATCGGCATCGCCATCGGCATCCGGCTGCACCTGCTCGGTCGCCTCGGGCTCGGCCGCCGCCTGCTCGACCTTCTCGGTCCTGCGCGGCGAGGGCACGGTCGCGGCGGGCTCCGGGGGCAGGAACACCGGCGACGGCGCGGCGAACACCGGTGTGTGCACCGGCCGTGCGGGTGCCGGCTCCGGCTCGGCGGCCTGCACCGGTGCGGCCGGCTCGGGCTGTTGCACGGGCGGCGCCACCTGTTCGGGCGCGGTGCTATTCGTCACATCCGCGGATTCGGCGGGTGTGACGGTGCCTTCATCGGCGTCCTCGGCGACCTGCTCGTCGCCGGCATCCAGCGCTCCGACCGCCTCGGCGACCTTCAGCGCCACGTCCTTCGGGACGCTCGACTGCGCGCTACGGGCGGTCTCGCCCAGCTCGGCCAGCTTCGCCAGCACCTCACGGCTGCTGGAACCCAGCAGCTTCGCCAGCGCGTGCACCCTGACGCGGTTCGGCAGGGCTGCCAGCGCGGCTGCGGTGGATGTGGCGGTAGTCCCGCCGGTGTTCTCGGCGGGTGTCTCCGCGTTCGTCATATATCTCCTCCGCCCCCGGGCGCGTCTCCCGGCCCGCTCCGGACGAGGTGGTCACCTCGTCACCGGAACCGGCTGGGAGGACGCGGCCGCACAGGGGCCGTTCCTGTTGTGTGCCGCCGTGGTGGGGTCACCGTCGGCGGGAATCCTTGCCTCTCGTGCCACTGAGCAGCCGGGTGTGCCGGCACGCCAGCAGTGGCAGGTCCCGCGGCGACGCCCTGACCGAGCTCATGCCACTCGGCGCCTCCCGAGTCGTCGAGCCGCCCGGCGCAGGATGCGCGCGGCGGCGACGACCTGGAACTCCGCCAGTACGTCACCGGGTGCCGAGCCTCACCCACCGCCCTTCCGCGGTGTCGACGGTTCAGCAACCAATGCCCAGTATCCCACACGGTGGCGGAGGCCCCGTCCGGTCGGGGCGCCAAGCACACGGCCGGGAACGAACTTTCGTCAGGTTGTCCGGTTCGCGGCGGATCGTTACCGTGCGTAGAGGGCCGCAACGATCGGCATCATCGACTCGACGGAGGTCCCCGTGCTGGGGCGTGGGAGTGCGCTGCTCGCGTGCGCCGCCCTCGTTCTGACCGCTCAGCTCGGCATCACCCCTGACGCCGCCGCCGATGACGCGGGTTGCCGGTCACCCGGCCAGGTCCTGCGGTACCTGGTGCTGTTCGACAAGGGCACGTCCAAGAAGGCCGCGACCAGCGAGATCGAAGCCGCGTGCGGTGCGGCGGTGGTCTACTACGCGGAGATCGGCGTTGCCGTCGCCACCTCTGCCAGCCAGCGTTTCGCCGAGGCGTTCGGCACCGACCGGGCCTACAGCGCACAGCGGCAGCGACTGACCACGCAGCAGGCCGGGGGCGGCGCGCGCCCGGCACTCGCCGTCGCCACCGCCGATGTGCCGGCCACCGACCGCACCGGCGAGCAATGGAACATGCGCGCGATCCGTGCCGACCTGGCGCGTGCCGTCGACCCGGGCAGCCCGGACGTCGTGGTCGCGGTGCTGGACTCCGGCATCGATGCCGCCCACCCCGACCTGGCCGAGGCGGTCGACCCTGCCCGGTCGGCGGGGTGCCTCAGCGGCGTACCCCGGCAGTCGCCTGCCGCGTGGGCACCCACCACCTCGCCCCACGGCACCCACGTGGCGGGCATCATCGCCGCTGCCGACGACGGCAAGGGCGTCACCGGGGTCGCACCCGGTGTGCGGCTTGCGTCGGTGAAGGTGGTCGACGACCAGGGCAACGTCGCCCCGGAGGCAGCCGTCTGCGGGTTCATGTGGGCGGCCAGGAACGGCATCGCCGTCACCAACAGCAGCTTCTCCATCGCACCCTCCGGTGTGTCGTGTACCTCGCACGAGGGCCAGGCAGTGGTGCGGGAGGCGATCGCACGGGCCGTCGCGTACGCCGACCGGGCCGGGACGCTGACCGTCGCCGCGGCCACCAACGGCGGACTCGAACTGACACCGTCGCCGGGCGGCGCCACGAAACGCGGTGGGGCGTGCGAAGCACTGCCCGCGGGGTTACGGGACACAGTCGCGGTGTCCGCCGTGGACCGGGGCCTGGTGAAAACCGGCTACAGCTCCTACGGCCTCGGCGTGATCGACCTCACGGCGCCGGGCGGCACCGACGGCGACTGCGTGTTGTCGACCGTGCCGGGGGGCTACGGGCAGATCTGCGGCACGTCGATGGCCGCACCGCACGTGGCCGGTGTCGCCGCACTGCTCGCCTCCGCCGAACCGGGTGCCTCGCCGGACGAGTTGCGCGAGTCGCTCGGCGAACAGGCCGAGGCGATCGCCTGCCCCGCCGACTACGACCTCACCGGCAACGGCTCGCAGGACGCGTACTGCAGCGGCTACCGCGACTACAACGGTTTCTACGGCCGTGGGCTGGTCGACGCTCTCAACGCGGTGGCGGCGGCCCCGTCACCGGAGGAGCAAGCCGGCGAGGCGCCGAGCGGTGGCGTAGACGCCGACGCCCGCGAGCGCGAGCAGGTACGCCACGTTCCCAAGCATGCTCCAGTCCAGTACCCCCACCGAGAGCCCGCGCATCAGGTCGACCCCCTGGTAGAGCGGAGTCCACTGCACGACGTGCTGGAGGGCCTCGGGATACACCGACAGCGGGAAGAAGGTCGCTGAGAACAGGAACATCGGCACCACGGCGAGCTGGATGAAGTCGAACTGCGACGGTGAACGCAGGAACGTCGCGCACGCCATACCGATCGATGCGAAGGCGAACGACACCAGCAGCGCGGCGGGAACCAGCAGCACCGCCCAGGGCGAGGTGACCAGCCCCAGCACTCCCATCACACCGAAGAAGGTCAGCGCGTACCCACCGCCGCGCAGCACCGCCCAGCCGATCTCCCCGAGCGCGACGTCGAGTGGCCCGACCGGGGTCGCGAGCATCGCGTCATAGGTCTTCTGGTAGCGGAACTTGAAGAACACCCCGAAGGTCGAGTCGAACACGGCGCCGTTCATGGCCGATGCCGCCAGCAGTGCCGGCGCGACGAAGGCCACGTAGCTCAGGGTCTGCCCGCCCGGCCCGGTCACCTCGCTGACAAGCGTGCCGAAGCCGATCTGGAACGCCAGCAGGTAGAACAACGGCTCGAACACGCCGGAGAGCAGCACCAGCCAGGCTCGCGAGTAGGCCAGCGCCGACCGTTCGATCAGCGTGCCGGCCCGGCCCGCGTACAGCCCAGGCGGCAGTATGCGCAGCAGCAGCCCGCGTCGGGCCGGACTCTCGATCGCCACCATCGTCACACCACCAGCCGCCGGTAGAAGTAGTGCCGCGCGGCGAGGCAGCCGCCTGCGAACAACGCCGCGAGGAAGGCGAGATGACCGACCGCGGGCAGCGGCTCCAGCCCGCCCAGGGTCACGCCGCGCGCGAGCTCGTTGCCATGCCACAGCGGGGAGATCCACGCCAGCCAGCGCACGGCGAGCGGGATCTGCTCGATCGGGAAGAACGTCCCCGCGAACAACACCATCGGCATCACGACGAACCGGAAGATCGAGGTGAACCGCGTGCCCTCGTCGTAGGTCGTCGCCGCGACGGCCATGATCGGGGCCGCGCACGCGATGCCGGTGACGATGCCGACGAGCACCACGAGGATCGCGCCCCCGTTCAGCCAGGCACCGAACAGCAGCGCGATGAGCGCATAGGCCACCGCGGCGAGCGCAATGCGCAGGCCCACCCAGATCAGCTGCCCACCGAGCAGCTGGCCAGGCGTGATCGGCGTGGCGGTGACCGCGAGATAGTCCTTCTGCCACTTGAAGCCCGACAGCACCGGGAAGCTCGACTCGCTCACCGCGTTCTGCACCGCGCCCGCCACGAGCAGCGCCGGTGCCACATAGTGCACATAGGACAGTCCTCCGGTGGCGGCACCCGGTTGGACCTGCGACCCGAAGCCGAATCCCAGTGCCAACAGGAAAAGCAACGGCTGCAGCCCCGAGGAGTACAGGTTGGACGTCCAGTAGCGGCGATACCACATCCAGTGGCCCTCGACCCGCAGCCAGGCCGCGCGCCACGAGCCGACGACCCGCCCTGTGGAGACGACAGCCATGGCTAGTCCACCAGCGTCCGGCCGGTCAACCGCAGGAACACGTCCTCCAGCGTGCTGCGGCGCACGAGGCTCGACATCGGACGCAGTCCCCTGGCGTGTGCCTGTTCGAGCGTGGCGTCGCCCGCCGCGGTGTAGATCAGGATGCGGTCGGGCAAGACCTCCATCCGGTCGCCGAGATCGCTCACCGAGCCGACCACGGCCTCCTGAGCGCCGGGCTCGAACCGCAGTTCGAGAACCTCGCGCGTCGAGTACCGCGCGATCAGCTCGGCGGGTGACCCCTCAGCGACCACACGCCCGCCGTCGATGACGACGAGCCTGTCGCAGAGCTGCTCGGCCTCATCCATGTAGTGGGTAGTGATGATCAGCGTGACGCCCGCCGACTTGAGCCGGAAGAGCCGGTCCCACAACAGATGCCGCGCCTGCGGGTCGAGCCCCGTGGTCGGCTCGTCCAGCAACAGCAGTTCCGGGTCGTTGACGAGCGAACGCGCAATCGTCAACCGGCGCTTCATACCACCGGACAGCGACTCGACCTCGTGGTCAGCGCGCTCGGTGAGCTGCGCGAACTCCATCAGCTCAGCGGCCTTCTGCCGCAGGTGCGCCCGCGAGAGACCGAAGTAGCGGCCGTACACCTGCAGGTTCTGCCGCACCGTGAGCTCGGTGTCGAGGTTGTCCTGCTGCGGCACCACGCCCAGGCGGGCCCTGATCCGCGGGCCGTCGCGCTCCGGGTCCATGCCGAGCACGGACAGTTCCCCCTCCGAACGCGGTGACACGCAGCCGACCATCCGCATCGTCGAGGACTTGCCAGCGCCGTTGGGCCCGAGGAAACCGAAAGCCTCGCCGCGCCGCACGTGCAGGTCGATCCCCCGGACGGCTTCGAAGGAGCCAAAGCGCTTCACGAGCGCCTTGGCCTCCACCATCGTCGTGTCGGCATCCACTCTCTGCACATTGCCACGGCCCACCGACAAAACGCGAGCGGGTTAACGCACGACGCAGCGCAACGTCCGGTTCACCCCGTTCACCGTCACCGTCAGCTCCGCCACCCCCGGCCGCAACGCGGTGAGTGTGCCGGTGGCCGGATCGAACGAGGCAATGGCCCCGCGGTCAGGCCGGCTTCCCGGTGCGGCGACGTGTGTCCGCGCGCCGCCGCGCCAGTCCGCGCTCACCGGGTAGGCCACCGGCACCTCCCTGCTGCCCTGCAGCACCGTGGCCGACACCGTGCCCCGCTCGCCGCGAGCGAGCCGCTCCGGGCCGGTCAGCCTCAGCTCGTCGACGTGCGCACGGGTCTCGATGCGGACCTGCTCCTGGCGGTCAGCGGGGTCGATGCGCACGAGGCTCCACCCGGTGAACCCGCCATCGTCGGGTGCGGCTGCCGGTGCCTTGCCGGCGTTTCCGTTCACCAGGTAGGGCACCCCGTCGGTACGGGACACGTCGAACACCCCGGCGTGCGAGGTGATCGCGGCCGCCGGCTTGCCCGATCGCTCCTCGAACTCGGTCAGCCACGTGGCGACCAGGTCCGCTTCCTTGCGGTCGGCGAGCTGGGAGTTACCGGTCGGGCTGGGATCGGCCACGGGATGGTGCATGGCGACGACCACGCCGCGTACGGAGCGGTGGGTCCGCGCGGTGTCGAGCGCGGTGCGCAGCATGCGTACCTGGTCGAACCCGCCCGCACGCAGGCTTCCCCGCGAGGTGTCCAGCAGCACCAGCCGGATGCCCCGCACGTCCACGACCTGCTGCGGCACACCGAACTCGGCCTGGAACTCGGCGAGCCCCGTGCCACCGTCGGCCTCGTGGTTGCCAGGGACGTAGTACCAGGGCACCTTGCCGGCCAGTTCCTCCGTGATGATCGTGCGTGCGAGAGCGAAGTCGGGCGCGGTGCCGCGGTCGGTGAGGTCACCGTTGATCAGCACGAGGTCCGGCCGCGCGGCCACTGCTTCCCGCATGGTCCGCCGGGCCTGCGCGACGAGCGGCCCCGTCGGGTCGTCGGCGGTGAACTGCGCGTCGCTGAGCACGGCGATGCGCAGCCCGCCCTTGCCGACGCGGCCGTCCGTTACCAGCGCCGGATCGCGGGGGCCGGGCTCGGCGG
The DNA here is from genome assembly GCF_040645195.1 of Saccharomonospora sp. NPDC046836. Classification (NCBI taxonomy): domain Bacteria; kingdom Bacillati; phylum Actinomycetota; class Actinomycetes; order Pseudonocardiales; family Pseudonocardiaceae; genus Saccharomonospora; species Saccharomonospora sp. NPDC046836. Next base: position 77,914 of record NZ_JBEYXW010000028.1, read on the forward strand.
GTGGCTCCGCCGTGGTGGCCACCATCGCGGTGAGGTCGTCGAAGACGAGCCTGCCCTCGTACTGTTGCGCCGGCACGTTCTCCACGGCGTAGAACCGGGTGAGCCGCTGGCCCTGCGGCAGCCCGCCCGGCAGGGTCGCCTCGACGTAACGCCACCCGGTCCAGTCGACGCTGGCCGCGAGATCCACGACGGATGCGACGTTCGCGGCGTCCCGCAGCTCGGCCCGTAGCCAGGCGCCCTTGCCGTCGCCGTTCACCCACAGCCCGATCTTCTGCGTCCCGGCGGGCAGTGCGAGTGGCTGTTGCGCGGTGACGTACGCGGCGCGCGTCGCGTTCGTGCCGGTGAGCCGGTAGTCCAGCGCGAGGCCCTGGCCACCGTCGCGCCCCTCGGCGGCCGAGAGCGCGGCGCCGACCACACTCGGGTACACGGTGGCGCGCCAGCCCGCGGGGCCGTCGAGCGGCGCGAGCACGCGTGGCTCGGCGCCGACAGCCGCGGTGAGGTACGTGGTGAGCCCGGCGGCGGTGGCGGTGATCACCGAGGCTCCCGATGCGCGGACAGCGGTGACGGTGAAACGGTCGCCGTCCGGTTCGATCCGGATGACGGAGGGGTCGTAGTCCAGCTTGACGTCGTCGGGTTCGAGCCAGGTGCCGTAGCCGTCGGCGTCGTAGCCGTAGACCTGGAAGCTGCCGGTGGCTCCGGCGTCGGACAGTGCGACCTGTTCGGTGCTGGTGCCGAGCCGTTCCGGGGTACCGAGCACCGTGAGGGTGGTGCTGCCGGTCGTGCCGCGCTGGGTCGCGAACACCTCCACCTCGGCACGCCGGGCGGCATCGCGCTCGTCGGCGTGCGCGGTGAACTCACCGCCGTTGACGCTGCCCCGTGCCGGGTCGGCGGTGTACCACCGGGGCCGGGCCTCGACGGCGGCCCCGGTCTCGTCGTGTGCTCCGGCGACGAGATCGCGGGTCAGTCCGGACAGCACGCGGTCGGCATCACTCGACTCCTCCGCCGGCCGGGGGGCGAAACCGGTGAGCCGCCCGCTGCCGGGCGCCGTTGTGAAGCCGAGGCCGTTGGGCACCAGCCGTTCCCCGCCGTCGGAAGGCGAGTTGTGCACGCGGAGCTGCTCGCCCTGTTCCCGCGCGAGCAGTGTCGAGGAGCCGCCGCCGTCGAGGTTGAGCGCATCGTCCGCGCCGAGGGACTTCAGATGGCGGGCGAGCTCGAGTTCGGTCATGCCACGGCTGTCGGCCTGCCTGCCGTCGATCGTGACGAGCCACATCCGCGCCCCGTCCGCGGAGAAGCCGACCGCGGTGCGCGGGTGTGCGGTGACGGCGTCCACCAGCTGGATCACCCCGTCGCGGAGGAGGACCTTGTTGCCACCGACGGCGACGGAGATATCCCCGGCATCACTGCGCGGCGCGTAGTCCACGGCGACGGCATCGCCGGGTTGGAGGCCGGCCAGCGCGTCCGCCCCGCGGTCGCGGGCGAGCACGACCGTGCTGCCGCCCGGGATCGGCCCGTCCGCGGGCCGGTCCCTGATGTCGGTCACCACGCCGTCGCGGATCTCCAGCTCGCGGACACGGCTCGTGCCGGCGACCGCGGTGACGCGCGAGGCGTTGCCCCACAGCGGGGTGTAGATGCCGATGCCGTCGGCGCGCACGGTGGCGCCGTTGAGGTTGGCGGCGGTGACCGTCTGGCCGCCGGGCAGGGTGAGCGAGGCGGTCAGGAACACCTCGGCCAGCCGCGCGGTCCCGTCCTCGGTGATGCTCGCGGTGAGGTTGTGCCCGCTGGCGGGTGCGGTCTGGAGTTCACCGCCCGCGATGCCGACGCCGATCGGGGCACCGGTGGCGTTGATGTCGAAGAAGTCGCCGTTGACGGCGGCGACCGCGCCGACGCGTTCGGCCTGCTGGGACAGCGGCGTGCGTGCCGCCACCGTGCCGGGGCTGAGGTAGGTGGGCCGCACGTCGGCAGTGAGATCCACGGTGAGCGTGTCCCCGCGGAGCCAGCCGCGGGGGTCGAAGCGGTCGAACTCGGTGAGTGTCAACCCAGGCGACACGGTGGAGGTGACGCTGTCCGTGACGATGCCGTCGTCGGTGTCCGCCGTGACGGCTGCCTCGATGGGCGGCGGCCCGAGCGGCGCGTCGAGTGGATCGGCGGCCGCGGGAACGGACGGCATAACGGCGGCCGCCGCGACGAGCGCGACCGCCAGGCGTGCAGGTTTCACCGGCTACCCCAGATCTCGGCGTAGATGTCTGAACCATCCCATCGTGCCGAAGCCGACAGGGGAAGTCCGGTACGTGAACGGAACGCGAATGCCCGCGGTCACCCCGACGCGAGTCCCCCACTCAGGCACGCGAGTCCCCCGTCCAGGTGCGCGAGTTGCCCACTCACGCACGCGAGTCCCCCGTCCAGGTGCGCGAGTTGCCCACTCACGCACGCGAGTCCCCCGTCCAGGTGCGCGAGTTGCCCACTCAGGCACTCGAGCTGCCCGCTTGGGCGGGCGGGTCGCCCGCTCGTCTCGGGCGCGCGGCCATGAAGCCGGAACGGATAAGGGGAAGAGTGACCTGCGCGCCACAGTCGACAACCCGCCGCCCGCTGCGCGCAACTCGCGCGCTGGAGCGCGAGACTCGCGAGCTGGAACGGGGGACTCGCCCACCCGAGCGCGGGACTCGCCGACCGGAGCGGGCAACTTGCATGCCCAAGTGGGCAACTCGCGGCCTGGAGCGGGGGACTCGCGAGCTGGAGCGGGCAACTCGCGCGCGGGAGCGCGAGACTCGCGAGCTGGAACGGGGGACTCGCGAGCTGGAACGGGGGACTCGCGAGCTGGAACGGGGGACTCGCGAGCTGGAACGGGGGACTCGCCGACCGGAGCGGGCAACTCGCCTACCGGAGCGGGGGACTCGCGGGGTGGGGCGGGGGACTCGCGGGCTTGGTGTCAGTTGGTCGTGAGGCGGGCTCGGATACCGCGGAAGTGCTCGTCGACGGCGGCGCGCAGCGCGGTCTCGTCCCTGGCGCGCAAGGCTTCCAGGATCGCGCGGTGCCACTGCGCGGTTACCGCCGGCGTGTCGTCGACGCGCGGCAACTGGGGATCGAGAGCGTTGAACACCTTCCAGAACACCTGGAGCAGATCGAGCACGAGCTCGTTGCCCAGCGGGCGGTACAGCGCCTCGTGGAACCGCCAGTCCTGCGCGGGGGCGTACCGGCCCTGCGCGGCCTCCCGCTCCATCTCGGCGGCCGCATCCTCGAGGGTGGCGAAGTCGAGCCGGTCGTAGGCGGCGAGCACGCGCCCGACGAGACCGGTTTCGAGGACCTCCCGCACCTCGAGCAGGTTGCGGATGTCGGCGTAGTCGCCGCGCACCGACAGCGCCCCGCGGAAGGCCAGCCCGGCCTCCAGTGCGGCCAACGGCACCGAGCCGACATAGGTGCCGTACCCGTGCCGGATGTCGACGATGCCCACCGCCTCCAGCGCCTTCATGGCCTCGCGCAGCGGATGCCTGCTGACGTCGAGCTCCTTCATGAGCTCGAACTCGGTCGGCAGCGGCGCACCGGGCGCCAGCCCACGGTCCACGATCAAGCGCTTGATCGACTCCTGCAGAGCGCGCTGGTTGGCGCGGGCACCCGACTGCCGCCCACTCGCCGAAGTTCCCACGGTCGCCGAGTCTAGATGTTCACGCACTGGTCACCGACTGGGTGGAGAACCGGGCGAAATCGCCTCCTTGCATCGCGCTCCTCCCACAGCTACGGTACCGCGAGACATAGGACATCCTATGTCATCCCGACAACGGAGGTCCAGGCCATGGCAACGACGCCGCCAGCTAGCCCCGGATCGTTCCGTCAGCTCAGCGGAGCCCAGCGCAAGGCCTTCTTCGCCGCCTGGCTCGGCTACCTGCTCGACGGTTTCGACTTCATCCTGATCACACTCGTGCTCACCGAGATCGCCGCGGACTTCGACCTGGACCTGACGAAGGCGGCCACGCTCGTCTCGGCCGCGTTCGTGTCCCGCTGGCTCGGTGGGCTGGTGCTCGGCGCCATCGCCGACCGGTACGGTCGCAAACCGGCCATGATCCTGGCCATTCTGGCGTTCTCGGTCGGCAGCGGGCTGTGTGGTTTCGCCTGGGACTACTGGTCGCTATTCGTGTTCCGCGCCATCGTGGGTATCGGCATGGCAGGCGAGTACGGCTCGAGCGCGACCTACGTGATGGAGTCCTGGCCGAAGTCGATGCGTAACAGGGCCACCGGTTTCCTGCTGTCGGCCTACCCCATCGGCACGGTGCTCGCCGCACTCGCCTACGAGGTCATCGTGCCGGCGGGTGGCTGGCGGTGGCTGTTCTATGCCGGCATCATCCCGATCGCGCTGACGCTGTACCTGCGCCGCTCGCTGCCCGAGGCCGCCGAGTGGCAGGCCGAGGTCGCCGGCCGTGAGGACGTCACGACCTCCTCGGTGCTGTTCGCAGCACGGCGGCGGCTGCCCAACGCCGCACTCGCCGTGGTCCTCTCGACCGCGCTGGTGTTCATCTTCAGCAGGACCGCGGGCAGTGCCATGCCGTACCTGATCGTGCTGACCGTGCTCTGCGTGGTGGCGTTCGCGGTGCAGCTCGCCGGGCGCCTGTGGCCGGTGATGCTCGCGATCATGCTCACGGTGTTCTGCGCGTTCCTGTACTCCTGGCCGATCCAGTCGCTGCTGCCGACCTACCTGAAGACCGATCTCGGGTACGACGCCGGACAGGTATCCAACGCGCTCACCTGGGCGGGCCTCGGCTACGCAGCGGGATCCTGCCTGGCAGGGGTGCTCGGCGACAAGCTCGGCACGCGGCGCGCCTACGTACTCGGGTTGTTCGTGTCGCTGGCGTTCGTCTTCCCGGTGTTCGCGCTGCCCGCGGGCAACGTGGTGCTGCTGTGGGTGCTGCTGTTCGCGATGCAGGCCACCAGCCAGGGCATCTCGGGGCTGCTGCCCAAGTACATCGGCGACCACTTCCCGACCCGGCTGCGCGCCGCCGGTCTCGGCTTCTCCTACAACGTCGGTGCTCTCGGCGGCGCGGTCGCCCCGCTCGCCGGGGCGGCGATCGCGGAGGACATCGGCAGCCTCGGCACCGCGCTCACCGTCCTCGCCGGCTCCCTCACGGTCGCCGTCGCACTGATCATCGGCTTCGACGTGCCCGCCCGGATCGGCCGCGCGCTCAAGGTGACCTCCGACGCCCCCGCCCTGCTGCCCCGAGAAAGACATCTCACGTAGTTAAAAGTCAAGCTGCGAGTGCGGGAGGAGGTGGAAACGCCAGGTGTTCGTTGTAGTGCTGGCCGGTGTGGAGGCA
>NZ_JBEYXW010000029.1:0-80791 GCF_040645195.1 Saccharomonospora sp. NPDC046836
CGGCAGGTTCGACAACGGGAGCCGTGTGACGCGAGAGTGTCACGCACGGTTCTGAGAGCGGCGGCGGGGGAAGTTCCCGCCGCCGACTCACCACCAGTTGAAAGACCAGCCAGGCTGGCGATTCGACCTCGACCCCGGCACAGCCGAACTCCGCGTCACGACCCCTACCGGACGAACCCATAGCACCACCCCGGAACCGATCACCGAACCCACGCCCTGGCAACAGGAGTAGAACGACGTCCGGGTCTCGGCATCGAACCCCCGAGAGACGGGGCACGAGTCCCGCTGTGGAGCGGTTTTCTGGTGCTACAGTCCACTGTGGCCTCTCCGTAGGGTTGCACTCCTCACGGTCAAGGGGGCGAATCGTGGCGCGAGCCAGCGATCCCTGGGAGTCGCGGCTCGGCTCCTGCGCACGACCGGCACGATGCTGCCCCGACTCGCCGAGAGCCCGAAAACCGTGCTGACGGAACGAAAAACGGCCGCCGCCGAGGTAGACGGTCGATGCGCACCCTGACTCCGGAGTCCTGAACCTCCATGCCGCATCGGGATCAGGACCGCCACCCGACGCCCCTCCTCGAAATCGGTGGTGCCTCCGCGTTCAAGTCGTCGGCGCACCTGAGCGCCTACGCCGGGATCGCGTCGGTCGCCACCGCTCCGACAGCTCCGTCAAGGCCCCCCGCACCGGCAACTAACGCCTCGAACGCGCTTTCTGCCTCGCGCGACGCCGCTACGTCGTCCTGTTCGCCATGCTCCGCGAAAGACTCTCCACCAAACCCGCCCGGCGGCAACGTAGATCGACCACAATCAACCGGGTGACCACTGCCGGCTTCGACATCGATGCCTTCCTGGCCGAGCCCCTCACTGCCCGCGTCGCCACCAACGGCCCGACTATTCGGCCGACCTGGTACCTCTGGGAAGGGCAGGCGTTCTGGATCCTCACCGGTTCCTGGGCCAAGCTGCTCGGTCGCGTCCAGGCCGACCCCGCCCTGGCCATCACCGTCGACATCTGCCAGACGGCCACCGGCCTCGTCCGGCAAGTCATCGCGCGTGGACGCGCCGAGGTGCTGCCCTTCGACATCCCGCGAGGACGACGCAAACTCAGCCGCTACCTCGGCTCAGACGACACCGAATGGGACACCCGATTCCGCCGCTACCTCCACGACGACCCGACCGAACGTGGAACCGTCTGGCTCCGCCTACGACCCACAGCCCTCACCGCAACCGACCTGAGCTACCACGTTTAAACACAACCACCGGAACCGGACCGAGTAACGGACCTTGACAAGTTCATCGGGCGCGGTTCCACCGACCGCCGAACCGCCTGCGACCACCGCGACCGACCGGCACATTGACCTCACCCATCGCCGGCGGCCGTGCAGCAATCGCGACGACGCACTGGCCACTCCGCCCAGGCCGCGGGACGGCGGGCCGAAGAAGCCCATCGCCTTCCCCGCTCGGATGAGCACACTGCCAGGCGTGCGTGCCGCAGACGAGGACGACTGCCCAAGCGTCGGCGGCGAGCCAGCAGACTCCTCCCGCCGCACGCGACACGCGGCACTCGGCACTCGGCACCAGGCACCAGGCACCAGGCACCAGGCACCAGGCACCAGGCACCAGGCACCAGGCACCAGGCACCAGGCACCGGGCACCGGGCACCGGGCACTCGAGGCTCTGCCGACCGCCGAACCGCCTGCCACCACCGCGACCGACCGGCACATTGACCTCACCCATCGCCGACACCCCGCCGGGGCAATCACCGTCAGAGATGACTGTTATCCCGAACCATCGCCATCGGTGCGGAACGACATCGGCATCGCCGGTGTTCCCAAGAGAAGAGCGCCGAGGACGCCGCTCCCCCGAAGCCGACTTCCGCGAAGGGTAGCCATGTCCACGTTCACCACCCGTCAGAGCACGCGCCGGCGACCGGTCCACGGCCTGCCGGGCTGGCTCGTCGTGCTCCTCGCCGTCGCGGCGGGCATGACGGTCGCGAACCTGTACTACGCCCAGCCGCTGCTCGCCTCGATCAGCGACCTGTTCCGGATCAGCACCGCGAGCGCCGGCGCGCTGATCACCGTCACGCAACTCGGCTACGTCGCGGGCATGCTCTTCCTGGTGCCGCTCGGCGACCGGATCGAGAAACGGCGCCTGATCACGATCTTGCTGGCCGTCACCACCGTCGCGCTCGTGGTGGCCGGCACCGCTCCGGCCTTCCCGGTGCTGGTGATCGCCTCACTGGTCGCCGGCGCGACATCCGTCGTCGCGCAGATCGTCGTCCCCCTCGCTGCCGGGCTGGCCACCGATGAGGCCAGAGGGCGCGTCGTGGGGCGCGTGATGAGCGGTCTGCTCACCGGGATCCTGCTCTCCAGGACCGTCAGCAGCGTGGTCTCCGACCTCGCCGGCTGGCGCGTGGTCTACCTGGGCTCGGCCGTACTCACTGTGCTGCTCGCGGTCGCGCTGCGCGCCGCGCTGCCCACCCATGGGGCAACCACGAACCTGCCCTATCTCGCTGTGCTGCGGTCCACCGCCCAGCTCGCCCGCACCCATCCGGCACTGCGCCGCCGCGGGCTCTACCAGGCGGCGATGTTCGGTACGTTCAGCGCCTTCTGGACCACGATCTCGTTCGTCCTCACCGGGCCGGGCTTTCACTACTCGGAACTGGGCATCGGCCTCTTCGCCCTGGTCGGAGCAGCCGGCGCGGCCGTGGCACCACTGGCTGGACGCTGGGCCGACCGCGGCCTTTCACACCCCCTGACCGGTGCCGCGTTCGTGGTGGCCGCGGTGGGCGCTGTGCTTGCCGGTGTCGGCCAGCACAGCGTCATCCTGTTGGCACTGGCGGCGATCCTGATCGACACGGCGGTGCAGACGAGCCTGATCCTCGGACAGCACACGATCTATGCGCTGGATGAGGGCGCAAGGGCACGGCTCAACAGCGTGTTCATCGCGACGTTCTTCATCGGTGGCGCCGCGGGGTCGCAGTTCGGCTCGATCGCCTACCACATGGGCGGCTGGACCGCGCTGACCGTGCTGAGCGCCGCCCTTCCGATTCTCGCCCTCGGGTACTGGGCCACCGAACGGCGCGGCCGCCGGACCGGTTCACCGGATGTGCTGCAGCAGCGCGGCGACCGTCGGTGACACCTCGCCACGCGGCCGTACGACCATGACCTTCCAATTGGGCGCATGCCGGGCGAAGCGCCACGTGCGCAGGTCGGGAAAGCGGGCGGCGATCGACTCCGGCATGATGCACACGCCCAGATCGTGCCGGACGAGGTCGCCGGCCGCGCCGATGTCGTTCACCTCGAACGTGCTGCTGCGCTCGACGATAGCGGCGCGGAAGGCCCGGTCCACCGCGTCCCGGATGGCCCAGCCCGGAGCGAAGTCCACGAACGGCAGCTCGCCGGCCTCGGCGAACGTCACCTCGGCACCGGCGAACTCACGTCCCGGCGCGGCAACCAGCACCATGTCCTCGCTCAGCAGCGTCCGGGTGACCAACCCCCGCTGCTGCTGCCGGTCCAGCGCCACCACCGCCACATCCACCGACCCGTCGCGTAGTGCCTGCCGGATGTCGGACACCGCGGCCTGGCGGAGCCGGATCGTCACCCCGGGGTGTTCGGCACGCAGTGCCGCGAGGGCATGGTGCAGCCCGGCCCACACCCCTTGCATGACGCCGACGGTGAGCTGTCCGCGCAGGCGGCCGCGCACCGCGTCGACCGTCCCGCGGGCGTGCTCGGCGGCGCGCAGTGCGGCACGCGCGGCCGGGATGAACGCTTCGCCCGCCGCGGTGAGCCGCACACGATGCGTGGTGCGGTCGAACAGCGGGGTGCCGAGCTCCCGTTCCAGCGCGCGCACGGTGCTGGAGACCGCCGACTGCACCACGTGCAGACGGCGCGCCGCCGCCGTGAACCCGCCCTCGTCGGCGATCGCGACGACGACCTCGAACTGCCGGAGCTCCATGCCCAACCCCATCACATCCGCAGATCACCGCTCTGGTCGAGCATCGCAGATCACCATGAGCGGGCAGGAGTGAGCGGTCAAGTGCCCGCAAAACGATCCGGCCGGCTTCCTCGCGGAAACCGGCCGGATCGCTAATAGGCGGGTCGTGCTGGGTCAGACGGCCAGCAGCTCGTTCAGCAGGTCCTGCAGCGTGATCAAGCCGATCACAGCGCCACCGTCCTCGAGCAGTGCCAGGTGGTTGCGCCGCTCCCGCATCGTGCTCAGCGCCGTGTGCACAGCCGTATCGGCGGGCAGCGTCAGCGCCGAACGCATCAGCTGCTCCGCCGTGGTGTGCTCCGGCTTCGCCAGCGTGTCGCGAACGTGCACGACGCCGACCGGCCGATCCGCCTCCCCGAGCACCACAAGGCGCAGGTGCCCGCTGTCGAGGGACGCTTTCTGTACCTGCGGCACGGTGGCCGTCGCCAGCACCGTGCTCATGTCGCCGACCGGGCGCATGCTGTCGCGCAACTGCCGGGACTGCAGGTCCAGCACGGTCGCGAGCTGAACCTGCCGTGGCGTGTCCAGCGCACCGACCTTCGCCGAGTGATCGACCAGCTGGCGCAGGTCGTCAGGCGTGCGACCGCTGCTGACCTCGTCGACCGCCTGCACCCCCACCCGGTGCAGGCACCAGTTGGCGGCGCCGTTCAGCGCGATGAGCAGGGGCCGCGTGAACCACATGAACGCGCGCATCGGAATCGCCAGCAGCGTCGCCGACCTCTCCGGGTGCGCGATCGCCCACGACTTGGGGGCCATTTCACCGACCACCAGGTGCAGGAAGGTCACGATCACCAGTGACACGATGAACGCCACCACGTCCGCGGCCGTCGCAGGCAGGCCGATACCCGTCGTGACCGGCATCAGCATGTGGTGCACGGCCGGTTTGGTGATGGCACCCAGAGCCAGCGTGCACAGGGTGATGCCGAGCTGGGAGCCGGCCAGCAGCACCGAGAGCTCCCGCGCGCTCCGCAGCGCAGCGCGCGCGGACGCACTCTCACCCGCGGCGTCCTCGAGCCGGTACCGCCGTGCCGCGACCAAGGCGAACTCGATCGCCACGAAGAAGGCACTGAGCGCGATGATGCTGACGGTCACCAGCACCACGAGCCAGGGACTGAGCTCGCTCATCGGCTCACCTCCTCGTTCGCGGCCGGCTCAGCGGCCCGCAGCGACAGCCGGACGCTCGCGGGAACCCGCCGCGCGACGGCGGCGACCACCACGATCAGCTCGCAGGCCGGTTCGTCGTCGTCTGCCGCGGGACGCCGTGGCAGCGCGATCTCGACGGTGTCGCCTGGCTGGGGCAGCTGTCCGAGCTCGGTGATCACCAGCCCGGCGAGCGTCTCGTAGTCGCCCCGAGGCAGGTCGTGATCCAGCAGCCGCTCGACCTCGTCGATGTGCACGTCTCCGGGCAGCAGCCAGCTGCCGTCCTCGCCGGCCTGCAGCGGGCGGTCCGCGCCGGCGGGATCGTGCTCGTCGGTGATCTCACCCACGAGCTCCTCGGCGATGTCCTCCATGGTGACGATGCCGGCGAGCCCGCCGTACTCGTCGACCACGCAGGCCAGCTGCTCACCGGCCTCACGCAGCCGCGTGAGGACCTGCCGCAGCGGCAACGACGAGGGCACCATGATCGCCTCGCGGGTGATCTCGCCGACGGTGCGCGACTGCTGCTGTGTGCTGTCCAGGGCAAGGACGTCCCGCAGGCACACGATGCCGAGCACATCGTCGATCCCGTCACCGAGCACCGGGTACCGCGAGTGCCCAGCGGCCATCCGCTCGACGGCCTCGCTCACCGGTGTCACCGCGGTGATGGTCGCCACGCGCGGGCGGGGGATCATCGCGTGCTCCGCGGTGCGCTCGTGCAGGTCGAGCACCCGATCGAGCAAAGTGGACAGTTCGGTGGGCAGGTCACCGCTTTCCTTGGATTCGGCGACGATTGCCTCCAGGTCCCGCGCCGTCGCCGCGTGCTCCACGTCGTGCACCGGTTCGATGCGCACGGCCTTGAGCAGCAGGTTGGAGGCGTGGTCGAAGAGCCGGATCAGCCAGCCGAACGCCGCGAGGTACACGTTGGTCGACCAGGCGAGCCAGCGTGCGACCGGTTCCGGGCGCGCAATCGACAGGTTCTTCGGGAAGAGCTCGCCGAAGACCATCTGCACCAGGGTGGAGAACAGCAGTGCCAGCACGGTGCCGATGGCGACACCGGTGCCCGCCGCCAGGCCGGCACCACCGAGCAGCTCGCCGACGCTGGCGCCGATCAGCGGTTCGGCGACGTAACCGACCAGCAGACCGGTGACAGTGATGCCCAGCTGCGCTCCGGAGAGCATGAAGGAGGTTCGGCGGGTGATGCCGAGCGCGCGCTCGGCTCCCTTGTCGCCATCAGCGGCGCGTGCTTTGAGCCGGGAACGGTCAACGGCCATGTACGCGAACTCCTGGGCGACGAAGTAACCCGTCGCCGCAGTGAGCAGCAGTACAACAAGGACACCAAGAAGAATGTTCAGGACGATCATCGCGTCGCCACCGCCGTGAGGTGGTTAGTAGCGACACGGCTGGTACTTCGGTAGGGGTCCATCGTCCTCTCGTCACAGAGTGTGCCGGATATGTCCAGCTATACCTATCATGGACAGGATAGCGGACAAAAGACGGAGTTCCGCAGCATTCGCGCTATGGGGCGGGGCACAGGCCGTCCACACGCGACGACTGTTCCGCTGGGCGGAACGATTAGGGTTGACTTCGCTCGGTAACTGATCAACTTCGCTGTGTCGTCGCGATGCATCCGAAAGGCCTGGTGTTGGAGCAAGTTCCACAGAGGACAGTCAAGTACGGGACCGTGTCGACCGCGCTGGCATTGCTGAGCGACCAGCGGTTGCGTGACCGGCTGTCGGCCGCGACCGCCCTCGGCTCCGGGATCGGCGGGCGGACACAGTTGCTGGACGTCAACGGCGTTCCGGTCTTCGTGAAACGCATCCCGCTCACCGACTTGGAACGCAGGCCGGACAATGTCGGATCGACGGCGAACCTCTTTCGACTGCCTGCGTACTACCAATACGGCGTCGGCTCCGCAGGATTCGGCGCGTGGCGCGAGCTCGCGGCACAGATCATGACCACCAACTGGGTACTGACCAACCGCTGCGCGAACTTCCCACTGCTGTACCACTGGCGCGTGCTGACCGAACCATCGGCACCGCCCGCGGCGGACGTATCCGCGGACATCGAGCGCACCGTGGCGTTCTGGCACGGCTCCTCCGCGATCCGGGACCGGGTGACAGCCGTTGCCACGGCGACGGCGAGCATCACCCTGTTCCTCGAACACATTCCGCACACCATGGACGGTTGGCTCACCGCACAAGCCGCCGGAGCCGGCTCCACACTCGCCAACGCGGCCGTGCTCGCCGAGCGGCAGCTACGCGATGTCACCTCGTTCATGGAATCGAACGGGCTGCTGCATTTCGACGCGCATTTCGGCAACCTCCTCACCGATGGCACGCGGTTGTACGTCGCCGATTTCGGGCTGGCGACCTCACCCCGTTTCGAGCTCTCCGCGGCGGAGGAACGGTTTCTCGAGGCCAGATCGGGCCATGACGTCGACTACGTGCTGACCCGCCTGGTCAACTGGCTGGTGAATCGGGTCTGCGGCGCGGATGATCGCGACGGCATCATCGAACGCTGCGCCCGCGGCGTGGCAGTCGACGCGCCGGCCGCGCCGGCCGCGGTGGCCGAGCTGATCCGGCGGCACGCACCGGTCGCGGCCGCCATGAACCGGTTCTACCGGATTCTGCACAGCGTGCGCAGGACCGAGCCGTACCCAGCGGAGGACCTGCGAAGGGCACGCTTGGTCAGCAGCGCACAGTAACCACAAAGATCACTAGCTCAGTGCCTTCACCGAGCCCTACCCATCGAGCCCTACCCATCGACAACCCGCCCCCGGGCACGCTTGGTCAGCAGCGCACAGTAACCACAAAGATCACTAGCTCAGTGCCTTCTCGATCGTCTCGACCACCTCGGGCGACTCGGGTTCGGTGCGTGGCCGGAACCGGGCGAGCACGGAGCCGTCGCCTGTCAGCAGGAACTTCTCGAAGTTCCACTGGATGTCACCGGCGGCGCCCTCGGCATCGGGGTGCTCGACCAGCGCGGCGTAAAGCGGGTGCCTGCCGGGACCGTTCACCTCGATCTTCTCGAACATCGGGAAGCTGACACCGTAGGTGGCAGAGCAGAACTGCGCGATCTCCTCCGACGTGCCGGGTTCCTGGCCTGCGAACTGGTTACACGGGAAGCCGACGACCGAGAAACCGCGGTCGGCATAGCGTTGCTGCAGCCGTTCGAGTCCCTCGTACTGCGGGGTGAGCCCACACTTGGAGGCGACGTTCACCACCAGCAGCGCGTTCTTGTTCAGACCGCCGAGGGTCGCCGGGTCACCGGACAGAGTGCGCAGCGCGATCTCGCCAACCGACATGGGCTCCAGTCCTCCTCGATGATCGCCTTCTCCCCTGCCGACCCTACCGCGCGGTCAACCGTTCGACTGACAGCCGGTTCAGTCGCACGGCCGTGGCCGGTGAGGCGGCACAGGCGCGACCATCGTCGGGTGAGCGCACCGAACACCACGCACGTGGGCACGCCCACCGCCACGCTGCTCCCGCGTTTCGCGGCCGGCCCGGTCGCCCTGGTCACAACGACGCACGTCGTGATCCTCACCGCGCTGTCCGGCCGGTACGGGTTCCACCGCGACGAGCTGTACTTCCTCGCCGCCGGCGACCGTCCGGCGTGGGGTTACGCCGACCAGCCACCGATCACCCCGCTACTCGTGCGGGCCAGCGCCGCGATCTTCGGCGACAGCCCGGCTGGGGTCCGTGTTGCGGCGACCCTGCTGGGCGCGGCCACGGTCGTGGTCGTCGCCTTGCTGGCCAGGGAGCTCGGCGGTGGCCGCGCGGCCCAGGTCTGCGCCGCCGCGGCGACGGCGCTGTCGACGTTCGTGCTCGTGGTGTCCCACATGATGTCGACGACGACCGTGGACATGCTGTTGTGGACGGTCGCCGGGTTGCTGACGCTCCGGCTGCTGCGCACCGGCGACGGGCCGTGGTGGGTCGCGATCGGTGCGGCGATCGGCGTGGCGCTGGCGAACAAGTGGCTGGTACTGCTGCTGGTGGCCGCCCTCGGCGCCGGGTTGCTGAGTGTGGGGCCGCGCAGCGTGCTGCGCAGCGGCTGGCTGGCGCTCGGTGTCATGGTCGCCGGTGTCCTCGCGGCACCGGTCGTGGTCTGGCAGGCGCAGCACGGGTTCCCACTGTTGACCGTGGCCGCCGGGATCAGCGCAGACGACGGCACCGCCAACCGTGTGCTGTTCGTGCCGATGCAGGTGGCCTACCTGTCCCCCGTGCTGGTGCCGGTGTGGATCGCCGGGCTGGTCCGGTTGTGGCGGGACCCGCGGCTGCGCTGGGCGAGGGCACTCGCCGTCGCCTACCCGGTGCTGTGCGTCATGCTGCTGGTGCTCGGCGGCAAGCCGTACTACGCGATTCCGATGCTGCTCATGCTGACGGCCGCAGGAGCCGAACCCGCCGTGCGCTGGCTCGGCCGCGCCGCGAACCGGCGCTCGAACGCCATCGCGGCGGCCGCCGTGGCAACCGTCATGTCGGCTCTGATCGCACTCCCGGTGCTGCCTGCCTCGTGGCTGGGACCGGTGCTGGCGCTGAACCGGGAACAGGGCGAGCAGGTCGGCTGGCCCGAGTTCACGGCCACGGTCGCTGGGGCGTGGCGGGAGATCCCAGCCGCCGAACGGGCGAGTGCGGTCGTCTTCACCAGCAACTACGGCCAGGCCGGAGCAATCGAACGCTACGGCCGCGAGCACGGGTTGCCCCGGCCCTACTCGGGGCACATGTCCTACGCGGACTGGGGCCCGCCACCGGACGCCCAGGACGGGCCCGTGGTGCTCGTCGGCGGATCCGCCATGGCGGCCTTCACCGGTTGCCGGGTGGTCGCGGTGCACGACAACGGCATCGGCCTCGACAACGACGAGCAGCACACGCGGATCGTCATCTGCGAGTCACCAACGCGGCCGTGGTCGCAGCTGTGGCCCCTGCTCCGCCACTTCTACTGAGTTCTCTGCAGGATTCTTCGTCAGTGATGTCAAGGCGCGCGGGCCGGCTCCGACGTGCCAGCGAGGCCCGGGTGCCGGGCACGCCATGACACGAGAAGCGGAGTCCCCCGATGACCAGGATCACCACTTCCTGTGGTACAGCGACCAAGCCGGCGACGGCGAGTTCATGACCGTCAGATTCGAGCGCGGAAGGCGAGGAAAGCCAGTGTGGCTGGCTCAAGGACAACTACGGGCTGTCCTGGCAGATCATCCCGAGCGAGCTGCCCGCCCTGCTCACCGATCCCGACCAGGAGGAGGCCCAGCGGGTCATAACCGCCATGCGGGCGATGACGAAGATCGACCTACAGACACTGCGCGACACACACGAGAGCTCCGGCACTAGGCCGGGCAGTGCGTCAACACAGCCTCGAGCGCCTCATGCTCGGCCTGATCAACCGACAGCTCGTACTTCGCCTTCACCCGCACCCAATGCGCGGCGTAACCACAGCGGTCCTGCTCCGGTAGCCAGGTCGCCGGATCCTGGTCACCCTTCTGCCTGTTCGAGCGGGCAGTCACGACCAGAAGCTGGTCCAGGTCATTGGCGAAGGCCGCCCGTTGCTCGCGGGTCCATTGCCGGGAACCGCTGCGGGCGGCCTCGGCCAACGGCACCATGTGGTCGATGTCCGCCTCACCGGCGTCGTGCATGACGACACCGTCATAGCTGCTGAGCCAGGTGCCTGCGACCGCGCGGCACTCGTCGTCGGTCCGTACGTCCTGCCCCTGCTGCTGCAGTGCGATCTCCCGCGTGTTGCAGCTGTTGCCCTGACTGGACCAGTGCGGCCAGTCGTCGCGGTCGTAGCGATTGCCGGTGTCCTCGGGTCGCACCTGCAGCGAGGCCAGCTGATCGAGCGCAGCCACGGCGTCGGTCGTTGCGCCGGTCTCGGGCGAATCGGACGCGTCGCCGCTCTGCTGTGTCCACCAGGTGATGGCGGCAACGAGCGCGGCGAGCAACAACGACACCAGCGCACCGGCGCGTGTGCGCCCACGGCGGGACCCCATGTGGCGACGACCTCCAGTCGATCAGCTGTGCGAGCCCGCAGATTCGATCATGGTGGCCTCGCTCGGGCCTGCCCAACACGCCGCCGGAGACATACGACACAAGGGTTTTGGTAATGACTTTCCTTCTACATGCGCACTTGTTTTTTGCAATCTCGCGTTGCTACGTTGGCGGCGACCGCAGCGATGCGCAGGAGGCTTCGATGACAGCGGTACGCGTCTTGGTCGGCACCCGTAAGGGAGCGTTCGTCCTCACCGCCGACGGGCGTCGCGAACAGTGGGACGTCGCAGGCCCCTTCTTCGCGGGCTGGGAGATCTACCACGTCAAGGGCTCGCCCGCCGATCCCAACCGCGTGTACGCCTCGCAGTCGGGCGGCTGGTTCGGTCAGGTCATCCAGCGTTCCGACGACGGCGGCACGACGTGGAACCCAGTCGGCAACCAGTTCAGCTACGACGGCAAAACCGGCACGCACCAGTGGTATGACGGCACCCAGCATCCGTGGGAGTTCGCACGCGTGTGGCATCTGGAGCCGTCGCGGACCGACCCGGACACCGTCTACGCCGGGGTCGAGGACGCGGCACTGTTCCGTTCGGACGACGGCGGCGATACGTGGCGGGAGCTGCCAGGCCTGCGCTGTCATGAGTCGGGTCCCTCGTGGCAGCCCGGCGCCGGTGGCATGTGCCTGCACACGATCATCGAGGACCCGCGCGACACCCGGCGCCTGTACGTGGCGATCTCCGCAGCCGGCGCCTTCCGCACCGATGACGCGGCCACGACGTGGCGGCCCATCAACCACGGCCTGCGCTCGGAAGGCATTCCGGACACCGACGCCGAGGTCGGTCACTGTGTGCACAACCTCGCACTGCACCCGGCGCGGCCCGATGTGCTGTTCATGCAGAAGCACTGGGACGTCATGCGCAGTGACGACGGCGGCACGTCGTGGTACGACATCGGAGGCAACCTGCCCACCGACTTCGGCTTCCCCATCGACGTGCACGCGCACGAGCCGGACACCGTCTACGTCGTCCCGATCAAGAGCGACTCCGAGCACTTCCCGCTGGACGGCAGGCTGCGCGTCTACCGCAGCCGCACCGGCGGCAACGAATGGGACCCACTGACCAAGGGCCTGCCCCAGTCCCACTGTTACGTCAACGTGCTGCGGGACGCGATGGCCGTCGACTCACTCGACGACTGCGGGGTGTACTTCGGCACCACCGGTGGGCAGGTATACGCCTCCGCCGATGCAGGCGACAGCTGGGCGCCCATCGTGCGGGACCTGCCCGCCGTGTTGTCGGTCGAGGTGCAGACGCTGCCATGATCCGCGTCGTGCTGCCCACCCACCTGCGGACGCTCGCCCGCATCAACGGTGAGGTCCGGCTCGACATCGACGATGCGGACGCCACGGTGGGCAGCGTGCTCGACGCGCTCGAAACCGCCTACCCGGTGCTCCAGGGCACCATCCGCGACCACGTGACCCGCCGCCGCCGCGCGTTCGTGCGGTTCTTCGCCTGCGAGCAGGACCTGTCCCACGATCCCCAGGACACGCCCTTGCCCGCCGCGGTCGCCTCCGGCACCGAACCACTGCTGATCGTCGGAGCCATGGCAGGCGGGTGAGCCACGCTCACCGCATCAACACCGGCAGCGACTCCACGCCGTAGACGATGGACACCTTCCGGAAGGTCAGCTCGTCCGGTCGCACGGCCAGCCGCATCTCGGGGAACCGGCGCACCAGTGCGGGGTAGGCAGCCCGTAGTTCCATGCGAGCAAGCTCGGCACCGATGCAGCGGTGCAGCCCGTAGCCGAACGCCAGGTGCGAGGTCGGTGCGCGCGTGCCGTCGAACACCTCGAGGCCAGCGCCCAGCATCTCGTCGCGGTTGCCCCCGCTGAGCGAGCACACGACCATGTCGCCCTGACCGATGGTCACGCCACCGATCTCGATGTCGTGGCGGGCGAACCGCGGGAAGGCCACCTGCACGACAGTGAGGTAACGCAGCAGCTCCTCGACGAAGCCGCTCACCGACTCGTCGTCGTCGCGCACCCGCCGGAACGATTCCGGGTCCTGCAGCAGCACCAGCGCGCCGAGGGCCAGCATGCTCGCCGTGGTCTCGAAACCGCCGGTGAGCACACCGTCGGCGAGCCCGGCCAGTTCCTTGTCCTCGACCTCGTCGCCGTGCTCCTTGATGATCATGCCGAGCAGGCCGTCGCCGGGGCTCTCCCGCTGCTGGCGGACCACGCCGAGCAGGTAGTCCAGCGATTCGGAGATCGCGCCCAGTGACGCGTCCGCCCCGCCGAAGAGATCGAACCGCGCCACCGCGAGGTGCTGGAAGGCGTCACGTTCGGCGTAGGGAACGCCGAGGAGCTCGCAGATCACCAGCGATGGGATCGGCAGCGCGAACTCCTCAACGAGGTCGACCGGCCCTTCGGCCTTCGCCATCGCGTCGAGCCGTTCCTGCACGATCGCCTCGATGCCCGGCTTGAGCCTGGCAAGCCGCCGCATGGTGAACTCCGGCGTGAGCAGGCGGCGGAGCCTGGTGTGCACGGGCGGGTCCGAGAACCCCAGGCCCCCCGGGTTGTCGTCCACCCCGGCGCTCGTCATGCCGACGAGGTTGGTGAAGTCGTTGCTGAACGCCTTGGCGTCGCCCAGCACCGCCTTGGCCTCTTCGTACCCGCTGACCAGCCACAGGTTGAGCCCGAAGGGCACGGGGAGCTTGCGGACGGGTTCCTCTTCGCGAGCCTGGGCGAGCTCGGGCACCGGGTCCAGCCCGTTGCGCTTGAGCGGCATGAGTGCCGCGTCGGGAAGGATCGCCATCTGCTCGAGCCCGAGGCCCTTCTTCCGGGCACGAGCCAGGTATCTGCGCGTGATCCAGCCGACGACGCGTGATCGAAGATTCCCCACCGGCGTGAGAGTACCAACGGGCCGGTCAATGAGGGCGAGGAGTTGCAACGTGATACCGGACTCCGACGTGCCGGTGCTGGGCCAAGCGGCCCCTACCACTGTCCACTTCGGACCACTAATCCGCTACGGGGCCCCGGCGCGGCGTGGGATCTACGCACTGGGTGTGACAAGCACATCACGCGGAGTGTGCCGAACGCTTACGGACGAGCGCACGGCGCACGGGATCGACCACGTGATCCTGATGGTCGAGGGCACCGGCTCCCGCGAGCGCACGCTGGACACCATCGCACGCCTCGGCGCCGAGGTGCTGCCTGCGCTACGCGGGGCCGGTGGTTGTAACTAGCAGTCGCGCAAGAGCGGGCTCTGGTTGAGGAGCTGCCCTCGAACGGAGACGAAGTCGCGGTAGGCGACACCATCCACCGCCGTGGGCCGGAACGCCGCGACCCGGTGGCAGTTCTGGAAAGCCAGCTTCACCCCGAAGTGCCGTTCGAGCCCACCGCGGATCGCGTCCGAGGCGAGTGCGCGCAGCAGCTGGCCCCGCTCCGCCTCGCTCGGCGGTGGTGTGCTGTTGTCGGCGAACTGCTCCTGCCCTGTCTCGAGGTCGGCGACAACACCGGTGATCACCTGCCAGGCATACGGCAGCGAGTCACGCACGCAGGCGACGAACTCGATGTCGTCCACCTCGCCTCGTTCGGCACGGTCCAGCAGCTCGGTGGGCACATCCAGTGACATGAATCGGCCTCCAGCCTCGTCGGCGCTCGGTTACACGGCACTATCAGTGCTACTGGTAATGATCATCATGTGCAAGACAACGGGCGCCTTGCCACCGGGAAGGAGGAGCGCCGCACGCGGACGCTCAGCGCTCCCCCGCAGCCGTGCGCTGCTCCAGTTGGCGCAACACGTCCGCCCGGCGAGCGGCCATCGCCTCGGCGAAGTCGCGCTCGGCCGCCTGCCTGCGACGGGCGGCCTCCTCGTCGAGTTCCCGCCGCCGCCGTTCGGCCCGGTCGGCCATCGCTTCGATATCGACCTGCGCGCGGCGAACCATGTCCTGGTGCTCGGCCTCCAGCCGGTCACGACGCTCGTCGAGCGCAAGCAACCTGCGTTCGTACCGCGCCCGCAGCTGCTCAGCGCTGCGCAGCGTGGCAGTCCGACTGCGCACAGCCGCCGCCTTGGCGGTCTCGGTGATCTCGTCGGCCTCCTCGTGGGCGAGTTCGATCATGTGCAGGAGCCGCTCAGTCAGCCCATCCGCCTCGATCGGTGACCGGCATGCCCGGTCCAGCCGGTCGCGCAACTTCTCGTCGACGGTCTTGACCTCCGCGAGTTCGGCCGCCAGCCGCTCGACACACTCCGCCGCACAGTCGCGATCGGCCCTGAGCAACCGTATTTCCTCGTCCATCGCCTCCAGGTACCGCTCGACACCACCCCGGTCGTACCCCAGCAAGCTGACCCTCAGCTCCGGCCGCGCCGGCAGCACTCCACTGCGTCCGTCGTTCACGGGCGATCACCTCCGCCTCCCCGATAAAACCGCCCCACACAAGGAAAGTGTGAGCCTCGCGGGGACCGCGGTGAAGCCCCCAGCCCCTACCGGGCAAGGACGACCACGCCAATGAGGCACCGGGTCACACCACCGCAGTCGATCTCGTACCCGGTGTAGCCGGTCCTCGGCGGCAGTGTCCACAACCGACGCCGAGGCATCTTTTGAAACATTTCACAGCAACCGCCGAACCCAACCGTTTGGCCCCATGACTCCAGGTCACTACCAGTTGTCGGCTGTTCAGCGGAACTTCAACTAGATGGACTAAAAAGGACGATGACGTGCTACAACTCTGCTTGATTCGGTCGTTATTCGTATGTAACTATCGGACTAATTTTCGCTGGAACGGCCCACAATGCGGGTGCGCATTCGGGCGTGGGAGTCGTTGTGAGACAGGTACGCTTCGCGTTTCAGCCGCTGTACAGCCTCCACACCGGTGGCGTTGTCGCGGTCGAGGCGCTGGCACGCCCTGCGTCCGGCGGGGTGACCGACCTTCTCGGCTCCGCGTTGCGGCGCGGCCGGCTCGTCGAGGTCGATGTCGGCCTTGCCGCGCGTGCGGTGCTCGACGAAGCCCCGCATGCCACACTGCTGCCACTGCACATCAACGTGACCGCGCTGACGGCGGCGGCACCCAAGACCGCGCTCCAGCCTCTTTTCGATGCGCTCGCCGAGTCCGGACGCCGCCCACGCGAGATCGTTCTTGAGGTCGGCCCGCCCTTTCACGGCATCGCGCCAGGGGCGTTGCTGCCCGGCCTCGCCCGACTCGGGGAACTGGGCTTCCGGCTGGCCTTCGACGGCCTCGGCGCAGGAGACCTCCCGCTGAACCTGCTCGCCGACTCACCGGTCGACATGGTGAAGATGGACCGCACCAGCCTGCGCAGGCTGCCCGAGGATCCGGCGACGGTCGCGCTCGTCGAGTCGCTGGTCCATTTCACCGCCCGCACCGATCTCCGGCTCGTCGCCACAGGGATCGAGACCGAGGACCAGCTCAACACGGTCCGCCAGCTGGGCATCCGGATCGTGCAGGGCAACCTGTTCGCACCGGCGCGCCGGAACATGGTCTCGACCGGCACCATCACGCTGGCCACGCCGGACGCCCAGCTCGGCCCGGCGTCGTTCACGCCCGTCGGGAATCCCACGGTCAAGGACTTCCTGCGCCCGGCCACGACCCTCCCCGCCGGAGCCACCTGCGAGGAGGTCCGGGCTGTCCTGGTCGACAACGACGCACCCACGGGCATCGTCGGTATCGACGACGAGGGCCGTCCACAGTGGTCCATCGACCGCACGCGGTTCCTGCTGGCCGTCACCGGGCGGTTCGGCTACGCGCTGCACGCCAACCGGCCGGCGGAGCGCCTTGCCGACGCGCCGCACGTGATCCGGCACGGCGCGGGTGCCCTCGAGCTGCTCGACCTGGTGGCCGATGCCGACTGGGACCGCACCGCCGACGACGTGGTCGTGATCGACGACCTGGGCCGCTGCCACGGCGTTGTGCTGGTACACGAGGTGGTGCGCGGGATGGCCGAGGCGAAGATCGAGGAGGCCGCGGCGCTCAACCCACTCACCCGGCTACCGGGCAGCGACGCCGTCGCCAGGAACGTGGACCGCCGGATCGCCGCAGGTCAGCCACTGGTCGTGGGCTGGCTGGACGTCGATTCGTTCAAGAAGGTCAACGACACCGTGGGGTTCGCAGCCGGTGACGATCTGATCCGCGCGCTCGGCCGCACACTGACGGATCTGGCAGGCGCTCTCGGTGGCGTGACGGTGAGTCATGTCGGCGGCGACGACTTCCTCATCGCCTGCGACATCGACAAGATCACCACCGTGGCCGATCACGTGCTCGACACCGAGTGGATCGCCGAGGGGATGCCGGTGACCATCTCGCTCGCGACGCTGGTGTGCGCCGGTTCGACGGTCAGCTCCTACCGCGAGATCTCCCGCCTGCTCGCGCCGCTGAAGAAGTACGCCAAAAGCATCACCGGATCGAGCTGGGTCAACAGCTGGCCCGGGACCGACCGGATCGAGGTCCTGCGCGGGCTCAGTCCGGACAACAGGCCGGAGCAACGGCCCGCTAGTTGAAACGTCCGGAATCCGGGTACCCCGAACGACGAGTGCCCCGGTGCTGCTGGGGGTTCAGCACCGGGGCACTCCTCATTCGCCACGGCGCCTTGGAGGGGGCTGGGGCACCGGGCACGCCATCGAAACATGAAACCGTTCACGATAGCTTCACGTTTGAGCATACGCGATGGACCGTGGTTTGCCTAGATTTTTCGTGGCGCCGCATCCCGGCGCGCGCTCGTCCGCTCCTGGGCGAACGTTGCCCCGACCTCCCGCACCGCACGCCCCAGCACAGCGGCGAGCGCCGCGGGCTCACCTGGGTCGTGTTCGGCGGCGTCGTAGTCGTCCCACAGCGCCACCGCACGGAACGGGCCGAGGTCGGCCGCCGGGTGAATCCAGTGACCGTCGGCAGGGCTCGGGCGCCCGTCGTCGGCCTCCAGCCCGGCGATCAACGCCAGCGCCTGCCCAGCACCATCCACGATGGTGGCGGCGAGTTCCGCGGCACGCAGGGGTGCTTCGCCAGGACCGGCCAGGAACAGCACGCGATGCCGGACCCGCCAGTAGGCCAGTGGCGGCGCCGGGCCGGGCGGGGCGAGCGCCGGCGCGCCGTGCCTCGCGAGCAGTCGCGCCCGGCCTGCGATCAGCGCGGCGACGTAGCCGGCGACGTGGGCACGCTCGAAGGGCCCGTACGGCTCCCGGTCGGCACGGCAGGCCAGCGCATGCCGGGGGTAGTCGGCGTCGAGGCGCCGCCGCTCACCGGTTGCGACCAGGCACCGCGCAGGCTCGTCGACGGCCGACAGCTCCGGCTGCCTGCCGGTTCGGTGGTGGACCTGCCGCAGGTTCCCGGCAAGCCGGAAGTGCGCGTCGGCGGCGTCGAGGGCCGCCGCCTGGACCTCGAGGTGCGCGATCCAGAGGCGCACGGTCCGGCTATGCCGGCGCCGTTCCCATGCCTCGATGTCCACCGCTTCCTGCCGGGCCCGGCAGGCGAGGTCGCTCCAGTCGCCTGGTTCGAACCGGCCCGCCCTGATCCGCGCGGCGTCGACGGCCCTGGACAGCGGCGACCAGTCCCCGCCGCCGCTCAGCGCCACAGCTCGTCCTCGAGTTCGCGCAGCCACTCGGAAGCCAGCGCGCGGAGCTGACCGGTCAGTTCGAGCAGGACGAGGCATTCGCAGCAGTAGGTGTTACCCCGAGCGTCGCTCAGCCACAGCGCATCGGGTGCAGCGGTTTCGCGAGGAACGGCGCATTCCGCGCATTCCACGCCGGAGGAACCATGCTGTGCCGCAGTCGTCTCGGTCATGGACCTCCCCACCAGGTGACGACGCAGTGCACCGGCGACGCGGCCGCGCCAAGGGGGTCCCACGGCCGCCGCCACCGGCGGGCTAACGTGACAGGCGTCAACAGCACGTAGCCATGCTTAATGTAGCGCGCTACACGGTAGCCCGCTACAGTTTGGCGTGGCCTATTCGGGTGACGCTGCTGCGTCATGCGATAGCCGAGAGGTGTCGTCTTGGTCGAGCCGGGGAAGACCGCGGTCCGCAGAGCCGTCGGGCGCGAGCTCAAACGGATGCGCAACGCCAAAGGCATCAACCTGAAGAAAGCGGCCGAGTCGACAGGCGAGACCGGCGACAAAGCGCTGATGCAGGTAGAGCGTGGCCGCAACCTGCCACAGCTGGCCGACATCGAGCCATTGCTGTCGACCTACGGCCATCGCGACCAGATTCCGCATTTCCAGGAGCTGCTGCGCCAGAGTGACCGCAGGCGGAGCTGGAAGGACTGGTGGGAGAACCGGTTTCCCACCGACTTCGTCCCCGAGCAGTCCAAACTCCTGCTCAGTTGCGAGGCCTCGGCCGTCCGGCTGAACGTCTACCAGGCACAGTTCGTGCCGGAGCTGTTCCACACCACCGGCTACACGGAAGCCATGGCGAGGGCAGCCAGGCCCGAGGCAGGCGAGGACGAGGTGCGGCTGTGGAGCAGGCTCGCCACGGGCAGGCAGGAGGTCCTGGACCGGCCGGACCCGCCCGAGGTGCGATGCGTCCTCGACGAGGCGGTCCTGCACAGGCAGGTCGGCGGGCCCGATGTGCTGCGCGAGCAGCTCGACCGGCTGGCCGAGATCGCCCAGCTGCCGAACGTCGATCTCCGCATCCTCACCGAGGAGTCGGGTGCACACGCGGGAACGGGCGGCAGCTTCACGCGGATCGCGCTGCTGCCCGAGCTGCCGGCCTATCCCGGCATCGTCCATGTCCGGACCACCGTTCACGACGTGTACTACGAGGAAGCCGAGGAGATCGGCCCGTACGACGAGGTGTTCGACCGGCTACACGAGCAGGCACTACCCGCCGACGAGTCGCTCGCGCTCGTCAAGGAGAGCGCACACCGGCTCGCCGCGGGAGCAGACTGAGCGGACGGAGCGGACACTGCCCCGCGGTGGACCATATTCGCGTTATCGAACACTTTCGACACTCCTCGCCCCAGTCCGGAGTTGGCGGCGCGGCCGATCGTCGAAGACCCAGATGCCGCGCCGCCAACGGCTATCTGTTGCGGATGAACGGTCCTGTAACAGCAGCCTCGCCCACCGTAGCACTCTACTCCGTAGCGCGCTACGGTGCGGTCCGGATCAGCTGAGTTCGTCGTGCCTGCTGGGCCACCAGTGAGTGAGCAGCTGCATCCGCGCGTCCAGTAACGCGGGGTCCCGCAGGTCGACGACGTGTACGTCCCGCCATCGGTAGAAACCAATGCGCTCCAGCAGCGCTGCCATGCGCAGGGCGACGAGCTCGGCGGACACCCGGTCCGGCGTGGTGTCCCGGAAGTCCAGCGGAGAGACACGGCAGGCGGCGAGGCGCGCCGTTGGCGCGAGCGTGCGCAGCGCGCCGGCGACCAGTGGTCCGGCCAGCCCGTACCCGCGCCACGCGGTGGCGAGGGTGACGTCCTGGAGGATCACCATGCGCGGCGGTCCGCTGCTGAGCTGCGCATCGAGTTCCGGGTGCAGGCGGCCGTCCGCACAGTCCAGCACTGTCTCGGCGATGAACTCCAGCGCCCATTCCCCGAGGACGCCCGAGTCCAGCAGGTTGCGCTCCCGCTCCAGGTCCGCGATGGCCAGCGAGATGTCGCCGACATGCCGGTACAGCGCGGGACAGAGGTCCAGCTCCCAGATATCCGCCGACACATCCCACCGTTCGGGCAGATGGTCCTCGTCGTCGACGTGCCACCACAGCCGTTCGTGCTTGATGGCGAGCCGGATGTTCAATGGGTTCGCAGGCAGGTGTGCACCAGGAGCCATGGTCATACGGCCACCTCACTCGCGTCATGCGAAGCTTCGATGTTGTCACACCGCATGACGGAACCGGGCCGCTATCGTGACGGCCCATAAATAAGATTTACCGGCATGTAGCCCTACCGGCAGGTAGCCTGAATAGGATTCGTAAAAGCCCCTTGGGGTACTTCATCCACGCAGGGCGGCACATTCGCCTGCGGGGATTCTGTGAATTGTTTTTCCCTCAACGACACCGTCGACCGTATTGCACGGCCGCGGTCATCTCCTCCGTGGAAACACCCAGCGCCGCGCCAAGCCATTGCCGCCAGTACGGACCGGGAACGCGTTTGCCACGCTCCCAGCGCGCCACCTCGTCACGGCTCACGCTCTGGTTCGCCGAGAGCTCGCCGAGCAGATCGGCGAGCTGGTACTGGGTCAGCCCATGCTGTTTGCGCAGCCGCCGGACCAGCTCCCAGATGGGTTCACTGCCGGGACCGTCGTCGTGGTCTCGCGTGTCATCAGCGATAGACATGGTCTTGGTCATCATCTGTGCAGCGTCTGCGATGGGCTCTCCTTGAACTTGCGCCTATATGAGGTCGCGAAACGGCCGACGTGCAGGAACCCCCAGCGCCCCGCGATCTCACCGACGGTGACGGTGTCCGGTTGCGCGGCCCGCAGCTCGTCATGCGCACGCTGCAGCCGCACATCGCGCAGAAACGCGCTCGGCGTGGTGTCGAGATACCTGCGGAATCCCTTCTGCAGAGCACGCACGCTCACCCCGCACTCGCGCGCGAGGCTGCCGACGGTGCGGGCTTGCTCCGGGTGGTTCTCGATCACGTCCACGGCCCTGCTGATCGCCCGCGACGGCGCGGGTAGTGCGTGACCGTGCAGCATCGCCGAGTAGTTGCTGCGCTGGGCGATCAGCAGGCCGGAGATCAGGTTCTGCTCCATCTGGTTCACCGAGAGCGGGTGGCTGAGCAGGCTGTCCGGCCGGTTGATCTCGGCAACACAGAACATGAGATAGTCACACCAGGTTCGTGCGTAGCCGGTGATTGTCATGCCGAGCTCGAACTCGACAGGATATGGCAGGGCACAGTTCAGCAAATCCGAAAGTGCCGCTTCCAGTGCCGTGCGCTCGATCCGCAGGATGACGAGCTCGAGCTCCGCGTCGAGGCGCAAGTCCAGCGACTGCGTCGGGCCGACGACGGCAGCCACCCCTGGCCTGGCAGCGACCTGCTGCTTGCCGTACTGGATGGAACCTTTTCCCCGCAAGGGGACCTGAACGAGATAGAACGTTTCGAGAGCGCCTGGCTCCACGCGAACCTCGCTGCCGTAAGCGAGGTAGGTCAGGCCGATGTTGGGAAGCCGCCTCGAATGCATTCGGGCGTCCAGCCGGGAATCGCGACCCGCCAGATACAGGCGGTGTGCGCAGAAGACGCTCCCCAGCGCCTCCCGCACGACATCGAGATCCTGTGAGTGGAAAACCGGAAAGCGGCTGAGTGGTCTCTGCATCATCGGGCCAACCGGGAAACCGGCTTCCACAGCCGATACGGAAAGTTCCCCGCTCACCTCCTCACCCCCCTACGTTGTCCGGACCAAGCCGGTGCGGGTACCACCAAACGGACCTGTTTGCTTTTCGCAAATTGCACAATTCAACTCAATCAAGACGGCGCCGACGGCAGGGCAGCAATCAGCCGAATGGCGGCGCCGACTCGAGAGCCGACGACAGGCCACAACCTCCTACGGTGATAGGGAAAATCTCAACGAACCGCGACATGCCTACCCCTCCTCGGCCCTTTGTCCAGTGTCGAGTCAGGCGAGGAATCACGGTAGGGGCCAATTTCAGGTCAGCGCATCCCCGTCCTTCGGCGACACGCCGATGCGATTGTCCACAATGGTCAGAGACCGCGCACGGTAGCTACTCGTCCGTACCGATGACGAACTCCGCCTGCTCAAAGGGATACATGGGGCGGCGGCGCCGTCGGTAGGCAAGCTTGCCAAGGTTCAGCGCGGTCACGCCATCGGTATCGACCACCACGAGCCGGGACGCGATCGGCGAGTAGGCGGCGCGCGGGGAATTCACCCCTTTGGCGACGACGATCCGGTAGGAACGCGGCTCGACGCCGACGCTGAGGAACTGGTGCAGACTCGCGTTCAGCACGGCCTTCGAGGTAAGGACCAGTGTGTGCCCCTCCGTCGTGTCCACCACCGCGGTCGGCCCCATGTCGAAGAACCGGAAACCCGCGTGCACCGCCTCCGGCTCCTCGAACCTGCCGTCGGCGAGTCGCCGGACGCGGCCCTCGACCGGCACCGGCGAGCCGGCCGAATGCGGATTCCAGGCACCGGCCCGCAACCGGATCTCGGCGCCCGCACCCGCCGCCTGGCACCGGGCAACGGATTCCGGATCCCACAGCGTCTGTAGCAGCGACCGCAGCCCGCGCCGCCTGACCGCGTGCAGGATCACCGTCGAATCCCCCGGCGCCCCTCCCCCGATGTTGTCGCCGACGTCCAACAGCACAATGGGCCCGCCAGGTTCCGATTCGACGATGTCGAGCGCTTCGTCGACGGAGAGTTCCCTGGCCTGCAACGCCGCGCGTTCCAGCCAGACCTCCCCGGCCAGCTCCTCGGCGGCCGCGCGCGCCGCGCGCTGGTCACCGTCGTGAATCGCCACGCAGGACATGCCCATCTGCGGCACGTCCGCGTACGGGAAGCCTTCCACCACGCTCACCGACAGCATGCCCGGCCTGCGGGCGAGCTCGGCGGCCTTGGCCACCAGGCGCGACATCGGCGGCTCGTTCGTGTCCTGCCGCGCGATGTTGACCACGAGGGGGAGCTGGACCAGTGCCTGCGCCGGCCGGATTTCCCGCCGTGCGCAACGGTGGACCAGCTCGGTGCAGGCAACAGCTTTCTCGCTGGCGTCGATGTGCGGATTGGTCTGGTACACCAGGGTGACGGTGAGCGCGCCGAGCAGCCGCGGCGAGATGTTGGCGTGCAGATCGAGCACCGCGCCCACGGGAACGTCCGTGCCGACGACCTGCCGCACGCGGCCGGCGAGCTCGCCGTCGGCGTCCGGGTACCCCTCGGCCACCGCCGCGCCGTGCACGTTGAGCAGCACGCCGTCCCACGGTCCCTGCCGGGCGAGCTCCTCGATCATCTCGTCGGCGATCGAGGAGAACGCGTCCGCCGTGATGGCGCCGACCGGGTTGACGAACGCGAAGACCAGCGGCACCAGCTCGATGTCGAGCGCGGCACAGCCGGCGAGGTAGCCGCCGATCGTCGCGGCCGACCCCTCGTACTCGGCGACGATCTGTTTGCCGCGCAGGATGCCACCGGCGGCGAAGAGCTGCTGGTCCGCCATGGCCGGGGAGAACGTGTTGGCCTCGTGGAACAGGCCCAGGGTCGCGAACCGCATGACTCAGCCGCCTCCGTGGGCCACGACGTCGATCTCGAACTTGATCCGGCCGCCGAAGCAGCTCGTGATGGTCGTGCGTGCAGGCAGGGGTGGCCGGAAATACTCGGTGTAGATGCGGTTGAACTCGGGCACGTCCGCCGGGTCGTCCACGTAGGCGCCGACTCTGATCACGTCGCGTAGCGTCAGCTGCTCGCCGGCGAGGATGCGCTCGACGTTGGCGATGGACCGGCGCATCTCCTCGGCGAAGGTTCCCGGCACGATCACACCGCCCTCGACCGAGGCCTGGCCGGAGACGAAGACGAAGGCGCCTGCCCGCCGGCACGGCGAGAACAGCGCGGTATTGCCGTCACGGTCGTCGTCCTTGCCCGTGACGGGTGCCGGTTTGCTCATCAGGACACCCACTCCGTGATGGCCTTGTCGAACCGGGTCAGCGCCGCGTCCAGTTCGTCGGCCCCGTGCCGGGCCGAGACGTACCAGACTCCGCGCCCCGCCACCCACAGGCCGTGCCCGACGAGCTCGGGCGCCAGCCGCGTGTACCGGCCGAGATCGAGTTGCTGCAGGGAGCGGTAGTCGTAGACCTCGGCGTCGCCGAAGGAGACATGGAACGCCACCGGCAGCCCCGCGACCCGCAGCGGCAGGTGGTGGCTCGTTCCGATGCTGCGCAGGCCGTCCATGAGTGCTGTGCCGTGCGCTGTGATCGCGGAGTACGGCGGGTCCTCCGCCAGGTGCCGCACCGTCGCCTGCACGGCTGCCATGGCCATGACCGACCCGTTGAACGTGCCGGAGTGGTTGACCTTGCCGGTGCCGAAGTGCTCCATCAGGTCAGCGCGCCCGGCCAGCGCCGACACAGGCCACCCACCGGCCATGGCCTTGCCGTAGGTGGCGAGGTCGGGGCGCACGCCGTAGCGGCCGGCCGCACCGCCGAGGCCGAGGCGGAAACCGGAGATGACCTCGTCGAAGATCAGCACGACGCCGTGGCGGGTGCAGGCCTCGCGCACGGCTTCCAGGTAGCCGGGACGGGGTTCGATCACGCCGGCATTGATCATGATCGGTTCCATGATGACCGCGGCGATCTCGTCCCGGTGCCGGTCGAGCGTGTCGCGCAGCACACCGGCGTCGTTCCAGGGCAGCACGAGGAAGTCGTCGAGGTGCGAGGCGAGTTGGCCCGCGCTGGCGGTCCCCCACCCGCCGGGGCCGTCCGCGGTGAGCACGTTGTCCAGCCAGCCGTGGTAGTGCCCCTCGAACCTGACGACCTTGGTGCGGCCCGTGGCGCCGCGGGCGAGCCGCAGGGCAGCCTGGACCGACTCCGTGCCCGAGACGCCGAAGCGCACCATGTCCGCCCAGCCGAGCGCCTCGCACACGGCTTCCGTCGCCTCCACCTCGAGCTTGTGCTGTCCGCCGTAGATGAGTCCCTTGCGGCAGGCGGCGGCGACGGCGTCAACGATGTGCGCCGGTGCGTGGCCGAGGAAGTTCGGCCCCTGGCCCAGCAGGTAGTCCACGTAGTTCTCGCCGTCGACGTCGTAGAGCCATGCCCCGTGCGCGTGGTCGATGAAGACCTGCGGGCCTGCCAGACGGACATTGGAGTGCACGCCACCCGGCGTGCACGCGAGTGCACGCCGGCGCAGCGAATTCGAGCGGGCGAGAAGCTGAGCCGCATCGCTCATGGAGTCTCCGATCTACCTGGCGGCGTGCTGGAGGGACGACAGGCTATGCACGCCACCCCATGGGTTTCATAGAACGAAACAGATGAACCGTTTCTGCGAACTCACGCTACGGGTGGCCGCCTCGGACCGTCAAGGGGGCCGATTCGACCAGTCGGTGCGTGCACCTGGCCCCCTGCCCCGCTGTCAGTGACCCGCTAACCTTTTGAAATAGCCGGTCCTATTCCGAGAGGAAGTGAGTGAGCTGCCACGGCGACGGAACGAGGGTCAGGACCCCAGCCCCGACGAGACCGCCCCGGGCGAGGAACGGGATTACACCGTCCGCGCGGTGGAACGGGTGTGCTCGATCCTGAACCTGTTGCAGCAGTCCATTGACGGGGTCTCGCTGATCGAGGTCGGGCAGGCCACCGAGCTCCCGAAGTCCTCGGCGTTTCGCTACCTCTGGACGCTGGAGGCGCACCGCTATGTCGAACGCGACGCCCAAACTGGTCTATACCGGCTGGGTCTCGGTTTCGTAGGGATGCAGTCACGCCATCTCGAGGTGCTGCGCGAGCGGGCGCGTCCTTGGCTCGAGGAACTGCGGGACGAGTTCGAGGAGACGACGAACCTCGGCATTCTCGACGGCGACCAGGTGATCTACGTGGACATCGTCGAGAGCCGCCACAAGGTGCGGCTCGCCGCCTCCCGGGGCGAGCGGGATCCGTTGCACTCCACCGCACTCGGCAAGGCGATCGCGTCGCAGCTGCCGGACGCACGCGTTCGCGACCTGCTCGCGCGCACCGGAATGGAACAGCATTCCGACAACACGATCACATCGGCCGAGGCGTT
Organism: Saccharomonospora sp. NPDC046836; assembly: GCF_040645195.1. Taxonomy (NCBI): domain Bacteria; kingdom Bacillati; phylum Actinomycetota; class Actinomycetes; order Pseudonocardiales; family Pseudonocardiaceae; genus Saccharomonospora; species Saccharomonospora sp. NPDC046836. The sequence goes on from NZ_JBEYXW010000029.1 coordinate 26,739, forward strand.
TCACGACGAGCTCGCCAAGGTGCGCAGACTCGGCTACGCCGTCGACAACGGCGAGAACGCGCCCGACGGCCGCTGCGTCGCGGCGCCGCTACTGGGCACCCAGCTTCCCGCGGCGCTGAGCATCAGCGCGCCGGCAGCCAGGTTCACTCTCAAGGACGTGGAGAAGGCGGCCAAACGCCTGCTGGAGGTCGCCCAGCAGATCACGACGGGCCCGGTGACGGAACGCGAGCCGAGCGATACGACAACCTGATGTGGCGCGGTACGTAGCGGTCTGGCGCGCTACCCCGCGTCCTGGTACTTTGTGCAGCTCAGGACCGTTCTAAGGTTCGCTTTATGAGCGGTCCTGCAAAGAAGTACAACCCGGACAACAAGACGGGCTACGAGTACGAGTTGTTGGCGGAACATCTCGCCGGCCACATCGAGCGCGGAGAATGGGCTCCGGGCAGCCGTCTGCCCGGCGAACGAGCCCTTTCCGAGGAATACGGCGTCGCGCTGGACACCGTCCGCAAGGCCACGCAGATCCTGCGCGACCGCGGACTGGTGCAGACGCTGAAATCGAAGGGCACCTTCGTCACCCGCCAAGGCTGACACCGCGCGCTGCCGTGGCGGCGCGAGGACAGCGGCAGTTCGCAGTAGAACTCGCCTCCCCATGCCCCACGGCAGCGCACATTGCAACTTCCGCCTGCGTTTCATATGATGAAATCACCGAGTCAAAAAGGGAGCCTTCCCGCGGGCTGGTCCAGGCCTGGTCAGCTGTCACCTCACCGATGCGGGCGGCGCCTGTGAACGAGGTCAGGTGAGTCCCCTGTCAGCTCGCAATAAGCCCCCCTTCCCCGACGACGATCCGTCGAAGGAATCCCGTGATTACTCTGTGCGGGCTGTGGAACGAGTGTGCGCCATTCTCAATATGGTGCAGGAGTCCGTTGACGGCGTGAGCCTCAACGCGGTGGCCAAGACGACTCGACTGCCGAAGTCGTCGGCTTTCCGCTACCTCTGGACCTTGGAACACCACCGCTATGTCGAGCGGGACACACGCAGCGGAATGTTCCGTCTCGGGCTCGGGTTCGTCGGCATGCAATCTCGCCATCTGGAAGTGCTGCGCGAACGCGCCCGGCCATGGCTGGAGAAACTGCGCGACACCTACGATGAGACCACGAACCTCGGCATTCTCGACGGCAGCACCGTCATCTATCTGGACATCGTCGAAAGCAAGCGCACCGTCCGCCTCGCTGTTTCCAGCGGCCATCGTGATCCCGTCCACTCGACCGCACTCGGCAAAGCCATCACGGCCCACCTGCCCGAAACCCGCGTCCGCGAGCTGCTGGACAACGCCGGTATGGCAGAGCGAACCCCGAACACGATCACGACCATCGACGACTATCTCGAGGAGCTCGCCCGCGTCCGGAAGCTCGGCTATGCCGTTGATGACACCGAGAACGAACCCGATGGTCGCTGTGTTGCGGTTCCCATTCTCGGCACTCGCCTTCCTGCCGCCATCAGCGTGAGCGCGCCGGCATCACGATTCTCCCAGGAAGATGCCGACGCTGTCGCCACAGCACTGCAGGCGTGCGCCAGCCAGATCGCAACGCCGGAGAACGGCAACGGTGACCAGGCGGCGACGTAACGAGTCACCCTATTCTTGCCAGGTTGACGCCACACCGCTGGCCGTGCTGGCTGGAATCACGTCCCGGCTCGACAATGATCTGGCCGATTCCACCATTTCCCGGTAGTCGTATCCCGGTTGGTAGTTGATCCTCTTACGCGCAAGCTCGACGTTCAACTCGAGCCGGAAATCCATCGGCATGGGAACCATCAGCTTCGGGACCCCGAAGATCTCCGACACTATCGCGGCGCCATCGGCGTGCGTGGTCGGCCGCGCCGCCGCGATGTTGAAGGCTGTGGACAGCGCGGCCGGCTCAACCAGCGCACGATAGACACCTTCGACCGCGTCACGTACATCCACCAAACTCAAGGTCCATGGTTGCCCTGTCGGCCCGGTCAAACCGACGGCCGTGTCCGGTGGCACCGCCTCAGTGGCCTGCGCGTAAACGCGCTGGAGGTCCGGCTGGCCGTGGAACAACGGCCACAGATGCGATTCCTTGCCCAGCGACTGCCAGTGCAGTACGGCTTTCCAGAAATCACGCCTGAACAGCCGCCCAGCTTCTTCGGGGCTGACCACAGTCGCGAATCGGACGATCGCGAACGGTAGATCGTACTGATAGGCGTGGTTACGCAGTATCACCTCGCCGAGCAGTTTGGAGGTCCCGTAGTAGTCGCCGGGAAGCTGGGGGACGTCCTCCCGCAACGGAATGGCGGGTGGAGCGCCGGGCCGGTAGGTGCCATCCGAACTCGCCAGGACGAACCGCTCCAATGGCACACCGGAACGCACGATCCCTTCCAGCAGGCGCAGGGTACCCAGCGCATTGGTGTCGTAGAACCTGTCGACGGGTGTGTCGCCGCGAACCAGCTGAGCGGCGAGATGGACGACATGAGTCACGCCCTTGCAGGCGGCGTCGACGCTCTCCTGGTCGCCTAGGTCAGCCTCGACGATCGGCACGTCGCGAAAGCGAGCGAGCTTGGCCACTTGCGGATCACCCGGTATCACCATCGCCTTCACGTCGATACCCTCAGCGACCAGTCGGCGAACCATGTTCGCGCCGACACGTCCCGATGCGCCGGTGACCAGCACGTTCATCGCACCCTCCTCAAAGCCGTCAGCTCCTGCCAGAAACGAAGCGCTCCTTGGAGCGGAGCACCTGCCTCGCAATAATGAAACATGCGTTTCGTTTACGCAAGGTTTCGGCCGATCATCGGCAGGGAAGGCAAGGAAGTGGGCAAGCCTATGGACACGCAGGGACCTCCCGAGCGCGAGGAGACAGCACTGGCAGGCAACGCAACGCTGATCACCTTGCGCGGACGTGAGCCCTGGCCCACGCTCACTCTCACCGGCGGCGCACGCCGTGACGAAGACGAGGGCGTACTCGCCGTGCATCGTGCACTGCACAGCCGTCGAGGACGTCGTTCGCCGGCACGGTTCGTGCGCATCGCGGCGCACACGGAGCTATGCCATCGACTACTTGGTAGCGCCCGTCCGGGCACGCACTTCAAGTGCACACACGGGGGTCAAGCAGGTCGGACGACCACAACAGCGGAGACCAACGACCTTCGCTAGCATCCCAACTCAGGCAGCTCGGCGAACAACCTTGGATACACACCGCGCCGGCCCAATCACGTCACGAGGTCGACGGCTCACGCCTGCAACGATACTGCGACGTTCACCCCGCACAGCAACCCCGCGGACTACGAACCCTTGACAAGCATCTTCCAGAAGCCCAATCTAGTTCCACTAGACGGCACGACATTTTCAAATTTGCCTCAGATTGGTTCAAGCAGGAGGAGGCATCCATGCCAGCTTCACAATCACGCAGGGAAATCTTTCGACTACTCTTCGGAGCAACTCTTGCCTCGGCTGGCCTCCCCCTAATATCGAGTTGCAGCGCCGGACCCCAAACTGGCGGCTCCGACGTCCTCGGCCGCGCGCGTCAGACCGGAAGCATTCGCGCTGGATTCGACAACCAGGCGCCCTGGGGCTTTGTTGACGACAACAACGCGGTGACTGGCGGCGTCGTCGAGTTGACACGTAAAGGGCTCACCGATCTCGGGATTCCCGCGATGGAAGGCATAGTCACACCATTCGAATCGTTGATACCCGGACTACAGGCCCGCCGGTTCGATCTCATCACTGGTGGTATGGGCATCGTTACCAAGCGATGCGATCAGATCCTCTTTACCGATCCGTTCATCCTGGCAAGAGAATCCTTCGTCATGAAGAAAGACGCCAGGTACAAGGTCAGCACTTACGAAGACGTCGCAGAGAATCCCGATATGAAACTTGCCGTTGATCCAACGGGGATCGAGCGAACATACGCGACGGCTCTCGGCGTCAAGGAGGATCAGCTCGTTCTTGCCGGCGGGCTGGCGGAAATGATAGCCGCAGTCAAAGGTGGCCGGGCTGACGCACTCAGCGTCTCATCCACGTCGATCAACACTATCCTGTCCAACCCCCAAAATGGTGACCTCATAGCTAGCGAGGGTATCACTCCAGTGATCGACGGAAAGCCGCAGCTGGGTGGCGTAGGAATAGGATTCCGAAAGGAGGACAGGCCATTACGAGATGCTTTCAACGAGCAGATCAAAAAGTACATGCAGAACGGCGAAACTGCACGTATTATGGGCCCCTTCGGCTTCTCGCCGTCCGATATAGAAGCAGCTGCAGGACACACCTCCTCGGAACTCTGCGCAACCCAATCCTAGCCCCAGAATCCACTAAAGCAGGTGGTGACGTCTTTGGCCCCGCAGCAGATCGGTGAATACCTACGCCTGCTGAGCAGCGGCATTCAGGTAACGATCACACTGACCGTAGTCAGCGGTCTCCTGTGCATCGTCGTGGCTGTCGTAGCCGGAGTAGCCAGACTTTCCAATTGGCGCGTCATACGAACATCAGCCGGCATATTCATAGAGTTCTTCCGCGGCACGAACGCGATTGTTCAACTATTCTGGGCTTTCTACTCGCTGCCACTACTGGGAATTTATCTCTCACCGATGTCTGCCGCAATAATAGTCTTGTCGTTGAACGCGGGCGCTTATGGTGCAGAAATCGTCCGCGGGGCAATACAAGCAGTACCACTAGGCCAGCGCGAGGCGTCAATGGCGCTGAACATGAAATCAACGACCATGATCACGCGCGTAATTCTTCCGCAAGCGTATCCAGCAATGGTGCCACCCTTCACAAACTTACTGATCGAGCTGCTCAAGACAACACCACTCGTTAGCCTCATCACCATCAGTGATATGACCTTTGTCGGAGATACAATAAGAACGAGAACTGGGGACAACGACACGGTGTTCATCCTCCTTTTCGTTCTGTACTTTGCCTTGGCGATCTGCATAGCCGCACTAGGCCGCATGCTCGAGCGAATTCCAAAGTATCGTCGAACTCCTTCTACAAGCCGACGACAGGCTCGAGTCAAGCACGATCTGGAGGTGGCGCCGTGATATGGGACTGGTCTTTCGCTGCTGCTATTCTTCCCGAACTACTCAGGGCTACTCTCGTCACATTGCAGGCTACGCTCTATGCGAGTCTGACTGCTCTGATATTCGGTTTCGTGCTGGCTCTGCTCCGACGATCAGGCATCCGTCTGATCCGCTGGCCAACCGCCGCCTTCATTGAAGTCGTTCGTTCGACGCCGCTGTTACTCCAGCTATACTTCATTTTCTTCGTCCTACCGCAATATGGCCTGAGTCTCTCTCCAATACTCGCCGGAACTCTGGGACTGGGGATCCACTATGCCACCTACATCAGCGAGGTCTACAGGGCAGGCATAGAAGACGTGCCCACGGGCCAATGGGAGGCCGCGAAGGTACTCAACCTTACAATGCCGCGAACATGGAGCAGCATCATCGTACCGCAAGTCATTACCCGCATAGTCCCATCGTTGGGCAACTACGTAGTCCAGATGTTCAAGGCTACCGCCATCCTCGAAGCGATCACTTTGGTCGAACTACTAGGAGAGGCAAACGTAATCGGAGCACAATCGTTTAGGTATCTTGAACCATTCACTCTCGTTGGACTAATCTTCCTAGCATTGAGCTACCCTGCGGCTCTGGGACTGCGTTATCTCGAGAGGAAGCTTCATGTTCGGCATTGACTTGAAGAAAGAGAAAGAAGGCGTCGCCAACGGAGCTGAAATGGAGCCTTCACCCGCCGTTAAAATCGACAACGTATGGAAAAACTTCGGCTCGACGACAGTGCTCACCGGGCTGAACATGCACATTGCAGATGGTGAGCGTGTCGCGATAATCGGCCCGAGCGGATCAGGAAAAAGCACACTACTACGACTGGTCGCCATCTTGGATACACCAAGTAAAGGCCGCATCGAGCTCTTCGGGCAGCCGGTCCCCAACGCAGCGGAAAACGGCCACAAAGTGCCGAAAGAACGAGACTTGCGTAGCTTCCGAGCGAACACCGGATTCGTGTTCCAGCACTTCAATCTATTTCCACATATGACCGCCCTGAGCAACGTGGCCGAAGCGCCCCGCCGCGTGTTGAGGGAAAGCAAATCAGCAGCAATAGAAAGAGCTCGGACACTGCTTGACAACGTGGGCCTCGGCGACAAAGCAGATATGTTTCCCGCGCAGCTGTCGGGAGGCCAACAACAACGGGTCGCCATCGCTCGTGCTCTCGCAATGAAACCTCAGATAATGTTGTTCGACGAAGTAACCTCCGCACTCGATCCTGAGTTAGTAGGTGAAGTTCTCGGCGTTCTTCGAAAGATCGCACGCGAAACGCGTATGACCATGCTATTTGTTACTCACGAAATGCGCTTCGCGCGCGACGTAGCTGATCGGGTAGTATTCATGGACGACGGCATGGTGATCGAGTCCGGTCCGCCAGAGAAGATATTCGAGTGCCCGGAACACCCACGAACCAAGTCGTTCTTGAGGGCGTTATTCGATGAGCGATGAGGTTCCCGCTAGCGGGTAACGGCGTAAGGAAGCCCCGGACGGCAGCCAACCCTTTCGAGCGACGCCATGACACGATGGTACAAAGCCCTTCATGATCGGCGGGAAAAAAATGACAGAACCAGCTAAGGCAGTTGGCGTAGTACTCATGGCTGACGACTCAGCCGTCGAAGGCACCCCAGAGCAGTTGAGCGCCGTAGAGTACAGGCTCCCCTGGGTGGTGCAGGACCCCGCCTTCTGGCCTTTGCCCTTACACACCGTCATGGCCAAAGATGCAGACTCGGAGGCATTGCTCGGTCACGCAACACGTGGGGTCGACAGCGTAGTTGATTCGGCCAAAAGCCTCGATGGCAAGGTGCAGTTGATTATTGGGAACTGCGGATTCATGTGGGCAGCCGCGAAAGAGATCTCGGAATCGGTGGCTACCCCGACTATAACCAGCGGTCTTCATCTCCTGAATCTCGCCCTTGACATGACCAGTCAGCAAGTCGCGGTCCTTACTTACGACGCGAACTCGCTCCGGCCTCTCCTCCAGGACCATGAGCAGTTCAATAGATTGAGCATTGTTGGCTTCAATGATCTGCCTGATTGGGCAGCCATTGAACCTGCGGACTACATGGAGCGGGGAGGCTGGACGATAGACGGATTGCGTCAACAGCTGGTCGACCGCTTAGAGGAAGCATTCGCATCGGGCGGGGATCTTTCGTCTAGTCGAATTATCGTTCTGGAATGCACAGGACTGATCAACTTCCGCACTGAAATTCGTGAAGTCACTGGACGCCCGGTGCTGGATATCGTGTCGTTTGCGATCTCCACCATCTCCTGAGCCTGGCTTCGCACTATTCGTTTCCACTCGGCGGGAATCGTCTCCTGCAGAGGAGAGCTCAGACGACGTAGACTACTCAAAGTAGTTCTTACGACGAGTAGCCGATGCGCAAAGGTCGGAGCATCCTTATGCCTCAGGGCCGCACGGAACCGAATCGAACAAGTCTGATCCCGCAGCCACGCCGCCTCGAGTCGGCTGGTGGCACGGTCGAAGTCGGGCAGATCTCCGTGTCGGCAATGGACCGGTTCCCTCTGCGTTATCGCGGCGCGATCTCCAAGCTCGCGAGTACCGTCGGGACCGGCGCAGACGGTCCGACCCTTTCCTTGACCATCAAGCACGTGGACACAGCTACCGAGGGGTACGAGCTCGCCATCGCGACAGGACAAGCGACTATCGGCGCCAACGATGATCTCGGCGCGCTGCACGCAGTACGAACTCTCGTTGATCTCTGGGATCAGAGTAACGGCACGTCACTGCCCAAGATTCATATATCGGATTCGCCGACCTATGCGAACCGTGGAGTTTTCGTCGAATCATTCGCCGGCACTGACCGGATGCAGCTGAGTGACTGGTATACCTTCCTGGATCGGGTTGGACAGCTCAAGTTCAACACCATAGGAATCTCCATATATGGCTGTTGGGATATTCGCCATGATAACGACAGGAGCGAATACATCTTCGTTCCTCTATCCGACTTTCCCCAGCTCGAATCTCAGCAGCGGATGGTGTTCTGGGATCCTGAACTCGGAGAGCAAGTCGAGCAACGGTATCTGCCTGCAATGTTCGAGGCCAACTACTTCAGCGAGGTAGTCAAGTATGCTCACGACCACGGAATAGAGGTCATACCACATTTTGGCGGACCAGGCCATTCAACCCTGATCCCACGCCTTGTTCCGCAGTTGTCCGCGCTCGACGACGAAGGCAATCCAACAGGATACGGCTACTGCGTATCTCGCCCCGAAGCCCGCGAGGAGCTCAGCAAGCTGGTTCGCTGCCTGATCCGTGACCACCTCAAACCCAATGGCATAAAGCGCCTGCATGTGGCCGGCGACGAGTACTATCCTATCAGCAATGTCGATCCCTCTGACCGCAGCAGAACAGTCAGTCCCTATTGCCGCTGTCCGACCTGCCGGAAGCTGACACCTGGGCAGATGCTTGGCCAGTACCTTTCACACGTGGGCAGGATACTCGACGACAACGGCATATCGATGTTGCATTGGCATGACACCCTGGCACGCGAAGAAGTGTTGGATGGCTACCTGGACCAGATATTGGAAGCGAGAATCTCCAAGCCTGCGCTGGTTTGGTGGAAGTACAACGACCCCCTTCCCACTCCTGATTCGAGCCGATCGGTGAGCTGGGTAGCACCTACTACAGGCCTCTTCCCGAACTTGTTCTACCAGGACTTCTCGTCGAACATCGAGAATATGCTCCGACGAGGTCGCAGCGCCAATGCAATCGGCACACTTGCCTACAGCATGCCTGATCCAGCGAATCATTTCAACTTCGCTTGCCTGGCTGATCTGTCCTGGAATCTCGAAGGTTCAGGTGGAGCTTCAGGATTCCGGAGAAGATGGGCGCATCACATTACCTCCGGCGAGACTGACATCGCCGAGCAGGCGCTCTCATTAGCGAGCTCCATCACCGGTTGCTATCCGCTGATGATGTACATAGTGAACCAAATAATGCCGTACTTCTCAACATCGGCAGGTGGCGCAACTTTCTATCCGGATGATCTGCTCCGATCTTTCTCTGTCACCCAGCCACCTCTCGAGGATCTTCTCAAACAGATCATCGCTACGCTACAGGAAGCGTATCTACTGATGCCAGGTGGCCGCGATGTACGAAACTGGCCGAATCCTGTTTCGTCGTGGCGAGACGAACTCAGCCGAATCCGGTTATCCATAGATCTTTTCCTGAGAGTGCTCGACATTGCCCGCCGCTCCTCAACTTCAAAAGAGGAATCGACTGTTCTGACCCGAAAGTCGGAAGAGTTACTCAGACTGGCTCACGACTCCAAACCCGCGTTCCTTGCCCCCGCCGTTTTGCGAGAACTCTGGGGATTCATCCGCGAGATCGAAGCGACCGTGGCGAGACTGCGGAAGAACATGGAGCTCAATCAACCTCAATCCTGGCATGCCTGGATCATCTGAGAACGCGACAAGAAGCCATCGTAACGTGGATCTTTGGCTACGCGGCGGCCTGATAGTCGACGGAACGGGCAGACCTCCCTTCCGCGGCAGTGTTGGAATATGCGGCGATACGATCGAGATTGTCACAGACGCGCTCCCGGACGATCTTTCACTGGAAATCGACTGCACGGGCCTCATCGTCACACCGGGATTCGTTGACATTCACACTCATTCTGACCTGAGCTTTTTTGCCGATCCACAAGCAAACAGCAAGGTCGCGCAAGGCGTCACCACGGAAGTGGTCGGCAACTGCGGCTTCTCGGCGTTCCCAGCTGACGCTCGGCGACGCGCCGAGTTATCTCAGCTACTTCGCGGCATTTCGTCGCAGGATGTCGACATTTTGTGGAAAGATTTCGATGGCTACGCAACCATACTTGGTGATAGACGACCAATCATGAATGTGGCCCCACTAGTAGGTCACGGAGCTATTAGAATCGCGGCCAGCGGGCTGGCAGATATTCCCATGACGGAGGAACTGATGGCCCGGCAGGTCGGCCTACTCAACGCCGCCCTGGACCAGGGTGCATTCGGGCTTTCTACCGGCCTTACCTATGTGCCGTCCGGTTTCGCTACACCCGAAGAGATTCACGAGCTAGCGAGAGTGGTACGCGCGCATGGCGCGCTCTATGCAACACATGCGCGGGCGACGGCCGGGTTCGGCGCCTTCTCCGAAGCCATCGAGGTGGCCCGTACGACCGGTGCGCGTGTTCAGTTCTCTCATGTAGCGCTGAATGATCCTCAGACGTGGGGTCAGGCGGCCAACGTCCTGGCCGAGTTCCAGGCGGCCGTCGATGCGAGCGTGGACGTCCGCTACGACGTCTACCCCTACGAGGCGTCATCGTCATCGCTCAGTCAATATCTGCCTGGTTGGACTCAGCAAGCAGGTGAAGAGGGACTTCGGTCGCTCATCCGAGACAGACGGCTGTTCGCTCGTGCGCAAAAGGAACTCGCCCTAGGCTTGTATGGCACGATTCCATGGCGGTGGGATCGTGTCGTCATCTCCCTCGCAGGCGAGGGAGATGAGGACCTCGTCGGAACGACGGTCGCCGACGCTGCAAGCAGCCGGGCTGTGGGTCCTGAGGAACTAGTTCTCGACCTATGTGCGCGGCACGGCAACAGTACACAGGTCATCCTCTTCTACCGCCACGAGAGAGACGTCGCCGACTTCCTCGCCCACCCGCTAGCCATCATCGGCAGCGACGGCAGCGCAATGTCCGTGGCAGCAGGCGGCCGCCCGCATCCCCGCAACTTCGGCGCTCATGCGCGCCTCCTGGAGCGTTACGTCGTCGACACGGGCAGGCTCACCCTCGCAGAAGCTGTTCATAAGTCCACCGCCGCCGCCGCTGACCGCATCGGTATCCCGGACCGGGGCCGGATCTCGGCCGGAGCTCGCGCAGATATCGTGGTGCTTGACCTCAACGCCATACGCGAAAGAGCGACCTGGCACTTACCCTGCCAGCTCGCCGAAGGCGTGAAACACGTGTGGATAAACGGCGAGAGCGTCGTCACCGATGAAATGTTCACTGGAACCCGGCCCGGCCGGGTCCTTCGACGAGGCTAGCCGACATCCTCGATAACACATCGGCCAGCAGAGCCTCCTGAAGCCGCGGATCGCTCTGGCGGGCACCCACCATGTAGGCATCGCCTCTTCAAAACCTCGACCGACGTCTCCAAGCGCTTGAACGCATGGCTCCCTACGGGGACAAGCCGCACGCTGTCTCCAGCGCAATCGAAACGAGCTGGTAATCGTCGAGCTGCCACCTTGATACACCCGGTGACCGAAGCCCTCGTCATGTCGTCACACCAGCCCGTATCTCTGCCTGACCTTCGTTGACGTACCCGATCCCGGCCGCCTACAGTAGGCGTATGAAACATCTGTTCCTGTAAATAAAACGCGGGCGACGTCTCGAGTCGAGCGGCTGCCGCCTCGAGCCCTGCGACGTCATACACACATCGATCAGCATGCCGCATGACCGTGTCCCACAGGAGCGACGCATGACCAGCTTGAAGATCCCCGCAATCGATATCGCAAGTAATCACAAAGGTTTCCCCCCCACAGCCATCGGATCACCTGCCAAGGACTTGGCCGGCCGCCTTCGCCTGCTTCAAGAGGAGCTTCCGACACCAGTCCTGCTCTTGAAGAAGAGCGTCTTCGAGAACAATCTCGAAGCTATGCGTCAGTTCTGCAACCAGAACGACCTTTTCCTCTCTCCACATGCAAAGACGGCAATGTCCCCGGAAATTGCCTCGGCCCAACTAGACTACGGCGCATGGGGACTTACAGTCGCCACATCGACACAAGCGATAACACTGCGTAATCTGGGCGCAAACCGCATACTTCTCGCCAATGAGCTAATGGATTCACATGGCGTAAACTGGCTAAGCGCGGAAATGGACAAGCATCCGAGTTTCTACTGCTACTGCTATGTAGACTCGCCCGAGAACATCGAGATGATGACAGAAGTCCTTCGCGCATCAAAGGCGCAACGCAAGTTTCCCGTCATCATCGAAGTGGGGGTAGGGCGTGGGCGTGCAGGCACTAGGACTATCGACGAAGCGGCGCTGCTCGCCCGCCAGGTCGAACAGTCGAACGAGCTAGAACTGGTCGGAGTCGGTGGTTTCGAAGGCGTGATCAATGGCGAACCAGGAAAACAGCTCGTGGCAGATGTCCGCGGTTATCTCGTCCATCTCAGAGATGCAGCCGATAGAATCTGGGGACTTTATCCCAAGAAAGACGGGCGTTTCATTGTGACGGTCGGTGGCAGCGTATTCATCGAGCTGATTGCCGATACATTCGACATGCAATGGCGCTCCGGGCGGCCAATAGACGTAGTAATGCGCAGCGGATGCTACGTGACGCACGATTCTTCCGCATATCAACGATTCCGCGAGTATCTCGCGACCCAGTACCGAACTGTACCGTTAGCGGCAAGTTTGGAACTGTGGTCCCGCGTCCTATCACGCCCAGAACCCGATCTCGCCATCTTGGACTTCGGAAAGCGTGATACCGGTTCAGACGCCGGCTTCCCTGTCCCAGTACACCGTGTACGCCGGGGTACAAAAGACCTCAGCCAGCCACCAGGCGGGCAGGTTGTAGCACTGAACGACCAGCATGCCTACTTCAGGTCAGACCCGTCCTCGCCCCTCGATCTCGAAGTCGGAGACAAAGTCGCGTTCGGGATCTCTCACCCGTGTACAACACTTGACAAATGGCGCCTGTTCCCCATGGTGGATGACAGTTACTCAGTCGTCGGCACGCTCCAGACCATGTTTTGAGAACAACGAACACCAGCCAGGGCCGAAACTACAAGGTCCACACTTAGAGCGCTATCTCATCACTGTACTGGCGCATGAAGCAGGCCGCTTGGAACGTCGCCTGTCATCACCTCTACACCCTCATCCGTGACGCGAACGGTTTGGCTCTGCCCAACCGCGTACTGCCCGAATCGACGCAACGAGATCGGAAGATGGAACGTCATTCCTGGCTCAAATATACCTTCATTGTCCGTTGTAATATAAAATTCTGCGCCATTCATCCAAGTCGGCGTTCCGTCGAAGATGCCGACCGGATATCCATAGTTGTAATGGAACAGAACTCCGTTTATGTCAGATAACACACCCGAGCATTTCCGGGCAACGTCAGAGCAACGAACTCCAGGTTTTATCGAGTTACATAGTATATCGAGAATCGACTCGACATGAGAAAAGAGATCGACAACATCTTTTGGTACCGGGTCACGAACGATCGTGCGCATGACGGGGGCGCAGTACCCATCATACCCGCCTGATAGCTCGATAAACGCTACGCTGCCCGGCTGAAGCGAGCGACGTCCCCACTGCGAGTGTGGAATGCCCGCTCCTTCGTCAATCCCGACCACGGCAATCGGTGGGCATTCGTACCCCGACTCACTGATCATCGCCGCAATTGATGTAGCCGCTATCTGGGAATCTGTCGTGCCGTCGTCGCCGGCCTTGTCAACGGCGGCCTCCACCCCAGCTCTTGTAGCTCGGGCAGCCTGCCGTATACACGACGCCTCCCATTCAGAGGTAACCAGTCGCTGTATGTCGATCACATCTGCACGCGTACCTCGACCTTCCTGACCCCCTCCGTCGCCTGCCCTGACCTCCTCACCCCACTCACAGAGGACTCGCCGCAACTCAGAGCCGTACGGCGAATGGCGTAGCCAACGCTCGATATCGACAGGTTCGTCCCACCCGAAGACATGGACCCCACGAACACCGGGGGCCATCAGCGCCCTGCCGAGCTCCGACTCGGAGACCGCCAGGTAAGCACCGTCCCGCGTAACGAGAAGCGCGGCCTTTCCCGCCGCGATAGTTGAGTAGCCGGTCAGGTAGCGTATGTTTGGCTGCTTGACGGTAACTATTCCATCGTAGTCTGCCTGGACAGCGCGATGGAGCCGTTGTTGCCGTGCTCGCAGTTCGCCTGCAAAACCCGCATCGGGCACCGACTGCGGACGCCACCCACCGGGCAGCCACGTCGGCATCCCGGTAAGTGTCAGATCACCCCACCTGTCCGGCTCCAACCCGACGTCGCGTGTCTCTTCTGACCGCGCCACATGGCCCTCCTGAGTCATCCGTCCACCACGCTGGTTTCAGTAGACAAAACGTGTGCTTCGTTCTCAGTATGGCGTTCCGCGATAGCCCCGTCAACGCAGAGTCCGGTGAGTCCTGCAGCTACCCGCCGTCTTTCTCACGCCGGCCTACGCCGTAGGCGTTAGCCGCGCTTGATCGTATGAGAACGAATGCGAGCGCTGCACCCGCCAGCGCGAAGCCCGCAGCCAGCAGCAACGAACCCCTCAATGCACTGAGGTAAATTTCGTTTGCCTTTTCATAGAAGTTTGTTAACGCCACGCTTCCGCTTTGATAGCTGAACGGATCGAACCGACCGGAACTGATACGTTCGACGATAAGGCCAAGATCGGCGGGCTGCACAGCAGACGCGAACCTTTCAGTCGACTCCGCATATAGGCGCCACTGAAAGAAGGAACTGATTGCAGAGACACCGAAGACCGTGCCGAGTAAGTAGAACGTCTGGTTAAGTCCCGTATCTTTTCCGACGAATGTCGGACCAGCGCCAGCAGTGGCGGATAACAACCGCGACGGTTGCATCAGCCCAAATCCTATTCCTGAAACTATCATCATCGGCAGCATGAACAACCACGACGACTGGCTATCCACGACGATACCGGCAGCGATACCACATGAGATGACGGCCAGAGAGATGCTGAGCATCATGCTGGTGTGTCGCCTATTGGGAAACCGGCTCCATACGTAGCTACTCACCGATATCGCTACTGTCCACGGCAGAATCTGCACGCCGGCAGACGCCGGCGAATGATTTTTCACACCTTGCAAATAGGCAACCAGCAAGAACATGGTAGCCGAAAGCGTTGCACTCCCTAGCAATGCGGCGGCCGAGATTCCATAGAAGCTACGCTCCCGCGACGGACGTCGTAACAGACCAACCGTACGATTTGTCGTTCGCTCGAAAAGTATTACGGCTGCTAGAAGAGCCACGAGCCCGACGACTGTCGGGAGTGCCAGCTCCGGCAAGGAGGTAGCGAAGAGCCCCGTCAGCGCCACCATTCCTATTACAACTGCGACTGTACTACCTTTCAGCCAACTGAAAACACTCAGCCTTTTGCCTGGTGACTCCCCCAACCTGATGGCAGCCAACAACAGCGCGATGATCCCCACGGGTACGTTTGCTGCGAACACGAATCGCCACCCAGCGAGCTGGACAAGGACACCGCCCACCAACGGGCCCAACGCGACTGCGATCCCTGCCGCCGCGGCGAACAGGCCAAAGGCATAACTGCTCTTTGCGGTACGGAAAGTTCGCGCGAGGATTGCAGGACTCACTGCGAAGATCATCGCTCCACCGATGCCCTGAGCTACTCGCGAAGCGATCAGCACGCCGACGTTCGCAGACATCGCAGCGCCGAGCGATGCCACCGTGAACGAGGCCAGCCCGACGATCAGAAGCCTCCGATGCCCCCAATAATCTGCTAGTGACCCAAAGAACAGCACCAAACTAGCCAGTGTGAGAGCGTAAACACTGATCACCCATTGAAGTTCGGCGGGTGTTCCCCCCAAAGATCGCGCCATCTGAGGAAGAGCCACATATATCGCGGTCGCATCCAACTCCAACATGGCCATCGACGAAGACAGCGCAACGAGGGTCCACCGTTGCGTTTTGGATTCGCTCGCGACCCTCAATCTTCTCCTCTCACCAAGGTTATAGGCCCGCTAACGGTCTCAAAGGAATACCGAACCGCCGTCAACACAGATAGTTTGTCCAGTTATGAAGGCACTATCCGAGCCCACCAGAAAATGCACGACCCCGGCTATGTCGTCGGGCTCGCCGCGAAACTGAAGCACTTGACTTGCCAGCACCCGGGAATCCAGATCATGCTGACCACCGAAGGTTTCGAACTCTTCTTCAGTTCGGATTGCACCAGGCATCACGCAGTTCACTCGAACGTTTCGAGGACCTAATTCACGAGCAAGCGACCGAGTAAACCCAATGATACCGGCTTTGCTCGTCCCATAATGTAGAGAATTCTGCGCACCGATTTTCGCAAGTATACTGCTGATGGCGACGACAGCACCGCCTTCGCTGGGAACCCTATCCCTGAAGGCGCGCTGGCAGCATTGAAAGGCGCCCGTCAGATTGACGCCAATGACGCGTGCCCATTCGTCAAGTTCAAGGCTCAGCCAACTGGTTCTGGTAGTGGTGGCGGCATTCAGGACAAGTACATCCACCTGACCGAGCTCCTGTTCGCATCTCGCGAACATCAAGTCAACACTGCTAGGGTCGGCTATGTCGGCAGCGTAAACCGCCGCGCGGCCGCCGTTGCTCTGAATTTCGCGTGCGACGTCATTCGCCGCGCGAATCATCCGAGGTTCTGTATGGCTGTTGATGGCGATAGACAGCCCATCGCGTGCCAAACGGCGTGCGATAGCGGCGCCGATTCCACGAGAGGCACCTGTCACCAACGCGACCCTGTTATCGTCGGTTGGAGTCATTTGCCGGCCAACATGAAACGTTCAGTGTACCGCCCACGGACCGGAAGTTCGACGCTGTACAGGACTCCCCCACCTTCAGCCCCGTTATAGTCGGCGGTGGTCACGTAAAGGATCGACAGATCATCTCCTCCGAAAACACAACTTGTAACATAGGGTGTTGGCACCTCGACGATGGCTTGTGTTCGTCCGTCTCGGGCGTCGAGGCTCCATATTTGCCCAGTTCCCCATACCGCCAGCCATATGTTTCCGCGGTTGTCGACGGTAAGCCCGTCTGGAATACCGATGTCTGGTGATATCACTCGAAGCAAGCGCGGATCTGAGACAAGTGCGTAATCCAGATTGTAATGCCAAGCACGGACCACGCCCGATGCGGAATCCACATGATAGAGCGTCTTCCAGTCCGGCGACCAGTCAAGCCCATTCGACATCCCGATCTGGTCGATGACCTTGCGTGGCCCTGTCCTGTCAAGGCAGTAAAGTGATCCCCGGAAAGTCTGGTCGCGCACCGCCGAGCCGGCCCAATAACGACCATGAGCGTCGACAGCACCGTCGTTCATCGAGATCGAGGCATCGTCAAGTATTGTGGCTACCGGCTCGACGCAATACTTTTCGACGTCGAGCACGCCGAATCCATCAGTCGTCACCACGAGAAGGTCGCGCGTTGTGGTGGGTGCGACCGCGGTCAGTTCGCGCGGTAACGACCTCAACTCGCATTTGCCATCAAGGCCGATGTGAAGCAGCAACTTTTTCGGTACATCCAGCCACAGCAAGCCAATACAGGGATCCCATACGGGTGATTCACCAAGCTCAGCGACGTGGTCCACGACCGGGGTGGCGTAGTAGACCATTGCGGACAAGTTAACCACCAACTGCCGTCTTCGCGATTTCGTATTGTACTACTTCTCGTAAAACTTCTTCGTGCGGTGCGATGCAAAATCGAAACTGGTGAGTACGTTCGACATGAGCTCTATTCCCGCCCAGGCGTCAGGTATAGAGATATCCACAGTCGAGATTCCCGAGCCAATCGAAAGGGCTCGCTGGATGGCTTTCTTGACGCCAGCCGATGACAGCTCTCGACAGTCTACAACAGATGGGGCCCTTGGCCGACCGTCCTGCCTGGAGCCGATATTCACCGTCGGGGTACCGAGGATCGGCGCTTCGGTCAGGCCACTTGACGAGTTGCCGACTACGAGGTCGGCATGCCGTACAAGGCTCAGGTAACCGAGTTGACCAAGAGACGGTATGAATGTAGCACGTTGCCGCTCTCCGGCGATCCATTCTTCTATGTCGGCCATGACAGCTGCCCCGCCACTATCGCTGTTAGGTGCGGTGAAAACCACATTCACATGACGAAGATCCGCCAATGCCTCAAGAACAGCCGCTATGGATTCTCGTGATTTCGCTGGATCTGCCGTAACGGGATGCATGGTCACCAGAAACAAGGGACTTCGGATCTCTGATCTGATTAGATCTTCCAGTTCCTCCTTGTCCAGAAGGTTGCCCAGGACTTTCGGATCGACGCCCAGAAACGGGATATGAAATATCGTTGCCGGATCCTCGCCCATGTTGATCAGCCGCTGACGATCGACGTCAGCAGCTACGAAGTGCACATCGGCAAGCTTCGAAATGGCGTGCCGCATTCTTTCGTCGACTGATCCGTACGTCAGTTGGCCTCCACCTAGATGGACTATCGGAACGAGGCTTTGCACGGCAACGACCGCCATCGCCAAGGCCTCATACCTGTCTCCTGGGAGCACCAGGACTTCCGGGCTGAGCCGGTCTAACGCATCAGCGAGCCCGATGCACGCCAGCCCAAATGATTTCGATGTCGCCGTGGGGCTGCTACGAGCCAGGGCGATATCGACCTCCTCCGCGGTTTGCAACCCGTCCGCTTTGATGGCTTCAACCGTCATGCCTTGACTGGGGACTAGATGACCACCTGAGACCAGCAGGCGTAGATCTATTCCGGGTTCGTCGGCCAGACGCCGGATAAGAGGACTTGTCGGACCGTAATCGGCACGCGAACCGGTGAATACACATACGCGCCGTAAACTGGGGGAGACTACCGAGATCACCACCTCTACACTTGTCGCGACTTCAGCTTGTGCGTATTACTGCGGTGACCTCACGCTGGCAGTTGCTTCGACCAACGCCGTGCAGACTTTTCGCTGGGATTCGATGGTGAGGTCTGCCGAACTGGGCAGGGAGATCCCCCGGTGGTAGATGCCGGCAGCGACCGCGCCCCCGATTGTTTCGGAGGAGAGATACGGTCCTTGTTGATGCAAAGGCGGCCACAGGCGTCTGAACTGGATTTCCTGTTCGCTGCCCAGCGAAATAATGGACTCGATGGTCGGTGGTATCGACTGAACTGTGAGCGAGTACAGCCAGTGCGACGGATTTGCCCACTCGGCATGCGGCTGTGACCTAACCGGCGCACTTTCCAACCAGCGCTGATAACGGCCCGCGATCCGGACCTTGGCGTCCCGGATTTCCTCGAGCCGTTCCCACTGCGCAAGGCCTATCGCCGCGGACACGTTGCTGAGCCGGTAGTTGTAGCCCACCGCGTCGTGCACGTACTCGTCGCTGGTGACCTTTGCCTGGTTGATCAGATGGCGGGCCTGCTCGGCTATGGCTGCGTCGTTGGTGACGATCAGGCCGCCGTTGCCCGTGGTGATCATCTTGTTGCCGTTGAAGGAGAAGCAGCCGATGTCACCGACCGTGCCGACCTGCTCGCCGGTCTTCCAGGACGCGCCGAGCGACTCCGCCGCGTCCTCGACGATCCGGATGCCGAACCGGTTCTTGAGGTCGATGAGGGGTTCCATGGCCGCCGGGTGACCGAGTACGTGAACCACCTCGACGATGTCGGGCAGCCGTTGTCCCGTGCGCGCGCGGCGAACGACCTCGTCGTGCAACAGTTCGGTGTCCATGTTCCACGTCTGCGGTTCGCTGTCGACGAGCAGCACGTCGGCACCGGTGTAGCGGACAGCGTTGGCGGAGGCGATGAAGGTGAAGTCCGAGACCGCGACGAGTCGCCCCGGTCCCGCCCCCATCAGCCGCAGCGCCACGTGCAGGGCCGCGGTCCCGCTGGCACAGCCAACAGCATGGTCGACGCCGAGTGTGCTCGCCATCGCGTTCTCGAAGCGCTCCACGAACGGCCCTGCCGAGACGTAGCCGCTCTCGATGCATTCGCGGAGGTACCGCGCTTCGTTGCCGCTCAGGTCGGGCGCGGCCAGCGGGATCATCGGTGGTACCTGCCGGCGTCCGCGGCGTCGACGCGAGGCGCCAGCCAGCGCGCCGTCTCCGCCAGCCCCTCGGCGAGGCTCGTCGTCGCCTGCCAGCCCATGGTCTCCTTGGCCAGACTCGGTTCGGACAACAGGACCTGTACCTCGCTCGCGTCGGGGCGTATCCGCTCGATGTCGGTCAGCACCTGCGCCCGCACACCGGTGACCTCGCAGCAGATCTCGAAGAGCTCGCCGATGGAGACCGCCTGGCCGGTGCCCAGCTGGACAACCGATCCTGGCTCGAGGTCTGTTTCGGCCAGCCGGACGAAGCCGTCCACGGTGTCCGACACGAACGTCAGATCGCGACGCGGTGCCAGGCTGCCGAGCCGCACGGCCTCGTGTCCGGACAGTAGCTGGCTGAGAATCGTCGGGATCACGGCCCTGGCGGACTGGCGCGGACCATAGGTGTTGAACGGCCGCAGCGTCAGAACCGGGGTGGCGAACGATCGTGCATAGGCCTGGCACAGCTGGTCGGCCCCGATTTTCGAGGCGGCATAAGGAGACTGCCCGCACAGGGGATGCGTCTCACGGATCGGCACGATCTCCGGCGTCCCGTACACCTCGCTCGTCGAGGTGTGCACCATGCGCACCGAACCCGCGTCGCGAAGTGCCTCGAGCACATTGAGAGTCCCGGTGACGTTCGTATCGACGAACGACTCCGGCGCCTGGTAGCTGTACGGTATCGCCACCAACGCCGCCAGGTGGAAAACCACATCGATGTCCGTCACCGCACGGCGCACCGAACGACCATCGCGAATGTCGCCGAGTTGCACGTCGACAGCATCGATATGGTCGGCCCCCAGCTCATCGAGCCAGCCATAGGAGCCATTCGAATTGTAGACACAGAATGCGCGTACGGACCCTGCGATATCGAGTAGCCGTTCGACGAGATGACTGCCGATGAATCCATCGGCGCCGGTGACAAGAACTCTTGCCCCGGCAAGTCGATTCAGAACCACTCATCAACAGTATCGCCGTTACGCGAAAGAACTCCAGGCGTCACGTTCCGCTCCAGCAAACGATACCGGCAACCGGAAGTTGCCTCCGGCGACTTCTGCTCGAACGTCGCCGATAGTCTTTCCCGACACCAAACGCACTGAGTGGATGCGGAATGGCTTTGCAGGATATCGTGATAATCGGATCAGGTGGCCTCGCCAGGCAGATTGTCGGACTCGTCGAGGACATCAACGACAATCGGGCAACGTACAATCTCCTCGGGTTCATCAGTAAGGATCCACAGGACGAGATCGACGGTGTGCCGGTACTGGGCGACGACGACCGGCTCGCGTCACTGCGGGCCGGCTATGTGCTGGGTGTCGAGGACCCGGCACTTCGCCGGCTGCTCGCGGCCAGGGCCGAGGACAACGGCCTGAACCCGGTCAGCCTGGTACATCCGACCGCCCGCGTCGACCGGCGCTCCCGGCCCGGCCCCGGCGCTGTGATATTCGAGGGCGCGAACGTGGTCTACGGCGCGCGCACCGGCTGGCACATCATCATGAATCTCGGCTCGATCGCCAGCCATGACTGTGTGATCGGTGATTTCGTCGAGTTGACCAGCAATGCCACAGTCGGCGCGCGAGTACAGGTCGGCGACGACGTGATGATGGGCATGAGCTCGGTCATTCTCAATGACCTGAGCGTGGGATCCGGCGCGACGATCGGCGCGGGCGCGGTCGTCACCAGAAACGTCGAACCAGGTGAGTGTGTGGTCGGTGTTCCGGCGCGCCCCTTGCGGAAAGCCGCCAGGCAAGGAGGATCTGATGACCGGTAGGCTCAAGGGCAAGAAGGCCCTGATCACGGGCGCCGGTGGCGCTCTCGGTTCGTCGATCGCGCGAACATTCGCCGACGAGGGCGTCGAATGCCTCGCTCTCGTCGATATCGCCGAGGACAGCCTGGCGTCAGTAGCCCAGGAACTGGACAACCGGGGTGCGGAACTCATCGCGGCCCGGCTCGACATCACCGACGGCGATGCGTTCGACTCTCTCGTCACCGATGTCGTGGAACGCTTCAGCGGTGTGGACATCATGGTGAACAACGCGGGCGGTATTTCGCCGAACGCGCGTATTCACAACCTGTCCACACAGGACTGGGTGGACTGCCTTTCCGTCAACCTCACCGGAACCTTCCACGGTATCCGCGCCGGTGTACGCGCAATGCGGGGGCGGGGCGGTGGATCCATCATCAACACCGCCTCGGTCGCGGGACTGACGGCCTGGCCCTACTGCGCGCCTTACAGCGCAGCGAAAGCAGGCATCGTTCACCTCACCAGAGTCGCCGCACTGGAGTACGTGAAGGACGGTGTCCGCGTCAACTGCGTCTGCCCCGGCGCGTTCCCTTCGACACTCACCCGGAACCTGGTCGACGGCGCACTCAACGTCATCGAGGCCCGCCATCCCGGCGGGCTCGGCACGGCTGCCGACCTCGTCGGGGCCTTCACCTACCTGGCCAGCGACGAGTCCCGGTGGACGACGGGACACGCGCTGGTCGTCGACGGTGGTTATTCACTTCCCTGACGTTGCCGATTCGTACAGCCCGTCGAACTCGTAACCGTTCAGCAGCTCGCGAGCCGTCACCAGGTACTGAACAGTCGGGGGGCCCTCCTCCAGCCAGTTGAGGCGCGCGTCGCGGTACAGCCGTTCGATGGGCAGCTTGCGCGTGTAGCCGATGCCGCCGTGCACGAGCAACGCGCGATCGGTGACGCGGCCTACGGCTTCGAGTCCGAACTGCTTGCACATGGACGACTCCGCGGGAATGCGTGCGCCCGCGTCCCACTTGGCGGCCGCGTCGGCGAGCATGCCACGCAGTGCGTAGATGTCGGTCGCCATCTCGGCGAGGTACCGCTGTACGGCCTGGCGGTGCGCGATCGGCTTGCCGAAGGTCACCCGTGACCGCGCATGCGCCAGCGAGAGGTCGAACGCTCGCTGCGAGGTACCCAGCGAGCTCGCGGCGATGAACACCCGGCTGATCTCCAGTGCACGCTCCAGGTGCGCCTGGCCGTCTCCTTCGGCCCCCACCAGCGCAGTCGATGGCACGACCACGTTCGCGAACGTGAGCAACCCGTGCTGCCCGCCCTTGCAGCCCATCGTTTCCGGCAGTGGTTCGATCGTGAGGCCTGGCGCATTCCGCTCGACGAGCAGCGCGGAGACCTCCCGAGGCGCCGTCTTGGCGAATACCAGGAAATGGCTGGCCAGATCGGAATTGGTGATCAGCCACTTGCGCCCGTTGATCTCGTAGCCGGTGCCCGTGTCGCGCGCGGTGGTGCCGAGGTCGGCTCCGGTCCCGTGGTCGGGTTCGGTCAGCGCGAAGGCCACCGACTTCTCACCCGTCGCGGCGCCAGGCAGGATCTCGGTCCGTTGCCGTTGGTCGCCGATCTCCGAAAGGGCGTGTGCGAACGAGTTGTGTACGTGCACGAGGACCCGGATACCGCCCTGGATCTTCGCGAACTCCGCGATGATCGGCAGGTACTGTGCGATGGAAAGGCCGCTGCCCCCGTACTCCCGCGGGACCAGGAGACCGAATGCGCCGCAGTCACGCAGAATCGGCAGCACCGTCTCGTACGGTATGCGCTCCTCGTCCTCGATCTGCTGCTCCAGCGGGTCCAGACGATCCCAGATCGCCGTAGTGATGCCCTTCCACAGTGCCGCGTACTCCAGTGCGCCAAGACCTTCCGCCACCTCATGCCTCCCGGCCGTTGTCATCTCGGGGTCTCCCGCTGCTCAGGCGAGCCACCGCACAGCGGTGCCGCCCCACGTCATCCCGCCTCCGAAAGCCACGAGCAGCGCGATGTCCCCGCGCGCCAGCCGCCCGTTCCTGACCGCGTCGTCCAGGGTGATGGGCACCGAGGCGGCGCCGGTGTTGCCATAGCGGTCGACGGTGAGGTGCAGCTGCCCCGGAGCCAGTCCCAGCGCCTCAGCCCATTCGGCCAGCATGACGCCGTTGGCTTGGTGGGGAACGATGAGCGCCACGTCGGACAGTTGCAGATCGACCGCCTTCAGCAGGTCCGCGACAAGCGTGGGCAACACCTCCGCGGCGAGGCTGCGCACCTCCCTGCCCAGCATCGTGAAGTAGTGCTCCTTGCCGGCAATGGTCTCGAAACTGGGTGGCCGGCGACTTCCGCCCGCCGGAATCTGCACCAGGTGCGCGAGCGTGCCGTCGGAGCCGAGTGTGCTGGCCAGCAGACCTGCTTGTTCCTCTGCCGTCTTGCCCAGCACGACCGCCCCGGCGCCGTCGCCGAGCAGCACCGAGGTGCGCCGGTCGTCGTAGTCGAGGAACCGCGAGTACAGGTCGGCGCCGATCACCAGCGCCGTGCGGCGTTCGGCATCCGCCGCGAGCAACGCCTGGGCGGTGACCAGCGCGTAGACGAACCCGGTGCAGACGGCGTCGATGTCGAACGCCGCGGCACGGGTGGCACCGATGTTGGCCTGGACCTGGCAGGCGGTGGCCGGCATCGGCTGGTCCTTTGTCGACGTCGCCAGCACGATCAGGTCGACGTCCTGCGGCTCCACACCGGCCGCGCGCAACGCGCGTTCCGCCGCATGGCTGGCCAGATCCGAGGTGATCTCGTGCGTGGCGGCGACGCGGCGCTCCCGGATGCCGGTCTTCCTGAGCACCCATTCCTCGCCGACCCCCAGCCGTGCGCCGAGCTCCGCACTGGTCAGCACATCTGATGGCAGGTAGGAGCCCGTGCCGAGGATGGCGGTGTTCATGAAAGATCCATGTCCCTTCTCGAATGTCGTGGTACTCCGGTGGTCACAGCTGACCGCGCGCCTTGGCCAGCTCGTTCGGCCTGCCGATGTCCAGCCAGCTCTCCTGCAGGGGCCACAGGCCGACAGGCCAGCCGCAGGAAAGGCAGTCGTCGAACAAGGCGGTGATGGGGAAGAGCTCTCCCTGGGGTATCCGGCTGATCAGTTTCGGCTCCAGCACGTAGATCCCGGCGTTCACGGGCCACGAGGAGGTGGGCTTCTCGACCATCCGCACCAGCCGCCCTCCTTCGCCTTCCAGCACCCCGAACGGCACCTGATGCCGGTACTCGCTCGTCGCGATGGTCGCGACCACGCCGCCGCTGACATGGGCGTCGAGCAGGCGGCTCACCAGGAACTCGGTGACCAGGTCGCCGTTGAGGACCAGCAGTGGATCGGCGGGCTCGTGACCGAGATCGGTCAGCAGGCGCAGGGACCCTCCGGTCCCGAGCGGGACATCCGGCTCCTCGCGCAGGTACTCGATGCGGCAGCCGAACCGTGTGCCGTCGCCGAAATGTTCCTCGATCATCGGCGCGAGGTAGTTCACCGAGATGAAGATCCGGGTGACCCCGGACCCGACGAGGTGCAGCACCAACCGTTCCAGGATGGGGCGCCCGGCCACCGGGAGCATGGGTTTGGGTATGTCGTCCGTCAGCGGAGCGAGGCGGGTTCCCCGCCCGCCTGCCATGATCACCGCCCAGTTCCTCAGCTGTGGCCCGCCTGCGAGTTCGCCGTCCGCGTGGACCCCGACGAGCCGGCCCTTCTCGTCGACCACCGGCACTTCACGCAGGTGCAGTGCGCGCATGAGGTCCAGTGCCTCCGCCCTGCCCGCGTGTGGTGGAAGGGTGGCGACCGTTCGCCGTAGCAACGGGTAGGCCGGTGAACCGAGCCCGACTCCGCCGAGTAGCGCGTGCCGGATGTCGGCTTCGCTGATCGCGCCGACGAGTTTGCCTGCCGCGTCGACAACGAAGGCCTGCTGGGCGTGGTGCTTGTCGATCGCGGAGAGCGCTGACCGGATCGACGCTTCCTTCCCGATCAGCGGACCGCCGAACCGCATTGTGTTTCCTCCGCCCTGTCACCACCGCGAACTCCCTGCCTCAAGCGTCGCTAGAGGGCGAGCAACCGAGCCAGGGGATGAGTTCAGGCCTTCGGTGGTGTGCCGGGGAAGGTCAGCGGTGCGCGAGCGCCCTCGCGCACCGGTCCGCGCTCGTACCCACGTGGGTCACGCTGACCTGGGCCACGGCCGCGGCGTCGGCGGAGAACCTGCCGAGGTCCTTCCAGCCGGCCCCGGTCAGCATCAGCACGGGATGGTCATCGGGCCGCACGCGCCCGGTCTCGGCATCGTGGATCAGCGCCGCCAGCGCACACGCGGATGCGGGCTCGGCGAAGATTCCTTCCTGACCGGCAAGCAGGCGCTGGGCTGCCAGAATGCCGGCGATCCCGTAGGGCGTAAGGGGTATCAGCTTCTCCATGGGAGCCCCGGCGACGACGCAGAGAAAGCCGGGAAGCTGCGCCCGCGCACCGTACGCGGCGAACGAAAGACCCGCGTTGCCCGACGACGTCGCCGCCCACCCCGCGTGCCCACGTTGCCTGGCAAGGGACAACGACATCGCCGCCACCCGGTCCTTGTACGAACCAGTGGGTTCATGGTCTCGAGCTTCGCCGAAACGTGACGCAGTCCCAGCCTCGCCGCCAGCGTGGGCAGGCCGACCAAGGGGTGTCGCCCTCCCCCAGACTCACGAACTCCTTCACCGGCGGGAGTTCAGCGGCGAACCTGTGCAGACCCGGCTGTCCGGCCACCGCAGGCCTCCCGGCCTGGTTTCAACTGGCGGCACGATCGTACCGCAAAATGAAACATCAGCCTTGCGAGTTCACCGGCCCAGGCTGCGGCGTCAGTCCTTCAGCGGCTTGACAGAACGCACTCTGCACGGAGGGTTCGCGAAATTGCCTGGTATGGGCGCGTAATGGACTGCCGACGGCCCCTACCAAGGGCTAGCGTCGAATTCCCCCGGCGATCGTCAAAGGAGGAACAGCGACTATGGAACAGCTGTCCGACGAACCGATCTCGCAGCTCATCCGGAACGCGCGACGCAAGCGCCAGCTGAGCCAGTACACGCTCGCCCGAGAGCTGGCGACCGTGGCGGGCAGGCCCACGGTCACCCGTGACCTGGTGGCGCGCTGGGAACGCGGGCACCAGATCCCGCGCCAAGGATCCCGGCAGTGGCTTTCGGTGGTCCTGCAGGTGCCGCAGGAACGGCTGGACGCCGCGGCGGCGGCCTCACGCAGGCGCGCGCGGCTGGGCCATGCCGTCGTAACGAGCAACGCGCCCGTACCGACC
The DNA here is from genome assembly GCF_040645195.1 of Saccharomonospora sp. NPDC046836. Classification (NCBI taxonomy): domain Bacteria; kingdom Bacillati; phylum Actinomycetota; class Actinomycetes; order Pseudonocardiales; family Pseudonocardiaceae; genus Saccharomonospora; species Saccharomonospora sp. NPDC046836. The sequence continues at coordinate 53,687 of NZ_JBEYXW010000029.1, forward strand.
GGCCCCAGCCGCCGCGCACAGGGCACACCGGCACTGCTGCCCGTGTTCCGGTCCCGTGTGCAGGCCGGGATTCTGGCCGCCGTCCTGCTCAACCCGCATCGTTCCTTCAGCCTGTCCGAACTCGCCGAGCAGGCGGGCGGCTCGCTGGCCTCGGTCGACAAGGAGAGCCGGCTGCTGGAGACGGCAGGCATTCTCACCAGCAGGGTCGACGGCACCATCCGGTTGCTGCGAGCGGCGAGCGACGGGCCGATGATCGCCCCGCTCACCGAGCTGATCCGGTTCACCTACGGCGTTCCGCAGATCGTCGGGGAGGAGTTCGGCCGGGTCCCCGGCGTCGCCCGCATCGTGCTGGGCGGCACCTGGGCCGAGCGCTTCGCCGGCATTCCCGGCCCGGCACCGGAGAGCATCGAGATCCTGCTCGCCATCACCGCGGGGCACCCCGAGGACAGGGTCGCGATCGACCTGGCCGCCAAACGGACCCGTACCCGGCTGAGATGTCTGGTCCATGTCGCGACACAGCCGCTGCTACCACATCTCGACTACACCCGGATTCCCCGGCAACGCGGCGACCAGCCCGTGGTGGAGGTGGCGCCGGTACGGCCACGGCAGCGGCCTGCCGGGGCACCCTGGCCGGACGGCCGCGGCGTACTCGCCCAGCTCATCGAGGCAGGCCAGCTCGACATGGTCAGCGGGCAGGCGGCCCACAGCAGGCCGTTCCTCGAGCTCGCGACCGCCCACGCCGATGCGGCGCAGGCACTGCTCGAGAGCTCGCCGCCGTCGGCGTTCCTCCTCCTCGCGCACGCGGCCCAGCTGATCGCGGCGGGTCTGCTGGCACACCAGGGACTGCGCACGTCGCCCGCCGCCGCTGCCCACGTGGCGGGTGACGTGGTCAGCGCCCAGTTCGGCCATCAGTTCTCGCAGGTGGACCTCCTGCGCCAGCGCACGCTGGAGCTGGGCGAGCCCACCAGCCGCGACAGCCGCGTCGGTAGCGACGAGGTGCGGATCTACCTGACGACCGTGCGCTCGCTGCTGTCCGTGGCGCACACCGTGACGAACACACTGGGGACGTTCGTTCAGTGACGCCAACGTCCACAAAGGACCCTTGAGGCGGGGCGCTGCCGGCGACAGTAGCCAGAGGACCGCACCCAGAACGTTCACCGCCAGTACCTGCCGGCTACGGACGGCGCCGACGTGGGCGACCTGGGACTGCGGCGCACCACCCGACCTGGTCGAAAAGGGCTACCAGGTCGGATTCGACCGAGACGCCCCGTCGCGACCGCACGGAGTGAAACCGGTCAGAAACAGCACTGCCGCATTTCCGCCACCCGTGCCAGGCTTGGGCTATGACCGATCGCAACGTGCTCGGCGGGAAGCTGGAGCCCTGTGGCACCGACCCGCTGACCGGCTTCTATCGCGATGGATGCTGCAACACCGGGCCCGAGGACCTTGGCAACCATACGGTGTGCGCGGTCGTGTCGGCGGAGTTCCTCGCGCACCAGCAGGCGACCGGCAACGACCTCGTCACCGCGCGGCCCGAGTACGGGTTCACCGGCCTCACCCCCGGCGACCGCTGGTGCGTGTCGTCCGCACGCTGGCTGGAGGCGTACCAGGCAGGCGCCGCCCCGCCGGTGGTGCTGGCCGCCACCCACGAGCGGGCCACCGAGGTCATCCCCCTCGATGCACTGCGAGAGCACGCCGTGGATGTGCCTGCCGATCCCAGCGGGCTGCTGTGAGCGAGCATCCCCGACGTCGTGCCGAGTCCGCAGTGGACGATTCGAGGTAACCGAGCGCACCGGCTCGGTCAGCGAATCACCGACTGCAGCCAGCCCTGCCAGGCGGCCGTCGCCGCCGCGCGGTCGATGGGCACGCCGTACCGGTAGATCGCGACATGGACCAAGCCGTGTGTGCCGGCGGGATCGAGGCCGAAGAAGCGGTAGAGCCCGTCGCCGGTGCGCACGCCCAGCGTCCCGGGTGCCCGCACGTCCACCACGCCGGTGACCGGGTCGATGCCGGCAGCGCCGAGCCGCACCTGGTCGCCGACCGCCGCCTGCGGATCGACGCCCAGCGCACGGTGGACCCGCTCCGACACCGTGTCGCCGCCGGGCGCCGTCGTGGTCATCGCCACGACGCCGGCGGCCGGCAGCCCGGCGAAGTGCTGGAAATAGGACACCAGGTTGTGCAGGAACAGATCCCAGCCACGGCTCATGCCCTCGTACTCGGCCTCCCAGCCCTCGCCGGAGAACCCGCTCTGCATCAGGCGCAGGACGGTGCCACCCCCGTCCCTGCCCTCCACGAGGAACTCGATCGCGAGCGCGGCCGTCTCCGGCGACTCGTCGTCGGGGCCGCCGTAGACCACCCGCTTGCCTGCCTCCCAGGCGAGCACCTTGCCGCCCTGCGTGTTCCCGTCACCGAAATCGGCCGACATGTCCCCCTTCTCGTCGGCCTCGTGTGGTACGAACCAGGCCGACATCCCGGCCACTGTCGACACGGCACGCCACACCTCGTCGACATTCGCGTCGAGTTCGACCCGTTTGTGGAGGTGGCGCCGCTCGTCAGCCATCAGGAGTCTCTTTCTTCGAGGTCACATTGGGATGGACGGCCACGATGATCCGGTGGTCCCGTCCGGCAGGGGCGGAGTCGTCGTGGTACTTCGACACGAGACTGGTCACCGCGGTGGCCAGCTCGTCGGCGAACGCGGCGCGGTCCGCGGCCGAGGCGAACCGGACCTCACCGTCGATGGCGAAGGTCGCCAGCCGTTTGCGGGCTTTCGCGGCACCGGTGATGAGCAGCCCCAGCTCCCGCACCATGCGGGAGGCCAGCGCGAGCAGCCAGCGAGCCGAGAGGCGGTCCGGTTGCTGTTCCGGATCCGGTTGCACAGCGCCCAGCACGCTCGGCGAGATGACGTAGGACAGCGCGGTGGCACGGAGTACCCGTTCGGTGACGTTGCCCTTACGCCGCTCCTCCACGAGCTCGACGAGGCCATGCCGCTCGAGTGCGCGGAGGTGGTAGTTCACCTTCTGCCGGGGCAGCCCGATGCGCTGCGCCAGTGTGCTCGCCGAACCCGGCTCGGCGAGTTCGGCGAGTAGCCGCGCGCGCACCGGATCGAGCGAGATCTCGGCCGCCTCGTGGTCGTCGATCACCGCGACTTCCTGCATGAGCCAACCCTGACACCGACAACTCTTCTTGTCAAGAACAGCCTGATTGTCGGCTGCACCTCATTCGGCCTTGTGCCCCACCACCTGCAGCATCAGGCCGGTCTGTCGCATCTGCGTGATGGCGATGCCATGGGCACGCAACGGCACGACGATGTCCTCGGCGGGCGGCAGCAGCACGCCCCAGGGAACCGCCACCACCCTGGCCACCCGCCGAGCGAGAGCACTGGTCGCGGTCGGCACCATGATCACGAGCCGCCCGCCAGGAGTGAGCACACGCGCCAGCTCCGCCAGCACCACGGCCGGTTCCGGGACCAGCTGCAGCATCGCCAGGCAGGTCACCCCGTGGAACGTGTCGTCGCGCACCGGGAGCCGGCCGGCGTCGGCCCGCAGGAAACCGACGTTCGGGGCCGTGTGAACACTGGCAGCACGCTTCAGCATCGGGGCGGAGATGTCCACGCCCACCGCCAGTCCGTCCGGGCCGACAGCCCAGCCTAGCTCGGCAGTGACGCTGCCAGGACCGCACCCGACATCCAGTGCGAAGGCGCCCGCCTGCAGGCGCAGCGCGGACGTGGGCAACCGCAGAAAGGTGAACATCGTGCGCACGGCACGCTGCAGCGGCTGGTACACCGCGGTGCCCAGTGCCGACTGCCACAGCTCCTGCACCGGGCCGGTGGCCTGCCCGGCCCGTTCCCCGACCAGGTCGAGGTAACCATCGGTGACCTCCGCCCAGGGCGGCACGGGGTCGAGCAACGGCAGTGCGCGCTGGATCGCCGCGGGACGGGCTGGCTCTGCACCGGTCATCCTCAGAAAGTAACGTCCATGTCACCTGCCAGGCACGACGAGGAGAAGCGACCCATGATCGAACGGGAAGTCAAGTTCGAGCTGGCCCTGGACCAGCCGGTGCCCCGGCTGGACGGGGTCGGCCCGGTGGCCCGGCAGGCCGAGCCGGTCAAGGCGGTGCTGGAGGCGACGTACTTCGACACGCACGACTACAGGCTGCTCAGCTCGGGTGTCACGCTGCGCAGGCGCACCGGCGGTCACGACGCGGGCTGGCACCTGAAGGTCCCGCACGCCAGCGGGCACCGCGAGGAGGTGACCGCGCCCCTGGGCCACGCGACCGAGCCGGTTCCGCAGGCGCTACTCGAGCGCGTTCACGACCGGACCGGCGACGACACACTGCTGCCGGTCGCCCGCATCACGACGACCCGGTACTCCTACGAGCTACTCAGCCGCGACGACAGTCCACTCGCGACACTCGTCGACGACCACGTCACTGCGGAGACCGCAGGCGAACGGGTCGGCAGGCATGCCTGGCGAGAGCTGGAGGTCGAGCTCACCGCCGGCGCCGACGACAGCCTGCTCACCGTGATCTCCGATGCCCTGCGCAGCGTCGGCGTGCAGCCGTCCACCTGGCCGTCCAAGCTGCGCCGCGTCCTCGGCGACCAGCTACCGCCGACCACGGGCTGACCTGCCGGCGTACTCACTCGTCCCGGCCGAGCACAGCGCCGGTCGACATGGGCTGCACGGTCCGCTGGTAAAGGCCGAGGTACCCGCGGGACTTCGGCAGCTGCGGCTCGCCGAGCTCGGCCGCACGGGTGGCCAGCTCCTCGGGATCGACGTCGAGGTCCACGGTCCGTGCCTCGACGTCGATCGAGATCCGGTCGCCGTCACGGACCAGCGCGAGCGGGCCGCCGACAGCCGACTCCGGCGACACCTCGCCCACGACGAGCCCCTTGTTGACGAGGCCGGAGAGCTGCCCGTCGGTCACGAGCGCGACCTCGTTCTCCAGTCCTGCGGAGTAGAGCAGGAAGGCCACCATGGACGCGCGCCCGGCCATGCCCGGCCCGCCCTTGAGCCCGCCGCCGCGCACCACGAGCACGTCGCCCGGCTTGACGCGGCCCTCGATCACCGTCGCCATGGCCGCGTTGCCCTCGTCGCACACCACTGCCGGGCCGGAGAACGTCCGTTTGCGTGCCACTTCCCTGGCGCCGAGCTTGACGATGGCGCTCTCCGGAGCGAGCGATCCCCGCATGATCACGATCGGCGCCTCGGTGGTCACGGGCCGATCGAGCGGACGGATCACCTCGGCCTCCGGCGGCTCGTACTCCGCGAGGGTCTCCCCCACCGTCCGGCCGGTGACGGTGAGCGCTTCGCGCCCCAGCAAGGGTTCGAGGCGTTTGAGGATCGCCCGTGCACCACCGGCCGCCTCGAACTCCTCGATCGTGGAATCGCCGTTGGGCCGCACCGCGGTGAGCATCGGCACGGTCTGCGAGAGCTCCTCGAACAAGGCGAAGACGTCGATGTCGAGCTCGCCTTCGGTGGCGGTGGCCTGCAGGTGCTTGACGGTGTTGATGGAGCCGCTGGAGGCGAGCACGGCGGAGACCGCGTTGCGGAATGCGGCGGGCGTGAGGATCTGCCGGGGGCGTAGGTCCTCCAGCACCATGCCGACGATCCGCTCACCCGTGCGCCGCGCGTACTCGGTCATCCTGGGACTGTTGGCCAGCACCGGCGCGCCGCCCGGCAGGCTCATACCGAGTGCCTCGGCGACAACGTGCATCGAGTTGGCCGTGCCCATGCCCGAGCACACGCCGGGGCCACGCACGGCGTTGTCGGCCATGGCGCCGATCTCGGCGACGCTGATCGTGCCACGCAGTGCGTCGGCCGAGCGGATGAACACCTCCTCGATGTCCATCGGCTCGCCGCGGTACTCGCCGCTGGGCTGGTAGCCGCACACCATGAGGATCGTCGGCAGGTCGAGCCTGGCCGCCGCCATCAGGTGCGCGGGCGGTGTCTTGTCGCATGAGGACAGACACACCATGCCGTCGAGCTGCGCACCCTCGACCGCGACCTCGATGTCGTTGACGATCAGGTCGCGCGAAGAAAGAATGTAGCCGCCTCCGCCACCGGCGCAGAAGATGAAGTCACTCGGCGCCGTGGTGCGGATCTCGAACGGGAGGCCACCAGCGTCGCGAATGGACTGTTTGACCGTCTCAGCGACGTCGTCGAGGTGGCTGAAGCAGATCGCGAGTTCGGAAGACGAGTTGACAACAGCGATCTTGGGCTTCTCCATGTCCTCATCGGACAGTCCGAGCGCCTTCCACTGTGCACGCCGCACCGCCCACAGCGACGAGCCCGGCCGAAAGTTGCTGCGCAGCTCGCGCTTCACCTCTGCTCCTTCACTTCGACGATGCCGTTGTCCGCGTCTAGCCGTACCCAGTCGCCGGTCCTGATGACCTGGACGGGGTCCTGATCGAGATCGGTCACCGTCGGCACCCTGGTGACCACCGCACCCAGCGCGGCCTTCGTGGTGGTGACGGTGAAGATCATGCCCAGCGGGGCCGTGCCCATGAGCCGCGTGGTCTGGAAGAACCCGGACCAGCCCGAGGAGCCCTTGGCTCCGGGGAAGACCAGGATCTTGCCGGTGAAGCACACACCGAACAGCTCGTGGCGGCGCTCGATGATGACGCCCCGCGCCGGATCGATGCCGCCCCAGCCGGAGATGGTCTCGTGCGAGACGAGCGCCTCGCCCTCCACAACGCCCGGCACGACCTTGCGGCCCCGCAACACCAACGTCATCGCAGCTCACCCGCCCACCGGCCGGTGACGGCCGCGTCAATGCACTCCTCGAGGGTGCCGAACCAGGCCTCGATACCGAGAATCGCCGGCAGGTAGTGCGCCTGTTTGGCCGAGTCGGTCGCGAAAACCCTGGTGCCCTCGGGCGCCGAGCGGGACATCGCCGGACACGAATCGGCGAGCACGCGCCCGCCCGCGCGCTCGATCAGCTCCGTGTAGCCGCTACGGTCGGCGATCGCCTTGAGCGCACGGGGCACCATGATCCAGAGCTGGGTCCCGGAGTGCAGCGTCCGCCCTTCGAGCGCCTTGGCGGCACGGCACACCTGGTCGATCGAGGCGTGCGGGCAGCCGAGCAGCACGAAGTCGACATCAGTGCTGCGGCCCTGCGAGTTGAGCGCCTCGTACATGCGCCTGCGCTCGCTGGGGCCGTAGGGCACCGCCTCCGGCACCGGGCGGGGGCCGAACGCCGCGTCGACCGTCGGGGCCTCCGGCGTGATGCCCGGGATGTGGTAGAGCTCCACACCACCCGACGAGGCCGCCGCCGCGCCGAGGTGCTTGAGGTCGGCCAGTTCGGGGATCGCGAGGTCACCGGTGACGACCGGGCGCTCCTCCTGCACGAGGTCGCCGACGAAGTAGCCGAGTAGTCCCCAGTCGAAGAAGTCACGGACGGGGATGCGCACGTCGATGAGGTGGTTGCCGTAGCGGTTCTGCGGCAGGTGGTTGCCCCAGCAGGGGATCTTGCCGGTGAGGCTCGCGGCGCCGGTCGAGGCCGTGCCCTCGCAGTTGGTGCGGGCGCCGAGCACCGAGTTGGCGTAGACGACGGCCGAGGACTCCATCCACGCGACGTGCTCGCCGCGGACCGGGAGGTTGCCCACCTGGTACGGGGTGCAGGTCGCGAGGATGTTCACGCCCTTGCGACCGTAGAAGGACTCGGCGTCACCCTGCAGCTCGACGAACTGCTTCGGGTAGGGCGCGATGCCCACCGAGTCGCCGCCGAAGCCCTGCTGGAGCTGGCAGGTCGGGACCCGCATGTCCGGGATCTCCAGGTCGGCGTCGCTGTCGAGGTTGATCACCGAGAAGGCCTTGTCCCAGCCGCCCTCGGCGACCAGCTTGGCCTTGGCGGGCGAGGGCTGGGTCATCGTCCCGGCCACATTGCGGATGTTGCACAGGTGCTCGGCGTCGAGCGCTTCGCCATAGCGCACGAGCAGGTCCATGGCCGCCGCCACCGCGGGTCCCTCGGCGCCGTCCAGCATCGCCTTCTCGTCGTCGGTCAGTCTCATCGTCGAAACCCCTTCATGGCCGTCGGCTCACGTTCCCAGACGAGCAGGCGTGAGCGGAAATAAAGCTTCTGCCTGGCGACTATCAATCTGATTTATGGCGACTGCCGGAGCTCCTTCGCAGCACGGAGAACCAGCGCGCGCAACCACTGGTGAGCGGGGTCCTCCTCGTAGTTGCTGTGCCACCACAGCTTCTCGACGATCGGCTCGGGATCGCCGGGGCACTCCAGCACCCGCAGGCCGAGCCGGTCGGCGACCTGGGTGGCCAGCCGCTCCTGGATCAGCGCGATCCGGTCGGTGCCCGACACGAGGTAGGGCACCGCCTGGTAGCTCTCGACCCGTACGGCGACATGCGGACGGATGCCCAGCAGCGTCAGTTGCCGGCTGATCGGCGCGGCAGCCGGATAGCCGTCGCCGGCGTGGAACGGCGCGACCCAGGGCAGCGTCGCGAGGTCCTCCAAGGTGGGGTCGTCAGTGCCGAGCAGCCGGTTGTCTGCGGCGACAATGCACACCCAGCGGTCGCGGAACAACTCTCCCGAGCGCAGCCCCGGCACCTGGAACCGGCTCGCCGGGGGTGCCACCATCCCATCGATGAGGTGGATCGAGTCGGCGACCTCGGAGGTCAGCGACTCCTTGACCAGCCGCAGGTGCAGCCGGACGCGCGGAGCGCACTCCTGGAACAGCCGGGCCAGGGTCGCACCCATGACAGCAATGGTGTAGTCGGCTACCAGCAGAGTGAACTCTCGCTGCGAGGCTTCCGGATCGAAGTCCGTCCCCGCCGCGAACAGGCGCTCGGCAGCGGCGCACACGACCTCGACCTGCTCGGCCAGCTGCGTCGCGAGCGGCGACAGCGTGTAACCGCCCTTGCCGCGGACCAGCAGCTCGTCGCCGAAATGCCGGCGCAGCCGCGACAGTGCGGCACTCGCGGCGGGCTGTGTGATGCCCACACGCTCGGCCGCGCGGGTCACGTTCCGCTCCCGCAGCAGCTCACGCAGCATGACCAGCAGGTTGAGGTCCAGGTTCGCCAGGTGCACCGCAGACGTCTTCACCGCACCATCCCAACCCGGGCACCCCGCGACTGCCAAGCCCGAATCACCACATGGTGGCATTAGCGTCCACGGCGTCCACTATGGACGGTTTGGTTGCCTGCCGGATGCGGGTATCCGCTGCTTTCGACAGCGACGGACCAGGGAGTCACGATGTCCGATCCGCGTGCGGAAGGCCCGGCACTGGTGTGGGCAGGTGAGCCGGATGCGCCTGTGCTGTTCGTTCTCGACCCACTGAGCGAGGGCAAGCACGGGGAGATCCCGCCGACGTGGGCGGAGCTCACCGGCGATCGCCGGGTCGCCTGGTGCCGCCTGCCGGTGGAAGGGGCCCGCACCGAGGTCGAGGAGCTGCTGTCGGACCCGGACGTTCTCGGCTCCCCCATCGATTTACTGGCCAGCGGGCGGATCACCATCGACGCGCTCGACATGGCGGCCCGGCACGCCGGAACAATACGCTCCGTACTCATCGTCGACCCGGATGGTGACGACGGGGACCGGTTGCACGCCAGGACAGCCGAGCTCGGCGAGGCCGGGGTAACGGTCACCGTGGTGGCGCGCAGCGTCCCTGGTGACCGGGACCGGATCGGGCCACCGCTGCCGCTGGGGCACCCCGATGTCGTCGCAGCCGTCCACCGTGCCGTGACGGAGCTGGACGCGGCTGCGCGCGGTGGCGTGTGACCGCGTCCGGCCGAGGGTAGCCGCAGCCGTGACGCCCGAGGAGGAAGTCAGCCGACGGCCGGTGGAGCACGGCCGTGGCTACGAGGAGGTCGCGCCGCTGTTCACGGAACTCGCCGCGCTGGCACCGGACGATCCACGCCATGCGACGCTGCGTGCCGAGATCATCACCCGCTGCTTGCCGTTGGCAGAGCACATCGCCCGGCGTTTCAGCGGGCGTGGCGAGTCACGGGACGATCTGCTCCAGGTGGCACGGCTCGGGCTGCTCAACGCGATCGACCGCTTCGACGCCACACGCGGCACCGAGTTCGTGGCCTTCGCGGTGCCCACGATCATGGGCGAGGTCCGCAGGCATTTCCGGGACGCGAGCTGGGCGGTGCGGGTGCCGCGCCGGCTGAAGGAGCTACACCTCGCGCTCAGCCAGGCCAGCAGCAGGCTGGCGCAGCGTCTCGGCAGGGCGCCGACCCCGACCGAGCTGGCCGCTGAGCTGGGTCTCGATCCCGAGGAGGTCCGGGAGGGCCTGCTGGCGGGCAACGCCTACCAGTCGGTGTCGATGGACGCCGCGCACAGTGACGACGGTTCGCTGCCACTGGCCGAGACTGTCGGCGAGGACGACCTCGGGCTGCAGTACGTCGAGTACCACGAGTCCCTACTGCCGCTGCTGGCCGAGCTGCCGGAGCGGGAGCGGCGGGTGCTGATCCTGAGGTTCTTCGGCAACATGACGCAGACCCAGATCGCCGAGCGGGTCGGCGTCTCCCAGATGCACGTGTCCCGTCTACTCGCCCGCACCCTCGCCTACCTCCGCACGCGGCTGAGTGAATGAACAACGGAACTGTCCCTAGTAGACAGTGAGACCCGCTACGCGGGGTCACCACATCGCGTACCCTCGCGACCATGGCAACGCTCGTCACCTTCCACGCGCATCCCGACGACGAATGCATCGGTTGCGGCGGGATCATGCGCAAGGCCTCCGAAGAGGGGCACCGGGTCGTCCTCGTTGTCGCCACACGCGGCGAGCACGGCGAGGTACCCGACGGCTTTCTCGCGGACGGCGAGCAACTCTGGCAACGCCGCGTCGCCGAAACCCACGCATCGGCCGAGGTCCTCGGCGCACACCGGGTGGAGTTCCTCGGGTACACCGATTCGGGCATGGTGGGCACCGAAGCCAACGACGCACCGGGATCCTTCTGGACGGCACCGGTCGAGGACGCCGCACAGAAGCTCGCGGCGATCCTGCGTGCGGAGTCCGCCGACGTACTCACCTGCTACGACGACAACGGCGGCTACGGCCATCCCGACCACATCCAGGTGCACCGCGTCGGCATGCGCGCCGCCGAGCTCGCCGGCACCCCGCGGGTGTACCAGAACACCATGAACCGCGACCACATCCTGCGCGGACGGCAAGCACTGGCCGAGTCGCCCGGCATGGACCCCGAAACGATGCCCGATATCGAGAACGAGCCGGGGTTCGGCAAGCCGGAGTCGGTGATCACCGCCGCGGTGGACGTGACACCGTGGCTGAAACACAAACGCCGTGCCATGCGCGCGCACGCGAGCCAGATCAGCGAGCAGTCGTTCTTTCTCGCGTTGCCGGATGAGGCGTTCGCGTTCGCTTTCGGCACCGAATGGTTCATTCGCGAGGGCCAGGGACCGGGCATCACCGAGACCGACCTGCTCGCCGGATTGTGACGCGACCGCGAGACATGGTCACCCTCCGGTACCGCCGAACGGCGGCAGAGTGGGATCATGGCGGAATGCCAGCCGACCCCGAACGCCGCGTTATCGACCCGGAGCGGGTGGATGCCGCGCTCGCCGGTCGCGGCGACCCGCAGACGATTCACGAATGGGCCGCCCGGTTCTCGGTCCTCGCCGACCCGTCCCGGCTGACGTTGCTGGTGTGCATCCACTACGCGCAGGAGATCTGCGTATCCGACCTCGCGGTCGCGGCCGAAATGAGCGATACGGCCGTGTCGCAGGCACTGCGGCTGCTGCGCGCTCACGGGCTCGTGACGGCGCACCGGCGCGGTCGCGTCGTCTACTACCGGCTCGCCGACGCCACGGCCCACGAGCTCATCCACCGGGTCCGGCCGCATACCCGCGCGGACTGACTCGCCACGTTGTGTGGTCTCGGAAGCAGTTCTACCGTGGACACATGAGGCCACGAGTTCTGGTCGCAGGCGTGGGTAACGTGCTGGCCGGCGACGACGGCTTCGGAGTCGAAGTGCTGCAGCGCCTCGAGGAGATGGCACTGCCCAGCTGGGTACAGATCGCCGACTACGGAATCGGGTACGGCCGGCTCGACCCCGACCTGCTCGGCGGGTACGACACGACCATCCTCGTCGATGCCACCCCGCGCGGTGGCACGCCGGGCCAGGTGTGTGTCATCGAGGCCGAGCTCGACGAGCACCCGTCCCGCATCCCGGCGCTACTCGACCCGCACGGCATCCGGCCGGAGGGCGCGCTGCGGCTGTTGCAAGTGCTCGGTGGCGACGCAGGGCGGGTGCTCGTGGTGAGCTGTGAGCCCGTCAAGGCCGCAGGCTTCGGGCTGAGCCGGCCGGTGTCCGCGGCGGTCGCCGACGCGGTGCGGATCGTCATGGACCTGGTGTGGGGAACCGATCCCCGCCTGCCCGTCATGTCAGTCGAGCCGGAAGCCCCACGGCGGCTCGAGACGATGCGCGGCGAGTAACGCCGCGTCGGCCAGCAGGCCACTGGTCGGCCCGTCGGCCACGACGACGCCGTCGTCGATGAGCACGCTGCGCGGGCACAGCTGCAGTGGCTGACCATGAACATCGTGCGGTTCAACGAGAGGAGCAGCTCCGCCAGCTCGCGCCGGGCGACAGGTTCGAGGTTCGCCGACGGCTCGTCGAGCACGAGGATGTCCGGGTCGCACGCGAGCACCGTGGCGAGCGCGACGCGGCGGCGCTTGCCCGCCGGAGAGGTGCATTGGCGAGCGGTCGGCGTGCTCGGCCATCCCCACGGCGGCGAGCGCATCGTGCACACGCTGGCCCAGCTCCGCCGTGGCGGCACGGGAGAACCACGGTTAGCGTGAAAGACATGATCGGGTTGCCCAGCACGATCACGGCGTGCCTCTTCGACCTCGACGGCGTGCTCACGAGTACCGCCGCGCTCCACCTGCGGGCGTGGAGGCAGACCTTCGACGACTTCCTGCGGCAACGCTCCGGTGAGGACTTCGTGCCGTTCACCGAACGTGACTACGCCGCCTACGTCGACGGCTTGCCTCGTCTCGACGGGGTACGCACGTTCCTGGCGGCCCGCGGCATCACGCTGCCCGAGGGTTCGCCTGATGACCGGGCGGACACACCGACAGTGCACGGCGTGGGCAACCACAAGAACGAGCTGTTGCTGCGCATCATCAGTGAGAGCGGTGTGACGCCCTACCCTGGTTCCGTGCGCTACCTCGAAGCGGTCCGCGACGCCGGGCTGGCGATCGCGGTCGTGACATCCTCGGCCAATGCCGCGAGCGTGCTCGCCGCCGCCGGCCTCGACCGCTTCACGCAGGCACGCATCGACGGCATCGTCATCAGCCGCGACCGCCTGCGCGGCAAGCCGGCGCCCGACTCCTTCCTCGCCGGCGCGCGGGTGCTCGGCGTCGAACCAGCCAACGCCGCGGTGTTCGAGGACGCCCAGGCCGGCGTACGTGCCGGCAGGGCAGGCCGCTTCGGGTACGTCGTCGGAGTCAACCGTGCCGACCAGGCCGACGCGCTGCGCGCACAGGGCGCGGACATCGTCGTCGACGATCTCGCCGACCTGCTGGAGGTTTCCCGGTGACACAGCCCAAACGCGGTTACGAGTGCTCGCCGTGGGAGCTGCGCTGGCGCGGGCTCGCGGTGGACCAGCTACAGCGCACGGAGTCCACGTTCGCGCTCTCCAACGGCCACATCGGCATGCGCGGGACGCTGGAGGAAGCCGAACCGCGCGGGCTGCCGGGCACGTACCTGAACGGCTTCTACGAGGAGCACGGGCTGCCGTACGCCGAGGCGGGTTACGGCTACCCGGAGGCAGGCCAGACCGTCGTGAACGTCACCGACGGCAAGATCATCCGGCTGCTGGTGGAGGACGAGCCGCTGGACATGCGCTACGGGCAGGCGACCGCCCACAACCGCGTGCTCGACTTCCGGTCGGGCACCCTGCGCAGGGAGACCGAGTGGACGTCGCCGACCGGCAGCCGGGTGCGGGTCAGCACCGAACGTCTGGTGTCGTTCACCCAGCGCGCCGTCGCGGCGATCCGGTACGAGGTCGAACCACTGGATGACGAGATCCAGTTGGTCGCGCAGTCCGACCTGCTGGCGAACGAGCCCATCGAGACCGACACCAGGGACCCGCGCGTGGCCGCGGCACTGGAGGCGCCGCTGGTGTCGGAGTACATGATGGCCGACGGCTACCGCGCGGTACTGGTACACCGCGCGAGACGCTCCGGCCTGCGGGTCGCCGCCGCCATGGACCATCAGGTGGAGGCTGCCGACGGGCTGCGCACGGACATCACCGTCGAGGAGGACCTCGCCCGGCTCACCATCGCTGTCGACGTGCCGAAGGGCCGCAAGCTCCGGATCACCAAGTTCCTCGGCTACGGATGGTCGGCACAGCGGTCGATCCCGGCGCTGCGTGCCCAGGTGGACGCCGCCCTCGCCGGCGCGTTACAGACCGGCTGGGCCGGCCTGCTCGCCGAGCAGCGGCAGTTCCTCGACCAGTTCTGGAGCACAGCCGATGTCGAGATCGACGGCGATCCCGAGCTCCAGCAGGCCATCCGCTTCGCGCTGTTCCACATCCTGCAGGCCGGGGCCCGAGGCGAGAGCCGGGCCATTCCTGGCAAGGGCCTGACCGGCCCCGGCTACGACGGGCACGCCTTCTGGGACACCGAGACGTTCGTGCTGCCGGTGCTCACCTACACGCTGCCGGACGCCGCTCGTGACGCGCTCCGCTGGCGACACGCCACATTGGACAAAGCCAAGGATCGCGCGGAGCAGCTGGGTTTGCGCGGGGCTGCCTTCCCATGGCGCTCCATCAACGGTGCGGAGTGCTCGGCGTACTGGCCTGCCGGTACGGCGGCGTTCCACGTCAACGCCGACATCGCGGACGCGGTGGCCCGCTATCTCGCGGCCACGCAGGACATCGAGTTCGAACGACAGCACGGCACCGAGTTGCTGGTGGAGACCGCCCGGCTGTGGATGTCACTCGGCCACCACGACCCACACGGCGGGTTCCGCATCGACGGTGTCACCGGCCCTGACGAGTACACGGCGGTGGTGGACAACAACGTCTACACCAACCTGATGGCACAGCGGAACCTCCACGAGGCGGCTGAGTCCTGCAGCCGCCATCCCGATGTCGCACAGCTTTACGGTGTGACGCAAACGGAAATCGCCGCGTGGCGGGATGCCGCGCGCAAGATGCTCGTGCCCTACGACGAGCTGCTACAGGTCCATCCCCAGTCCGAGCGGTTCACCGAGCACGCCCGCTGGAACTTCCAGGTCACCCCGCCGCAGAACTACCCGCTGCTGCTGAACTACCCGTACTTCGACCTCTACCGCAAGCAGGTGGTGAAGCAGGCGGACCTGGTGCTGGCCATGCACCTGCGCGGGGACGCGTTCTCGCTGGAGCAGAAGCAGCGCAACTTCGCCTACTACGAGGCGTTGACGGTGCGGGACTCCTCGCTGTCGGCGACCACGCAGGCAGTGCTCGCCGCCGAGTGCGGACATGTTGGCCTCGCCTACGACTACCTCGCCGAGGCAGCACTGACCGACCTGTACGACCTGCACAACAATGTCCGCAATGGACTGCACATGGCCTCGCTCGCCGGCGCGTGGATCGCCACCGTCGCCGGGTTCGGGGGCATGCGCGACCACGGTGGCGAGCTCACCTTCCGCCCGCGCCTGCCTGGCGCGTTGAACCGGATCACCTTCCGGATGGAGTTCCGTGGTTCCCGGTTCGCCGTTGCCGTCGACCAGGACAAGGCCGGCTACCGCCTGATACACGGTCCGCCGTTGACGATCACGCACTACGAGTCGCCGATCACCCTGACCGAGCAGACCACCACCCTGCCCGTGCCACCCATCGACGCCCCCGAGGAGCCCACCCAGCCCAAGGGCCGGGCCCCGGTGCGCCGCACGGGAAACCTCCCGCGTGAGGGCGACACGATCCAACCCGGGTACCTCCGCGTTGGCACCGCGCGCTAGCCGGGCGGCTGCTCCAGCGCCGCGGTCTGGGGGTCGACCTCGTCAGGGCGGACCTCGTCCTTGTTCGGCGGCTCGGGTATCTCCTCGGTGTCCCAGCCGATGTCGCGGTGCGACGGGGCCGGGACGTCCGGGGGCAGCCGGTGGTCCGGCTCCGTGGGGTTCACCTCGTCTTTCCGCATAACCCGATCTCTACTCCTGTTGTCGCCAGTTGTCATTCCGGTTGGCAGTGCGGGCACCACACGGTTCCCCTGCCGTCCACCCGCCCGTGCCACAGGGTGGTGCCGCAGCGGGGGCAGCTGCCCGACGGTTCGTCGCGGCGCCCGGTGAGCCACGAAGGCCGGGTCGGTAGGCGGCCCGCCTTCACCGACTCACGCAGCACGGTGCGCATCCGTCCGTGCAGGCTCATGAGGTCGGCGCGGGACAGGCTGGCGGTCGAGCGGTGTGGGTTGAGCCGCGCCTGCCACAGGATCTCGTCGGCCAGCAGGTTGCCGAGGCCGGCGACGACGGACTGGTCGGTGAGCGCGGACTTCAGCCGCCGCCGCAGCCCGCCGAGACGGTCAGCGAACTCGGCACGCGACACCGTCAGCGCGTCCGGGCCGAGGTCGGCGAGTAGCTCCGCCCGCTCGCGCTCGTCGCGGGCGAGGCGCAGTCCGGTCAGCTTGCGCATGTCGCGGTAACGCAGCTGTCCGCCGTCGAAATCGAAGATCACCCGATCATGCCGGTGCCTCGGCTCGTCGGCGTCCTCCCACAGCAGGGCCCCGGTCATGCCGAAGTGCAGCAGTACCGTCTGCCCGGTATCGCCCACGGGCGCCAGCAACCACTTGCCGTGCCGCTGTGGTTCGGCGAAGCGGTGTCCGGACACGGCCGCGCGCAGGCCGTCGGCGTCGACGCCGTGCAGCACCTGCTCGTCGAGAACCTCAACAGCCCGCACCGGTTCGCCCACCGCGTGCTCGGCCAGCACGCGCCGGAAGCCCTCCACATCGGGTAGCTCCGGCATCGGCGACCTCAGGCGACCGATCGGCGCGTGGCGTCCTGCTCCGTCTGGTCGAGCAGGGTCAGCAGCAGCCCGTGTGTTGTCGACCAGGGGCAGACGTCGAGCGAACCGCCGAACACGGTGAGAAGTGCCTCCGCGACAACCGCACCGGCCAGCGCCTGCCGCGCCCGCGAGCGCGAGATGCCCGGCAGCTCGGCACGCCGTGACGCAGGCATGACGGCGAGCCGCGGAATCCACCGCCGCAGGTCCTCCACGCGGAGCTCGCGTGACGGCGCGTCCCGCTGCGGCCGGGCACCGGCGAGCCTGGCCAGCTGCCGCAGCACCGTGGAACAGCCGACGGTGCGGTAGCCGGACAGTCGTGGCTCGGCCTCGGCGACCGCGCGGCGCACCCGGTCGAGTGCATGCGCGCGTAGTTCCGCGATGCGCTCGGCAGGCGGGACCTCCGTGTCGAGCCAGGTGCGGGTCATCTCCCTGGCGCCAAGCCGAAGCGACCAGGCGACCGCGGCATGCTCGCCCTCACCCGCGGCCAGCTCCACCGTCCCGCCGCCGATGTCCAGCACGGCAAGCGGCCCCACGGCGGCGCCGAACCACCGGCGTGCAGCGAGGTAGGACAGCTCGGCCTCCCGCTGTCCGGTGAGGAAACGCAACTCGGTACCGGTCTCGTGCCGCACCTGGCGCACGATCTCGGTGGCGTTGCGGGCATCCCGGATCGATGACGTCGCGAGCGGGAACACGCGGCTCACCCCGCGTTGCTCGGCGAGCTCACCTGCCGTGCCGACCGCGGTGATGATCGCGTCGACACCATCGGCGCCGAGCCGTCCGCAGGCATCGAGCGCGCGGTCCAGCCGCAGCCGGGTTTTGTGGTTGAAGACAGGATCGAGCAGCGAACCACCACGCTCGGCGATCAGCAGACGGGCACTGAAGCACCCGACATCGAGCACACCCACGGTCGCTGGTCGCACCATTACCTCCACTGTGAAGGTATAACCCAGATGAGTGACATTTAACCGTGGGACAACAGCAAACGTAACGACACATACCCATATTGGCGAAAACCAGACATCAAGCGCCGTTGCTGCATCGCCGACGGTGTGGGGGCAAAACTCCTGACAGAGGGGGCGGCCGTGGGCCGATCAGGTGAGGTGCGCCGATGACGAGGAACACACGCCTGAGCGACGCAGGGCGCCTCGGCGCCGCCGCCGCGGCCGTCGTCGTGACGCTGGCGGCAGTGCTGACCACCGTGACACTCATGCGAGCCGAATCGGCGGAGAACCCCGGCAGCGCCGCCCCGCTGACGGGCGCGGGCACACCGTCCACCGACAGCGCGGCGCTCAGCGGTCCCGTTCCACCCGCCCATGATCCACTGCCTGCCGCGGCACCCGGGCGGCTGAGCGTGCCCGCGATCGGACTGGTGTCCGGATCGGTGATCGAGCTCGGCCACACCCCCACCGGCGTGCCGGAGGTCCCCGCCGAAGCCATGACCGTCGGCTGGCTGTCCGCCACGAACTCGCCCGGCGAGCGGGGCGCCGCCGTACTCACCGGTTACCGCGATTTCGCCTACGAGCGGGGCGCCTTCTACGGCCTCGGCAAGCTCGCGCCCGGTGCCGAGATCACCGTGAACAGGGCCGACGGAACCGCCGCGGTGTTCACCGTGTACCGCGTGCAGACTCTGCCGAAGGACTTCGCACTCAGCGCGGCGTGCGCACACAGCGACCACCCGGACCTGCGCCTGCTCACCGCGTCGGGCCGGTTCGGCTCAGCCGGCACGGGCACAGAGGCGACCGTCGTGTTCGCCCGGCTCACCGGGGTCACGGCGTAGCGCTGCCGCGCACCGTCCACGCCGCCACCACGTCCCCCAGCACCGACAGCGGAAGCGCGCCGCCGCCGAGCACCAGGTCGTGGAACTCCCTGATGTCGAAGCGCGCGCCGAGATCCTCTACCGCCTTCGCTCGCAGGCGCTGGATCTCCAACCTGCCTACCATGTACGACAGCGCCTGGCCTGGATAGCCGATGTAGCGGTCGACCTCGGAGACGATCTCGACCTCGGCCATCGGGGTGTGCTCGCGGAGGAAGTCGATCGCCCGCTGGCGGCTCCAGCCCTTGGCGTGCAGGCCGGTGTCCACGACGAGCCGGCCCGCACGCATGGAGTCCATGCTCAGCATCCCCAGCAGCGACACGTCGTCGGAGTACAGCCCCATCTCGTTCGCGAGCCGTTCCGAGTACAGCCCCCAGCCCTCGGTGTAGGCGTTGAAATCGCCGACCCGGCGCAGCAGCGGCAGATCGGTGAGTTCCAGCGCGGTGCTGAGCTGGAAGTGGTGTCCCGGGATGGCCTCGTGGAAGGCCGTCACCTCGGCGGTGTGCCGGAACCGCTCACTCACCCGGTGAGTGTTGGCGAAGTACGTGCCGGGACGGGAACCGTCCGCGGCGGGCATCAGGTAGTACGCCGCCGCCGCGCCCGGTGCCTCCGCTGCCGGGACCGGCTCGACGACCCACGGCTGCGGCGGGATGCGGCCGAACCACTGCGGCGCCGCCTGCTCCGCGCGGGTGATCGCCGCGCGCGCCGTGTCCAGCAGCTCGTCCTGGCTCGTCCAGCGCAGCGCGGGATCGGTACGCAGCCGCGTGAAGATCTCCGCCAGATCGCTGGTGCCGAACACCCGGCTGCCGATCTCGGAGTACTCGGCGCGCAGCTCGTCGATCAGGCGCAGGCCCGTGGTGTGCAGGTCGTCGGGATCGCGGTCGGTGGTGGTGTGCACGCGCGCGAGGGCGGCATAGGTCGCCTCGCCGTCCGGCAGGTAACAGACACCGGGCCGCTCGTCCGGCCTGCCGTGCGCCACGATCTCGCGCTCCAGCACATCGCGGTAGGCACTGAAACCTGGGCGTACGACGTCCGCCAGCAACTGCGTGCGCCGCGCCGCGAAATCGTCGTCGGGTGCGGGCTGGCGCAGCAGCGGGTCGCTCGCCGGATCGGCGAGGTACCGGTCGAGGTGCGCGATCGCACTCCGTACCAGGTGCGCCACGGGCACCAGCCCAGCGGCGACACCCTCGCGATGACGCTGCGCGACCTGCTCCAGGTGAGCGGGGATCGCGGCGAGCCGTTCGAGCTGCGCGGCGCCCTGCTCGCTGTTGGTCACCGCGACCATCGGCAGGATCGTCAGCAGCCCGGACGCGGGGGCGACGAAGAAGTCGGTGATGGTGAACTCGACGAGCCGGGTGTCGATCTGGTCCATCCGGGCACGTGCGGAGCTGAGCAGCACATCGCGGGTGACCCGGTCCTGCGGGTCCAGCACGGCCACGTCCAGCGCGCGGGCCCGCTCGCTGACCCGTTCGAGCGCGGCCCGATGTACCTGTTCGGCCTCCACGGAGACCTCCCCGAGCCCCGTGCGTGTCGGGTCGATCCCGAGCACCGCGGGCCACAGCGGGTCGGCGTCGAACAGCAGCTGCAGGTATTCGTCGGCGAGGTCGGCCACATCCGTCATGGCCGCAGCATACTGACGCAGCGGATCCGAGCCGTGGCACTGGCACGGGGCTATTAGGCTCATGATCGTGGCCGTGACGGATCCTGTGGACGCTCGCCTGCTCGCTGTGCTGGCCGAGCTGGGCAAGGCCGCCGTGCACGAGATCGCCGCCAAGGTCGGCATGGATCCCCGGGAGGTCGCCTACCGGCTGGTGAACCTGTCCGCGACCGGGCTGCCCCTGCTGGTCGGTGTCGAAAGCGACCCGAACGGCCTGCGCACGGCGCTGGCCGGCGGCTGGGCTCAGCAGGCACCTCCTCATCCGGCACACGGCACACCGAGCGGCGCATATCCGGTCCACGGCACGCCCAGCGGCGCGTTTCCCGTGCACGGCACGCCGAGCGGGACCTACCCCGCCCAGGGCGCACCCAGCGGCGCCTACCCGGTCCACGGCACCCCGTCGGGCCGCTACCAGCCACCTGCCCAGCAGCACCGCCCACCACCGCCGCGCCGGCAGCCTCCGCCTCCGCCGGATCCGGTGATGAGCACCTGGGGTCCGCCGCAGAGCGCACTGTGGGCGCGCGGCGACCAGCCCCCCGCGACGGCGCCCCCGGCACCCCGCACCGGGCGCACCGGTGAGGTGCTGGAGACACACGGGCTCGAAGGCGAGCAGCTCGCGATCCAGCTGCTGGAGGTGCAGGACCCCGCCGACTACCTGTTCAGCGCGGCCGGTTACCGGCTCGAGGAGGACGAGCGGGCCGTCGTGGTGCACACCGAGATCACCAACCGCAGCGGTGTCCCATTCGCGTCGTTGCCCGACAACTACCTGGAGCTGCTCACCGTCGACGGCAAGCCCGTCGGGAAGGCGCCCGTCTCGCTGACCTCGCGCCCACCGCACAAGATCGGCGTGCGGCCGGGCGAGACCACCGGCGGGCACACGGTCTACGTGCTGCCCGCGGCGATGCGGATCGCGTCGGTGCGCTGGAGCCCGCGGCCCGAGCCCGACGAGCGCTCGCTGGTGTGGACGATCGACGACTGAGAGCGCGTCGCAGGCTCAGGACTCCGCGCGCAGCACGTCGAGGGCGGCTGCCAGGTCGGCGGGGTACTCGCTGGTGAACTCCACCCACCGGCCGTCGGCGGGATGCGCGAAGCCGAGGGTGCGCGCGTGCAGCCACTGCCGGGTCAGCCCGAGCTTGCGCGCGAGCACCGGGTCCGCGCCGTAGGTCAGGTCACCGACGCAGGGATGGCGCAGCGCGGCGAAGTGCACGCGGATCTGGTGGGTTCGCCCCGTCTCCAGCTTGATGTCCACCAGCGACGCGGCACGGAACGCCTCCATCACCTCGTAGTGCGTCACCGAAGGGCGTCCCCCGGCGACGACGGCGAACTTGTAGTCGTGCCGTGGGTGCCGGTCGATCGGCGCGTCGATGGTGCCCCGCGTCGGGTCCGGGTGCCCCTGCACCAGCGCATGGTAGCCCTTGTCCACCGTGCGTTCCTTGAACGCGCGCTTGAGCACGGTGTAGGCGTGCTCGCTCTTGGCGACCACCATCACGCCGGTGGTTCCGGCGTCCAGCCGGTGCACGACCCCCTGCCGCTCCGCGGCGCCCGACGTGGAGATCCGCAGCCCCGCCGCCGCGAGCCCGTTGACGACGGTGGGCCCCGTCCAGCCGGGACTCGGGTGGACGGCCACGCCGACCGGCTTGTCGACCACGACGATGTCGTCGTCATCGTGCAGGATCCGCAGGCCCTCGACCGGCTCGGCGACGACCTCCAGCGGCGCCTCCGGGGCTGGCAGCGTCACCTCCAGCAGGCCACCCGCGGCGAGCCGGTCCGACTTGCCCGCCGGCTTGCCGTCGAGCAGCACCTCGCCTGCCGCCGCGAGTTCGGCGACCGCCGTGCGGGACAACCCGAGCAGCTTGGCCAGCCCGGCGTCGACCCGCATGCCGTCGAGTCCCTCCGGAACCGGCAGCATCCGTGCGCTCACGCCGGCTCCTCCCCGGACTCGTCATCCTTTTTCGAGCGGGCCCGCGTGCCGTCGTAGTCCCGGCCGAGCAGCGACAGCAGCACGATCAGAACCGCACCGATGGAGATGGCCGAGTCGGCCGCGTTGAAGACGGGAAAGAAGTCACCGTTCGGCGCGAACGGGGAGATGAAGTCGACGACGTGGCCATGCAGCGGGCCGGGAGCGCGGAAGATGCGGTCGGTGAGGTTACCCAGCGCACCGGCCAGCACCAGTCCGAGGCCGATCGCCCAGCCCACCGAGCGCAGCCGCCTCGCGAACCAGATGATCACGCCGACCACGACCATCGCGACGATCGCGAGGATCCAGGTGCCGCCGAAGTCCATCCCGAACGCGGCGTAGGGGTTGCGGATCAGCTGCAGGTACACGGCGCCACCGAGGATCCGGATCGGCTCCTCGCCCTCCAGGGCCGTGGTAGCGACGATCTTGGTGACCAGGTCCACGGCATAGGCGAGTACGGCGACGAGGGCCAGCAGTCCGATCCTGCGTTTCGGAAGGTCGGGCGCCTGTGGCTGCGGGGCGCTGGTGGCCGGCTCTGGGCCCTGCTCAGTGCTCACCGGTCCATTGTCCATGGCGCCGCCATCTGCCTCGCGGTCAGTCTCCCAGCTCGCCCTTCCACTTCGCGAGCGGACCGGCCCGGTCGACGGCGCGAATCCGCCGCTCGGCCGCGTTGCGGGCGCTCTCCGTGGTGACGACCAGCAGCTCGTCGCGCTCCTGCAACCGCGTGATGCGGACCGGGGTGAACCCCTTACCGTTGCGCACCACCAGGCTCACCACGGCACCGGAGGGCAGCCGCAGCTCCGCGATGTAGACGCCGTGCAGCCGTGATCCACGCTGGATGCGTACCTGCAGCAGCACCGCGCCGAGCTCGTCGAGCGGAGCCGCGTCGACCTCGATCTCCTCGGGCTCGGCGGCGCCCGCCAGCCCGAGCCACCTCGCCAGCGGCCCGAGCAGCGCGCCCTGCACCAGGGTGAACACGATCACGAGCACGAACACGGCGTCCACCAGCCGCTGCGCACCGGGCAGGCCCTCGGCCAGCGGGATCGTCGCGAGCACGATCGGCACCGCTCCGCGCAGGCCGGCCCAGGACAGGAAGATCTGTTCGCGCCAGGGCAGCCGGAACGGCACGGTCGACAGCACCACGGAGATCGGCCGGGCGACCAGCAGCACGACGACCCCCGCCAGCAGACCGGGCACCAGTGCGTGGGGAAGCCGGTCGGGTGAGGCGAAGACCCCCAGCATCACGAACAGCCCGATCTGGGCGATCCAGCCGATTCCCTCGGCGAACGACAGGGTGTCGGCGCGGTGCGGCAGCCGCGAGTTGCCGAGCACGACGCCCGCGATGTAGGTGGCCAGCAGCCCCGACGCATGCGCGAGCTGACCCGCCGCGTACGCCCCGACACACACCGCGACCGCCGCAAGTGGGTACAGCCCGGTCGCGGGCAGCGCAACGCGGCGCAGTCCCTGCGCGCCGAGCCAGCCCAGCCCGAAGCCGATCAGCGCACCGGCCACCAGCTCGTAGACCACGAGCAGCGGGAGCCCCCAGTTCACCGTGGCGCCGGTGGCCAGCAGCACGACCGCGATGAATGCGGGCGCGTCGTTGAAGCCGGACTCCAGTTCGAGGATGCCGGAGAGCCGCCTGCCGATGCCCGACGAGCGCAGCACCGAGAACACCGCGGCGGCATCGGTCGAGGACAGCACCGCACCCCACAGCAGGGCCAGCCGCAAGTCCAGCCCGAGCAGCCAGTGCAGTGCGGCGCCCGTGACCACGATCGTGACCGCAACGGCCACAATGGACAGTGCGATGCCGGGGCCGAGCGCGGGACGCACTATCGACCACCGCGTGCTGAGCCCGCCCTCAGCGAGAATCATCACGAGTGCGGCGAGGCCGAGACTCTGTGTGATCGTCGGGTCCTCGAACTGCAGACCGAGCCCGGCCTGCCCGACGAGGACACCGATTCCCAGGTACAGCAGCAGCGACGGCAGGCCGAGCCGGATCGAGAACCGCACGGCGAGCACTGAGGCGAGCAGGACGATCGCACCGGATCCGAGGATGACCGGAAGCCCGCCCATGTCACCTCCCCGTTCACGGCGATTGTGGGCTCTCCGCCACGGGTCGCAACAGCTCGGCGAGGCGCGGCGCCGCGTCCTGCGGCGGATCCGGTAGCTCGATCAGCTTGTCGCGGGAACGTTGTCCGCGCACCACAACAAGATCCCGCGCGCGCACCGCCAGCGCACCTGCGAGCACACGGCACACCGCCTCGTTGGCCTTGCCCTCGACGGCGGGTGCGCGCACCGAGACCACCAGCGCCGCGCCGAGCGCACCGTCCCAGCGGCCGCCGACGGCGTCGCGCTTGGCACCGGGCTTGACGCGGACCGCGAACCGCAGGGCACCCATGCGAGAACGGTAACCCGCTCAGCCCGGCAGTCCACCGAGGAAGGCCGCCGTGGCCTGCACCGCGGGTGCCGACGAGCCGGCTCCCTCGACGAGGACCGCGAAGGCCACGTCGCCGCGGTAACCGGCGAACCAGCCATGCGCCTGGGTGCCATCGGGCAGCTCCGCGGTGCCGGTCTTGCCACGGACATCACCCAACCCGCTGAGTGCGGTCGCGGTGCCGCCGGTGACGACCTCGCGCATCATGTCCCGGACCGCGCCGAGCACAGGCGCCGACGGTACGTCGTATCCCGTGTTCACGGTCGTGTCGAGGTCACGCCAGAGCCGCGGGATGACCGGTGCACCGTGCGCCACGGTCGCCGCCATGAGCGCTACCCCGAACGGGCTCGCCTGCACCCTGCCCTGGCCGATGCCGTCCTCGAGCCGCTGCACCGGGTCGGGCGCGGCCTCGACGCTGCCTGCCTCGGTGGTGATACCCGGGATGGTGAAGTCGGCGTTGAGGCCGAGCTCGGTCGCCGACCGGGCGAGGGCGTCGTCGGGCAGTCCGGCGGCCAGCTCGGCGAAGGTGGTGTTGCACGAGCGCGCGAACGCCGTGTGCAGGGGCACCGAACCCAGATCGAACTGCCCGTCGTTGGGGATGGTCCTGGTGCCGATGCGGGCCGTACCCGGGCAGGGCAGCACGGTGCCCGCTTCGGCCGCGCCCTGCTCCAGCGCGGCGGTAGCCGTGGCGATCTTGAAGGTCGACCCCGGTGCGTACAGGCCGGTCAGCGCATTGGGCGCGGACCCGGCGAGTGGGTTCTGGGCGACGGCGAGGAGGTCCCCGCTCGACGGTTCGATCGCCACCAGCAGTGCGGGTGCGCTGACCGCGTCCACCGCTGCCTGCGCGGCCTGCTGGGCCGTGACGCTCACCGTCGAGGCGAGTGGTTCGGTCGCCGCCGGGTCGCCGTGCAGGGTCGCCAGCTCCGCCCCGGCCGCGTCGACGAGCACAATCTGCCAGGCGCCACCGGCGTGCTCGGTGGCTACCCTGCCCATTCCCGGCAGCAGCAGCGGGGCACCGGCGCCCTCGGCGGGCGCGATCCCCTCGGTGTGCCACCTCAGGAGCGGCTCCCCGTCCCTGGCGACGACGGCGGGGACGCCGTCCATGCTGCGCAGGGCCAGTGCCTGCCCTGTCTCCAGCCGCGGATGGATCAGTGCGGGCGACCAGTGCACCCGCCAGCCGGCATCCGTGCGCAGGACGGTCACCGTGTTGTCGTAGGTCCACGTGCGGCCTTCGCCGAGCGTCCACGTCACGGTGAAGTCGCGGGTGGCCCGGTCCGGGCCGTCCTCGGCCGCCGGTGGTTCGGCTCTGGTCTTCACGGCCGTGACACCGAGCTGGGCGGTCGCCTCGTGCAGCGCTGCCTCGGCCGCGGCGGGATCGTCGGTCAGCGCCGCAGCGGCGGCGACGTCCCTTACAGCGAAGGCGTCCAGGTAGTCGAGCGCGACCTCACCCGCCCCCGGACCGGTGGCCGACTGCTGGGCCGTACCGGAGCTCGACTCGTTCAGCAGCACCACCACCCCGGCGGTGACGATCGCGATCACGGCCAGCACCGCTCCGCCCAGCACCAAACGTCTCGTCCGCGCCTGCATGGCCCTCCCCAGTCCCAGGCCGAATCGGGGCGGGTTCACCCACCCGTGGAGCGACTCTAACCGCGAGTCCCCCCTTCAGGCACGCGAGTCCCCCGCTCCGGTGCGCGAGTCCCCCGCCCAGGCACGCGAGTCCCCCGCTCGGCCGCGCCAGTTGCCCACCCAGGCACGCGAGTTGCCCGCCCAAGCACGCGAGTCCCCGCCCAAGCACGCGAGTCCCCCGCCCAGGCACGCGAGTCCCCCGCTCGGCCGCGCCAGTCGCCCACCCAGGCACGCGAGTTGCCCACTCGGCCGCGCCAGTTGCCTATTCGGCGACAGCGGAGGACACCACCGCCTTGAACGCGAAGGGGGCGCACCGCACCGGGACACTCGCCGGCCGGAACGGGCAACTCGCCGACTGGAGCGGGCAACTCGCCGGCCGCAACGGGCAACTCGCCGACTGGAGCGGGGGACTCGCGGGCTGGAGCGGGGGACTCGCGGGCTGGGGCGGGGGACTCGCGCACCAGGGTCAGCCGAGTCGGTAGCCCATGCCGCGCACGGTTGCGATGTGGTCCGGTCCGAGCTTGCGGCGCAGGGTCCGCACGTAGACATCGACCACATTGGATCCGGGGTCGAAGTCGTAACCCCACACATGGGACAGGATCTGCTCGCGGGAGAGCACCTGACCCGGATGCCGGAGGAACAGCTCCAGCAGCGCGAACTCC